>JAUHXL010000399.1 GCA_030426945.1 bacterium
GCGAGCGCCGCGGGCAGGTCGGTGAGGGGCCGGGCCGGCGAACCGTCGCCTCCTTCGCCGTCCGCCGCGACGTGGAGCGCGCTGTCGGGCGCCGGTTCGTCGCAGGCGGCGGCGCAGCCGCCCGCAGCCGCGGGGCGGTCACACTCCATGGCCAGGGGGGTGGGCCAGCAGACGTGTCCCGCGACGCCGTCGTAGCGCTCGGGTCGCCATCCGGGCGGGCACGCGCTCGCGCCGAGGTCGGGAAAGGGCGCGTCACACGCGCCGACCGGGCAGGGGAGATCTCGGGGCGGCTCGGGCGGCGCCACGTCGACGGCGCACGGACGCGCCTCGGCTTCGGGCCCCGCGTCGGCGGGCGCAGCGGCGGCCACGTCGGGCGCTGCGTCGGCGGCAGTGTCGGCGGTTGCATCCAGGGCCGTGGCGTCCCTCTCGTCGTCGCACCCGCCGACGGCAAACGCCAGCCCGAGCACACACAGCGCCGCGCCGCGCCGGCCGCGCCCCTGCACCTGCCTCATCGTTCGCTCCATCGGACGCCCGCGCCCGTCTGCCATCGCCTGGCGAGCACCCTGCCACAGCGCGCTGCCGTCGCCAAGGCAGGTTCGGGCGCCCAGCAGCCTCGGCGTCACGTCCGAGCGCCGCGGCGTCCGCCCTCGATCAGCCCTCGTCGTCCGGCGCCGGCGTGCCGCCCTCGCCCTCGTCGGCCTCGCCCTCCACCGGCGCCTCCGGCTTCGGCTTCGTGGCGTCGCTGCGGATGTGCAGGTCGCGCTGCGGGAAGGGGATCTCGACCCCGCTCTCGCGGAAGGCCTTGTCGACGGCGACGTTCAGGTCGCTCAGCAGGCCGGGCAGCGTGCGGATGCGCTCGGTCCACACGTGCAGCACGAAGTTCAGGCTGCTGTCGCCGAAGCCGGTCATGTCGACGGTGGGCTGGGGCCACTTCAGCACCCCGGGGTGGCGCTGGGCGACCTTCAAGAGCTGGCGTCGCACCTTGGCCACGTCGCTGCCATAGGCGACGCCGACGCGCACCTGCGCGCGCACGCGCTCGTTGTGCCCCAGCGTCCAGTTGATCACCTTGCCGCTGACGAACTCGCTGTTGGGCACGATCACGCTCACCGCGTCCCGCGTCATCAGCGTCGTGGCGCGCGCGCTGATCTCCTTCACCTCGCCGATCAGCTGATCCACCTGCACGAAGTCGCCCTTCCGGATGGGGCGCTCGATGAGAATGATGAAGCCGCTGATGAAGTTGCTCGCGATGTTCTGCAGGCCGAAGCCGATGCCGATGCCGATGACGCCGAACACGACGGCCAGCGCCCCCAGGCCGATACCGACCGACGCCAGGCCCAGCGCGAAGCCGGCGGCGATGACGAAGTAGCGGCTGATCGTCCCGACGGTCTCGCGGACGCCGCGGTCGACCTCGAAGTGCTCGAGCAGCTCGCTCACGAAGGTCTGCATCAGCCGGCCGCTCCAGACGGCCACGAAGCCCCAGCCGATCAGCCGGACCAAAGACCAGGCCGACACCGGCCGGTCCTGCACCACGAACAGCGGAGTGGTGGCCCACCCGATGATCACGTCGACCTCGACCTCGGCGTCCCACACCCCGCGCGCGGCCAACAGCGTCGCGCCGCCCCAGACGACCGCCAGGCAGCCCAGGTACAGCGCCAGCGCGGCGTACCGTCGCAGGCTCACCAGCCGCGCCCGCAGCAGCGCCTTGGCGTCGACGTTGCCCGCGGTGTCGGTGGTCGGTTTGCCGGCGTCCTTGCCGTCGTCGGCGTGCCCCGCCAGCTTGCGCGTCACCGCACCCAGCCACCGGCTGACCACCAGCAGCAGCGCGGCCAGCAGGATCGACACCAGCGTCCGCCACGCGTACCACCCGAAGGTGCGCGTCTCGACCTCGAGCCGGTCGAGGTGGAACCGCGTGATCTCGGCGAGGCGCTGCTCGGTGCCCAGCACCCACTCCTCGCGCATGCAGAAGTCGGCCAGCTTGGCGTAGCTCTTCAGCAGCTGCTTCTTGTTGGCCTCGAGCGCCGGCGGCGCCTTCTCGCCCCGCAGCTCGTTCTGCTCGCGGCGCCACCCGTCGCAGCGCGTCTCGAGATCGTCGAAGCGGCTCTGCAGGCGCTCGGCGTCCAGGATCACCGCGTACTTGTCGAGGAACGCCCGCTCCGGGCGGATGCCCTGCAGCATGCCGGCCAGCGTATTGACCAGGTCGCGCCGGAACGTGTCGCGCTCGAGCTTGGCCCGCTCGAAGGTCAGCTCCTCGGCCAGCACCTGCTTCTGCGCCTGCCGCACCCGCGCGTTGCCGAAGTTGGCCCCCTGGCCGGGCACGACCGACGTGATGCCCTCGGCCTGCAGCTCGTCGAGCTGCTGCTGGATGGCCGAGATGCTCTTCTGCCGCAGGCTCACCGACCGCTCGTGGATCTCGTTGGCCCGCGTGATGTCCTCGTCGGTCAGCGTCAGCCGATCGAGCACGCGCTCGTAGCTGGCCCGCTTCTGGTCCAGCGTGCGCGTGGCCAGCATCAGCTCGAGGGTGTACCGCCGCTCCCGCGTGGCCCCGGTCTGCTGCGTCAGGCTGCCCAGCTTCGACGCCACCTCGCCGACCTCGCGGCGCACCGCCTCGTGCTCGACGCGCAGGCGCTCGGCCTGGCTGAACGAGTCGAGGAAGGCGGTCCACGGCTCGAAGCCCTCGGCCTCGAGCGGCTTGAGCGAGGGCAGCGCCTGCAGCACGTCGCTCTCGTCGCCCTCGCCGAGCTGGTGGACGCGGCTCTGCCGGTTGCGCGCGCGGGCGAGGGACAGCTCGATGCTGGCCAGGTGGACGTCGAGCGCGATGCGCTCGGCCCGCTCGAGGCTGGCCACCTCGGCCTTCTCGTCCTCCTCGATGGCCGCCGCCCGCCCGCTGGACATCTGCTTCAGCAGCTCGTCCGCGTGGGCCAGGCCGGCGACGATCTGGTTGCGCTCCTCGGCGTGCATGCGCAGCAGCGACGCGTAGGCCTCGTCGAGGGCGCCGAGGCCGCGCAGCAGCTGGTCGATCTCGAGGACCAGCGCGGGGTGGACGCCGGGCTTGAGGAAGCCCTCCTCGTCGAGGGGCAGCACCGGCAGGTAGATCGCCTGTTCGCGCGGCTTGCGCTTCGGCCGCGGCCGGACCGCGCCGCCATCGCCGCCGCCGCCGCCGTCGCCGACGCCGCCGTCCCCGACGCCGCCGTCCCCGACGCCGCCGTCGCCCGGCGGCGGCCCGCCGTCGAGCCCGCCGTCCGGCACGCCGCCGTCGGGGACGCCGCCGTCCGGCATCCCGCCGTCGCTGGGCGGCGGGCCGGCGTCGGGCGGCGCGATCTCGTCGATCTCGACGCCCCGCCCGCGCCACCGACGCGCCCGCTTGGTGGGCGGCTGGCTCTGCACCAGGCTGCGCCGCAGCGCCTCGAGCTCCGCCTTGCGCGCGTCGAGGGCCGTGCGCCGCTTCTTCCAGGTGGTGACGTCCTGGTTGCGCAGCAGCAGGCTCTGCTGGCGGTCGGCGAGGAAGCGCCGCTCCTCCTCGACCTCGCGGCGGGGATCGTCGGCGAGGCGCACCGTGGCCTCTTTCTTGTCCCCCCCGCCGAGGCCGGGCAGCTGGAACTGCGCCCGCGCGGCGGCCGACCACACGGTGGTGAGCATCACGACCAGCAACGGGGCGAGCGCGCGCATGCTCCGGCGTGTATCGCGTTCCCGGCGGACTGGCAACCAAGCCCACCGTGACGAACGCGGCCCAGCCTGATAAGTACGGCCCAGCCGGGGACGCGCGAGGACGATGCTGGGCTTCGAGGTGATGGCGGGGTTGACCGGGCTGCTCGCGGCCCTGGGCGCGGCCGAGACGGTCGCCCACCGGCGGGCGCTGCGCCGCATCCCGGCGCGCGTCCACGTCAACGGTACGCGCGGCAAGTCCAGCGTCGTGCGGCTCATCGCGTCCGGCCTGCGCGCCGGCGGCAAGACGACCTGCGCGAAGACCACCGGCACGCTGGCCCGCTTCATCTTCCCCGATGGCAAGGAGGTGCCGGTCTTCCGGCCGGCGCGCGCCAACGTGATCGAGCAGGTGCGCATCGTGCGCGCGGCGGCCGAGGTCGGGGCCGAGGCGCTGGTGATCGAGTGCATGGCGCTGCAGCCGGCGCTGCAGTGGCTGAGCGAGGCGCGCATGGTGCGCGCGACGCACGGGGTCATCACCAACGCGCGGCCCGATCACCTGGACGTGATGGGGCCCGGCGAGGTCGACGTGGCCCGCGCGCTGGCCGGCATGGTGCCGGTCGGCGGCGTGCTCTACACCGCCGAGCGCGACCACCTGGGCATCTTCGCCGAGGCCTGTGAGGATCGCGGCACGCGCCTGGTGGCGGTCGACGCGGACGACGTCGCGTCCATCGGCGAGGCGGATCTGGCCGGCTTCGCCTACACCGAGCACCCCGACAACCTCGCCCTGTCGCTGAAGGTGTGCGCCGACCTGGGCGTGGACCGCGCCACGGCCCTGCGCGGCATGTGGGCGGCGCCGCCGGATCCCGGCGCGATGACCACCCACGCGGTCGACTTCTTCGGCCGCCAGCTCCGCTTCGTCAACGGCTTCGCGGCGAACGATCCCGAGTCCACCGAGCAGATCTGGCGCATGATGCTGCGCCGCCACGCGGACGTGGATCGCCGCCTGGCGTTGTTCAACTGCCGCGCTGATCGCGGCGACCGCAGCCGCCAGCTCGGCGAGGCCTGCGCGTCGTGGCCGGGCATCGACCACCTGGTGCTCATGGGCACCGGCACCTACCCGTTCGCGCGCGCCGCCATCGAGCGGGGCTTCGCGCCCGAGAAGGTGACCTACTGCGAGGCCATGCCGGTCGACCGCCTCTTCGAGACCCTCGTCGGGCTCTCCGGGCGCGCCACCCTGGTGATGGGCATGGGCAACATCGGCGGGCTGGGCCTGGACGTCGTCCGCTTCTTCAAGAACCGGGAGCCCCCCGCTCCGCTGGAGGTCGCTTAGGTGTTCGAGATCCTCCCGCTCTCGGTGGGCATCGGGCTGGTGCTCAGCCTGCTGTTCACCGAGCTGTTCGGCCTGGCCGCCGGCGGCATGGTCGTGCCGGGCTACATCGCCCTGTACCTGCCGACGCCCGGCGCGGTGGCGATGACGCTGCTCGCCGGCGTGCTGACCTACGGCATCGTGCGGTCGCTGGGCTCGGTGTCGATCCTGTACGGCCGGCGCCGCACCGCGCTGACCATCCTGGTGGGCTACCTGATGGGCGCGGGCCTGCGCGGCCTGGCCGGCGGGGCCTTCGCGATGGGCCCCGAGTACGACGTCATCGGCTACATCATCCCCGGCCTGATCGCCATCTGGATGGCGCGGCAGGGCATCGTCGAGACGGCGGCCTCGATCGTCGTCGTGTCGATCATGGCGCGCCTGGTGCTGATCCTGGTGCTCGGAGAGGATCTGCCCACCCCATGAAGCGCATCTACTGGCGTCCGCACAAGGTGTCGCGGGTCGAGCTGGCCATCGTGGTGGCGGCGGCGGTGCTCGGCCTGTTCGCGGTCGAGCACTTCCGGGTGACCGTCGAGCAGCCCCACTTCGAGAAGAAGGTGGCGGCGGCGCGGCTGGCGCGGCAGGCCTTCGAGGTGATCAAGTCCGAGCGGCTGGCGCGCGGCTGGGTCATCTCGCCCGAGACCGATCCCATGCACTCGGGCGTCATCGGCCCGCTCATCTCGCCGGTGACCTCGAACACCGGCGTCCTGCCGGCGAAGCAGAGCTCGGTCAACCCGAACTTCGCCGCGGTGATGGTGGCCTTCCTCGAGCGCATCGAGGTGCAGCGCGGCGACCTGGTGGCCGTGGCCTTCTCGGGCTCGTTCCCGGCGCTCAACGTGTCGGTGCTGGCGGCGCTCGAGACGCTGGGCGTCGAGGCCGTGGCCATCTCGAGCGCCTCGGCCAGCCAGTTCGGCGCCAACGATCCGAACCTGCTGTGGATCGACATGGAGCACGCCTTCGTCGAGCGCAAGCTGTTCGGCAACCGCTCGGTGGCGGCCTCGCTCGGTGGCCTCGAGGACGCCGGCGTGGGCCTCGACGAGGGGGGTAAGGCGCTGCTGCTCGAGCGCATCCGGCAGCACGGGCTGCAGCTGCTGATGCCCGAGTCGCTGTCCGACGCGGTCGAGAAGCGCATGGCGGTCTACCGCGACCGCGCCCAGGGGCGGCCCTACAAGGCCTACATCAACGTGGGCGGCGGCTCGGCCTCGGTGGGCACGCACATCGGCAAGAAGCTGTACCGGCCGGGGCTGAACCGGAAGGCGCCGCGCGGGGCCGCCGAGGTGGACTCGGTGATGAACCGCTTCGCCTTCCAGGGCGTGCCCGTCATCCACCTGGTGCGCCTCAAGACGCTGGTGGGACGCTATGGCTTCCCGTGGCAGCCGACGGTCGTGCCGGCCGTGGGCGAGGGCAAGGTGTACGTGCGCGAGGCCTACAACCTGTGGCTGGTGGGCGGCGTCGCGGTGACGCTGCTGTTGCTGCTGCTGGCGGTCATCCGCACGGACCTGGGTTATCGGCTGATGCGGCTGGCCGGTGGCGCGAACAACACCCGGCCGCCGGAGCAGATGGTCTGATGACACGCATCGTCGTGGGTCTGTTGACGTGGGCCCTGGCCCTGCCCGCGGTCGCCGCGCCGGCCACCGAGCTCGAGGCGGGCAAGCGGCGGCTGGTGGAGGACCTCGCCGGGCTCCGCTTCGAGCGCCTGGGCCACCCGGTGCTGCGCTGGGATCACATCCCGCCGGTGTACGCCCCGAAGGACCGCCCGCACGCGCTGCTGGTGGTGCTGGTGCAGTTCCCCGACCGGGCCTTCGATCGCTACGCCGGCGACGCCGCGCAGGGCGAGAAGCTGGCGGCCTACTATCAGGATCTGCTGTTCGATCCGACCTACGCCAAGCCCGACACGCTGAGCCACTACTACCGCACGCAGAGCCTCGGCGCGTATCACCTGCAGGGGCGCGTGCTGCCGCCCGTGACGCTGAGCAAGCCGC
>JAUHXL010000013.1 GCA_030426945.1 bacterium
GGCCGTCGCAGTCGTCGTCGCGGCGGTTGCAGGTCTCGCCCTCGGGGGCGGGGATGCAGGGGCAGGCGTCGCCCTCGTCGATGGCGCCGTCGCAGTCGTCGTCGCGGCGGTTGCACTGCTCGCCCATCGGATCCGGCACGCAGCCGCCGCAGACGTTGCCCTCGTCGATGGCGCCGTCGCAGTCGTCGTCGACGCCGTTGCAGGTCTCGCCCTCGGGCGCCGGCGTGCAGCCGCACACGTCGCCCTCGTCGATGGCGCCGTCGCAGTCGTCGTCGAGGTCGTTGCAGATCTCGGTCTGCGGCGACCCCGGCTCCGCGTCGCAGACCAGCCCGGCGCGCCGCAGCGAGATGCCGTCGATCAAGCCGCCGACCGTCCGGCCGGTGCCCGAGACGTCGCAGAACTCGATCTCCGTCTCGGAGCCCTGCGCGACGACCTGATAGGTGAAGGTGTCCCAGGCCGTCGTGGCCTGGCCGCGCCCGTCCGCGTCGACCACCGCCACCGCGGCGCCGTTCCAGCGCGCCTCGATGGCGTTGAACTGGACGCTCGGGCGGGCGCTGAACGCGAACCCGAAGGTGTAGGCCGCGCCGGGCATGGTCGCGACGCTCTGCGCGATGCACGCGCCGCCGTTGCCGGTCGAGGCCAGCTCGACGTGCTGGGTGCCGTCGAAGCTGTCCCACCCGCCGACATCGCGCTGCACCTCGATCGACGGGCCCGCGCTCAGGCGCCAGCCGGGGATGTCACCGTAGGCGCGCCAGGCGGCGGGCACCTCGGGCAGCTCGAAGTCGCCGTTGAACACCAGATCGCCGTCGCCCGCGGGGTCGCAGCGCAGGGTGCCCTCGCGCAGGCAGACGCCCACGCCCATCGAGCAGGCGCCGCCGCCGGTGCCCTCGTCGGTCTCGCCGTCGCAGTCGTCGTCGACGCCGTTGCAGGTCTCGGCGGGCACCTCGCCGCAGCCACCGCAGGCGTTGGTGACGCCCTCGTCGGTCTCGCCGTCGCAGTCGTCGTCGGCGCCGTTGCAGGTCTCTTCGGGCACGTCGCCGCAGCCACCGCAGGCGTTGGTGACGCCCTCGTCGGTCTCGCCGTCGCAGTCGTCGTCGGCGCCGTTGCACGCCTCGGCGGGCACGTCACCGCAGGTGCCGCAGGCGTTGGTGACGCCCTCGTCGATCTGCCCGTCGCAGTTCTGGTCGATGCCGTCGCAGATCTCGGCGGGCACCTCGGCGCACCCGTCGTACAGGGCCACGATGCCATCGATGTCGAAGCCGTCGGCCTCGGCGGGGAAGGGGGCCGGATCGCTCACGTCCACCAGCCGCAGGCGCGTGCTGCGCAGGGCCTCCGGGATGTCGATCGTCTGCTCGAAGCGCGGGAACTCGCCCGCGGCCTGGCCGTTGCGCAGCTCGCCCACCGGCTGCCAGGCGCCGTCGACCCACGCGTCGAGCCGCGCCGCCTCGAGCGGGTACCCGCCGTTGGTGCGCTCGCCCACGCGCAGCGACGCGGGCGCCACGCCGAAGCCGAACTCGAAGGTGCCGCCGAAGCCCAGCGAGAAGAACGGGTCGCCGCTGCTCAGGGCGTCCTGGGGGTTGCTGCGGTTGGCGGCCACCGGCGCGCCGTTCTTCTGCAGCCCCTGCTCGGCCCCGAGAATGCTGGCGCGGTCACAGACGGCCGGCGGCACGTCGTCGATCTCGCCGTTGCAGTCGTTGTCGGCGCCGTCGCAGATCTCGTCGCTCGGCTCGCCGGCGACCGCGTCGCAGACCAGGCCGACGGCCTGCGCCAGCCGCACGTCGTCGATGAAGCCACCCAGCGTGGGCTGGCTCTCGCTCAGGTCACAGAACTCCAGGGTCAGCGTGTCGCCGTTGGCGATCAGGTCGTAGCGGTAGACGGTCCAGACGTTGCCGCCGACGCCGGCGCCGCTGGCGTCCGCGATGTCGATGAGCGCGCCGTCGACGGTCACGCCGACGCGGTTGTCCGTCACGCCCGGGCGGGCGGAGTGCGCGAACGACAGCGCGTAGGGCGCGCCGGCCACGGTGGTGATGGTCTGCGCGATGCAACTCGCGCCGGGCGCCGGGTGGCCGTCCAGCTCCACCCACTGGTTGCCCTCGTAGGGCACGCCGCGGGCGCTGGTCTGGATCTCGACGTTGGGGCCGGCGGTCAGGGTCCAGCCGGGCACGCTGGGCAGGATCGTCCAGCCGCCGTCGACCGGGGGCTCCTCGAAGCCGCCGTTGGCCAGCAGGTTCTCGCCGTCGCTGCCGGCCACGCACACCAGCCGACCCTCGCGGCGGCAGGCGCCCTCACCGGCCGCGCAGGCGCCGCCGTCGATGGCCTCGTCGATGGTGCCATCGCAGTCGTCGTCGAGGCCGTTGCACACCTCGTCGGGCGTCGCCCCGCAGGCGCCGCAGGCGTTCAGGGTGCCCTCGTCGATGGCGCCGTCGCAGTCGTCGTCGAGCCCGTTGCATGCCTCGGCGGGGGCCGGGCCGCAGGCACCGCAGGCGTTGGTGACGCCCTCGTCGGTCTCGCCGTCGCAGTCGTCGTCCGCGCCGTTGCACACCTCGGTCGGCACGTCGCCGCAGGCGCCGCAGGCGTTCAGCACGCCCTCGTCGATGGCCCCGTCGCAGTCATCGTCCACGCCGTTGCACACCTCGGTCGGCACGTCGCCGCAGGCGCCGCAGGCGTTCAGCACGCCCTCGTCGATGGCCCCGTCGCAGTCGTCATCGGCGCCGTTGCAGGTCTCGTCGACCGCCACGCAGGCGCAGGCGTCGCCCACGCCGTCGGCGTCGCTGTCCGCCTGATCCGCGTTCGGCGTGGCCGGGCAGTTGTCGCAGGCGTCGCCGCGGCCGTCCCCGTCGGCGTCCGCCTGCGCCGCGTTGCTCACCTGGGGGCAGTTGTCGTCGGTGTCGCACACGCCGTCGGCGTCGCTGTCGACGCAGCCGCCGCCGATCGAGCGCTCCAACACCAGGATGGCGTAGGCATGGGCCGAGAAGTTGTTCCACACCGCGTCGGTCGGGGGCGGGGTGAAGCGGCCCTGCAGATCCTGGCGGGTGAGGATGGTGTAGGCGTAGTCGAAGTACCACCGGGCCGGCTCGCGCGGATCGGCGTAGTAGCCGACGCCCTCGGCACCGAACGAGGCCACGCGGGGGAGGGCGGCCGGGTCGAGGCGCTCGAGGCGGTTGGCGAAGGCCGGCGCGTCACCGGCGGGCAGCGTGCCCAGGTCGGCGGTCGACAGGCCGCCCGGGGGCGGCGCCAGGTCGGCCTCCTCCAGCAGCTGGAAGGCACGGGACGAGGCCCACAGCATGTAGTAGTAGCTCTGCCGCCAGCCGCCGTTGGCGCCGCCGATGGTGAGGTAGTTGTAGCGGTTGCGCAGCCACTCGAGCGCGCCCTGTACGGCGGGATCGCCGATCGACCCGCCGCCGATCTGCAGGATCCAGAGGCTGGACGAGGTCTGCTGCATCGAGTTGGCCTGGCCCGGTCGGTAGGGGTGGCCGCGCTCGCTGGCGGTGAGACCGTTCGAGGTCGAGTCGGCCGCGTAGGTGGCTCGCACCGTCGCCAGCGCGGCGTCGATGGCGGCGACCCGCACCGGATCGGCCGTGCCGGGGTCGGTGTACACCCCCCGCGCGGCCGCCAGGCCGGCGACCGTGAACTGCGTCGTCGACGAGTCCTCGCAGGCGCCGTTGCGGTAGCACCAGTAGCCGTGGCCGCCCTGCGCGGCGACCGCGCGATCCACGATGGCGTCGATCGCGGCGAGGGCGCCGGCCTGATCGGGGCCGCCGCTGCGCGCGTAGACCGCCAGCGCCATCAGATCCGCGCCGTCGCGGTAGGCGTAGAAGGTCTCGGCCAGGGCGCGCGTGATGATGTAGCTCATCACCGCGTCGAGGCGGGCCTGGTCGGCCGGGCTCGCGCCGTCGTAGCCCGTGCCCGGCGCCCCCTGGTCCGCGCTGGCGCGCTTCTCCAAAAGTGCGAGGGCGCTCAAGCCCGCGCCATCACCGGCCGAACTGGGGTTGGCGTAGACGCCGTTGGCATCCAGCCAGGCCAGTCCGCGGTCGATGGCGATCGACACGTCGGTGCTGAAGGCGGTGGTCTGTGCGTGGGTCGCCGCGGCGACGACCAGACACAAACCGGCGATACACGAACTCACGAGCCTGCGCGTGCGCATGGACATACCCCCGACCAGTCGGCCGGAAGCTAGCAAGATAACGAGGCGAGGCCAAGTTCTTTGACCATCGAATGTTGGAAATATACGAAGCAGGCGGAATTTTAGGGCCGCCGGACCTCCCATTCTCCCGATGCCTGTCCGTGCACCCTCGCCCGTGGGTGCAGGGTGCGCCTCGCCCTCAGTGCACGCCGCGGATCCGCTTGATGCCGTCGGTGATGGTCTGGATCTCGTTGCGATACAGCTCGCCGCCCACGCGCCCCCGTGGGTTGATCTGCACCGACGCCACCCGGTGGGCGTCGAGCAGAGGGAAGATGTCGAAGCCCTGAAGCACGACCGTGGGAAGGCCACGAGGGGCGAATGCGTCCAGGGTATCCCAGTCGGTGAAGACGGCTGCCACCGGCAGGTCGGCCAGACGGTCGATCTCGCGGGGGATCGGATCGTCGTCGGCCGCCCCCTCGGCGAGGGGCAACACCAGGTGAGCCCGACACAGTGCCAGGTACACCTTGTTGCGCGCGGCGGCGTCGCGCGCGCGGCTGAGGTGGGTCATCGCGGCGACCAGCCGGCTGTCATCGAGCGCGGGCCGCTCTCCGGCCTCGTGGACCAGCCGGAGGGGCTCGTCGGGCAGGCTGCGGTACACGGTCGACAGCAGGTGCAGGGCGAGGCTCGCGACGCGCTCGGCGTCGCCCGGCGCGGCCAGGGGCAGGCTGCCCCGAAAGCACTGGGCCGCGGACGCCTGCCGCAGGCCAGCGTCGGTCAGCACCCGCACCTGCTCCGCGCTCAGGCGACGATCCGCCGGCAGGTGACGGCCGCCCTGCGCCTCCACCTGCACCGCGTCGGCGCCGCGCGCCCCGCGCAGCACCACGAAGCCCGCGTCCGTCTCGACGACGAGGCGGTTGGCGTTGCCCCCGCCGCGCACCAGGTCCTCGACGCGGCGCGTCAGTCGGGGGAGCTCGGCCTTCACGGCGCCCGCAGGTGCCAGGCGCGCGGCCGCAGGAAGGCCCGGATGCCCTCGGTCGACAAGGTGGCGCCCACGCCGGAGTGCCCGCGCCCGCTCCAGGGCAGGTTCGGGCTGACGCGGTCGCAGCAGTTCCAATAGACGGTGCCGGTGTTCATGCGCTCCAAGATGCGCGCGGCGCGCGCCCGGTCGCGCCCATAAACGGCCGCGGTCAGTCCATAGGCCGTGTCGTTCATGCGCGCGATGGCCTCGGCGTCGTCGGCCACCCGCTCGATGCCGATGATCGGGCCGAAGGACTCCTCCCGCATCACGGCCATCGTGTGGTCGACCTCGGTCAGCACCGTGGGCTCGAAGTACCAGCCCGCGCGATCCGCCCGGTGGCCGCCGCAGCGCAGCGTGGCTCCCTTGTGCAGCGCGTCCTCGACCTGCGCCTGCAGCACGGCGAGCTGCGGCGCCCGGCACAGGGGCCCGATGTAGGTGCCCTCGTCGGTCGGCGGGCCCATCACGAAGCCCCGCACCGCCTCGACGAAGGCCTCGACGAAGGGCTCGTACACCGCCTCGTGGACGTAGACGCGCTCCACCGCGCAGCAGCTCTGCCCGGCGTTGTAGAAGGCGCCGTCCGCCACCGCCGCGGCGACGGCGGCCGGATCGACCTCGTCGGTGACGTACGCGGCGTCCTTGCCGCCCAGCTCCAGCTGCACCGGGGCCAGGTGGCGCGCCGCCGCCGCCGCCACCTTCACCCCGGTCGCGTACGAGCCGGTGAAGAAGACGCCGTCGAGCGGGTGCTCGAGCAGGGCCGCGCCGGTGTCGCCGGCCCCCACCACCGGCACGAACACGTCGTCGGGCACGCCGGCCTCGTGCAGCAGCCCGGCGATGGCCAGCCCGGTCAGCGTCGCGTGCTCGGAGGGCTTGTAGATCACCGCGTTGCCGCACAGCAGCGCGGGCACGATGACGTTGGTGCCCACGAACCAGGGGTAGTTCCACGCCGAGATGTTGGCGACCACGCCCAGCGGGTCGAAGGTGACGATCTCCTCGAGCGCCGCGGCGCCGGGCACCCCGGCGTCGGGCTGCCGGTGCATCAGCCGAGGCGCCAGCAGGGCGGCGGTGTGCTCGACGAAGAAGTCCACCCGCGCCGGCGTGGCCGCGATCTCGTTGCGGGCCTGCCGCACCGGCTTGCCGGTCTCGGCGGTGGTCGTCAGCGCCAGCGTGTCCTTGCGCTCGATCAGCAGGTCGCGGAAGCGGGTGATGATCGCGCGGCGCTCGGCGAAGGGGCGGGCGGCCCAGGCGGGCTGGGCCGCGCGCGCCGCCGCGATCTTCGCGCCGACGCTGACCGCGTCGTCGGCGGGCAGCTCGCGCAGCACGGTGCCATCGGCCGGGTTCAGCAGGGTCAGCGCGCTCATGCGTCGAAGGCCTCCAGGAACAGCGCGCGCAGGTCGTCGGCGCCCACGGCGCGCGGGTTGTTGGGGTGGCAGCCGTCGGCGAGGGCCACCTCGACGAGGCGATCGAGGGCGTCGCGCGGCACCCCCTGGGCGATCAGCGAGGGCGGCAGGCCCACGGCGCCGCGCAGGCGCTCGATCCAGGCGACGAAGCCGGGGCCGCCGGGGGCGCCGACGGTGGCGGCGAGGCGCTCGAAGCGATCCGGCACCGTCTCGAGGTTGAAGCGCATGCACGCGGGCATCATCAGCGCGTTGGCGAGGCCGTGGTGCAGGTCGCACACCGTCGACAGGGCGTGGGCGCAGGAGTGGGTGACGCCCAGGCCCTTCTGGAAGGCCACCGCGCCCATGAGCGAGGCGTCCAGCATGCCCGCGCGCGCCGCCAGGTGGGCCTCGCGATCCGCCTCCGGGTCACCGGCGAAGCGCACGGCGTCCTCGAGGTGCTCGGCCACCAGGCGCAGCCCCTCGAGCGCGATGCCGTCTGCCATCGGGTGCTTGCCCTTGGCGAGGAAGGCCTCGACGAGGTGCGTCAGCGCGTCCATGCCCGTGGCCGCGGTCAGGTGCGGCGGCAGACCCAGCGTCAGCTCGGGATCGGCCAGCACCAGCCGGGGCAGCAGCTTGGGATCGAAGATGATCTTCTTGGCGTGGGTGGTGTCGTCGCTGACGACCGCGCTGCGGCCCACCTCGCTGCCGGTGCCTGCGGTGGTCGGCAAGGCGATCAGGTAGGGGATGGGCTGGTCCACCGGCCGGGCGTCCGGCTTGCCGTCCTCGTAGTCGAACAGGTGGCCGGGGTGGTTCAGCATCAGCGCGATGGCCTTGGCCACGTCGAGCGCCGCGCCGCCGCCGACCGCGACGATGGCGTCGGCCTCGACGGCCCGGCCGGCCTCGACGCCGGCGTCGACCTGGCTGACGACCGGGTTGCCCCAGACGCCGTCGAAGACGGCGACGGCCTGCGCGGTCGAGCGCACCCACTCGACCAGCGGCTCGAACCAGGGCAGCGCGGCGACGCCGCGGTCGGTGACGACGAGCACCCGCTCGACGCCGGCGGCGCCGAGGGCGTCGGGCAGCTGGCGGCGGGCGCCGACGCCGAAGCGGATGGCGGTGGGGAAGTTGTAGCCGACGATGTCGCTCAAGGATGTCCTCGCTGAGGTGGCCGGGCGCTCCGGGCGCCCGAGGTCCGATGCGTCAGATGATCTCGAAGTAGCGCCGCAGCTCCCAGTCGGTCACCGCGGCGCGGTACTGCCGCCACTCCCAGCGCCGGGTCGTGACGAAGTGGTCGACGAAGGCGTCGCCGAAGAGCGCGCGGGCCACGTCGCTCCTCTCGAAGGCGTCCGTGGCCTCGTTCAGGTCGCGGGGCAGCCGCGGCGCGTCGGCCGCGTAGCCGCTGCCCTTCACCGGGGGCGCGGTCAGCTCGAGCTTCTGCTCGATGCCCCACAGGCCGGCGCCCAGGGCCGCCGCCACGCCCAGGTAGGGGTTCATGTCGCTGCCGCTCACCCGCGTCTCGAGGCGCGTCGACTTGGGGCCACCGGGGATGACCCGCAGCGCCACCGTGCGGTTGTCGACGGCCCAGGTCGCCTTGGTGGGCGCCCACATGCCCTCGACCAGGCGCTTGTAGCTGTTGATCGTGGGGGCCATCAGCACCAGCAGCTCGGGCAGCAGCGCCAGCTGGCCGGCGAGGTAGTGGCGGAACGTGTCGCTCATCCCGTGCGCGCCCGCGCCGTGGAAGACGTTCTGGCCGTCGCGCCACAGGCTCTGGTGCATGTGCCCGCTGCAGCCGGGCAGGCTGGGGTTCCACTTGGCCATGAAGCTGGCCAGCAGGCCGTGGCGGAAGGCGATCTCCTTGACCGACGCCTTGAAGAGCACCCCGCGGTCGGCGGCCTCGAGCGCGTCGCTGTAGAGGATGGCGGCCTCGTACACGCCGGGCCCGGTCTCGGTGTGCAGGCCCTCGATCGGCACCCGGAAGTCGGCGAGCTGCTCCATCAGATCGCGGAAGTAGGCGTGGTTCTGGCTCGAGCGCAGCAGCGAGTAGCCGAACATGCCGGGCGTGGCCGGCGTCGGCGCGCGCCCCCCCTTCGCGGCGAAGGAGTCGGGCGTCTCGGCGAAGTTGAACCACTCGAACTCGAGGCCGAAGCGCGCCTCGTAGCCCAGGCCGCGCGCGCGCTCGATGACGCCGCGCAGGGTGCGGCGGGGGCACACCGGCAGCGGGCCGCCGTCGGGCCCCTCGAAGTCGCCGAGCAGGAAGGGCGTGTTCTCCTCCCAGGGGATCTCGCGATAGGTCGACACGTCCAGGCGGGCGAGGGCGTCCGGGTAGCCGGTGTGCCAGCCGGTGTACGCGGCGTCGTCGTAGCAGACGTCGCCGGCGTCCCACCCGAAGACCACGTCGCAGAAGCCGAAGCCCCCCTCGAGGGCCGACCGCAGCTTGTCGATGTGCAGGTACTTGCCGCGCAGGACGCCGTCGATGTCGGTGACCGCGACCTTGGCGCGCCGGGTGTCGTGGCGGGCCAGGTCGGTCAGCAGCTCCTCGCGGGTCGTCGGCGGCGACTTCATCGGCAGGCTCCCTCGGGGTGGTGTGACGCGGAGCGCGTCGGGCACGCAGCATGGATCATCGGCGCGCGATTGACCATGCGCTGTCACCTGATCAGCGAGGCGGCGGGCAGGGCGTGCGCCAGCAGGCCGGCGGCGGCGGCGGCGAAGGCCCGGCCGGCGCCGAGCCCGGTGACGCGGGCCGTCGCGCGGGTGCAGGCGGCGGCGCAGGCGAGCACGGCGAGCGGGGCGTAGTAGGGCAGCGCGCGGCCCAGGGCGGCGTGGCCCGCGGCCAGGTACACCACCAGATCGGGCAGCACCAGCGCCAGCAGCAGGGGCAGCGCCCAGGCCGGCCCCAGGGCGGCGCGCAGGGCGGCGGCGTCGGCGTGGCCTCCGAGGCGCCGGGCGGCGCGGTGCGTCACCGCGGCCAGCAGCCACCAGAGCGCCACGCACAGCGGGGCCAGGTAGAAGGCGGCGACGCCGTAGTAGCGATCGGCGCTGACCGGCAGGCCGTGGGCGGCGGACGGGCGGTGACCGCCCGCAGCGAGCAGCGCCATCAGCGTCGCCCAGGCGATCCCCAGGGCCAGGGGCGCGGCGGCGCCCCTCACGGCGCGCCCTCGGCCAGCAGCGCCGCGCGCAGGGCGGCGGCGGCGGGCGGCAGGCGATCGACGCCGCGGTGCACGAGGCGCAGGGTGCGGGTGACCGGGGTGCGCGGGTCGGGCACCTGCACCAGGCGCCCGTCGGCCAACTCGCGCGCGACCGCGTGCGTGCTGACCAGCGCGACGCCGATGCCGGCGCGGACGTGGCTCTTGATGGCGCCGATGCCGCTCAGCTCCATCGCGACGCGGGCCTCGGGGAAGTGGCGCTGCAGCAAGCCGCGCGTGGACGAGCCGGGGGGGAAGGTGACGAAGGGCGCGGCGGTGGCGTCGACGCCGGGCGCGGTCACCAGCACCAGGTGGTCGTCGGTCCAGCGCTCGCCCGCGTCGCCCGCGCGCACGGCCAGGTCGATGGTGCCCGCCTCGAGCAGATCCAAGAGCACCTCGGGGCTGCCCTCGCGCAGCCGGAAGATGATGCCCGGGTGCGCGGCCCGGAAGGCGGCCAGGCGCTCGGGCAGCAGGTAGGTGCAGGCGGTGGCGCCCGCGCCGATGCGGACCTCGCCGGCGGCCAGGCCCTGCACCTCGGCCACGGCGCGGCGGCCGTCCTCGACGGCGGCCAGCGCCGCGCGCGCGTGGGGCAGCAGGGCCTCGCCCGCCGCGGTGACGCGGGCGCCCGAGCGTCCGCGCTCCAACAGCCGCGCGGCCATCGCCTGCTCCAGCCGCTGGATGGACGCGGTCAGCGCGGGCTGACTGAGGTGGGCGTGGCGCGCGGCGGCGGTCAGCGTGCCGTGCTCGACCACCAGCAGGAAGTGGAGCAGCTCGTGAACCATAGGTGGAGCTGATGATAATCAGCGAAACAATCGATTGGAAGGCCTCCGAGCGGCGGCGCATGCTGTGTCCGTCCATCGCACCGGAGGCCGCTGCCATGATCCCCGTCCTCTTCGCCCTCGCCGCCGGCATGCTGACCACCATCACCGGCGTGGGCGGCGGCGCGGTGCTGATGTTGGGCCTGGCGGTGGTGTGGGATCCGATGACGGCGCTGGCCGTCACCGCGCCGGCGCTGGGCATCGGCAACCTGCACCGCTGGTGGCTGTTCCGGCGCGAGACCGACTTCGCGCTCTTCGGGGCCTTCATCGCCGGCGCGCTGCCCGGCAGCTTGCTGGGCGGGCTGGTGGTGACGCGGCTGCCGCAGGGCGTCCTGTTCGGCATCATGGCGGGCATGGCCCTGCTCGGGGCGGCGCGCGCGCTCGGCTGGTTCCAGTGGCGGCCGAAGGCGCGCTTCATCACGCCCGCGGGCCTGGGCGTCGGGGTGGTCGCGGCCGGCGCGGGCGGCGCCGGTCTGCTGACGGCGCCCCTGATGCTGGCCGCCGGCCTCAGCGGCGGCGCGTACCTCGCGACGGCCGCCGGCTGCGCCTTCACGATGCACGCGGGCCGCCTCACCGCCTACGCCGTCGAGGGCCTCATCGGGCCGTCCACCCTGGGCTGGTCGCTGGTGCTGGCCGTCGCCGTCACCAGCGGCAACCTGATCGGCAAGAAGGTGCGCACGGGGATGAGCGACGCGCTCACCCGGCGGGTCGAGGTGGGCGCGATGCTGATGGCGGTCGCGCTGGCCATCACCGGCGTCACCCGCTGACGATGACCGCGCGGGGCGGCCCGCCGCTTGGGTCGGGGCCGCGCCTCCCGTATGGTGCCGCGATGCGCCGCGACCCCTTGCCCATCGACGCCCTCGAGCCCGATCTGCGCGCCCGCCTGGACGCGGGCTCGGTGGTGGTGTCCGCGCCCACCGGCTCCGGCAAGTCGACGCGGGTGCCGGTGTGGTGCCTGGGGCGCGGGCCGACCCTGGTGGTCGAGCCGCGGCGGGTGGCCTGCCGCGGGCTGGCCGCGCGCGTCGCCGACGAGCTGGGTGAGCGCCTCGGGGGCCGCGTGGGCTATCGGGTGCGCGACGACGACCGCAGCGGGCGCGACACCGAGCTGCTCTTCGTGACCCCCGGCGTCGCCTTGCGCATGCGCGCGGCCGACGGCCTCGCGGGGTGGGCGGTGGTGGTGCTCGACGAGTTCCACGAGCGCAGCCTGGACGTCGATCTGCTGGCCGCGCTGCTGCGCCGCGACGGCGCGCGCCTGGTGGTCATGTCGGCCACGCTGGACGCCGAGCGGATCGCCGCGTGGCTGGGCGGCCCACACCTGGCCGCCGAGGGGCGCACCTGGCCGGTCGACGTCCGGCACCTGCCGGGCGGCGCGCTGCTGCCCGAGGCGCGCGGCCTCGAGTCGCGGGTCCGCGCGGCCCTCGACGCGGCGCGCGACGATCCCGGCGACGTCCTGGTGTTCCTGCCCGGCAAGGCCGAGATCGGGGCCGCCGAGCGCGCCCTCGCCGGCCGCGCGGACCTGAGCGTGATCCCCCTGCACGGCGGTCTGGGCCTGGACGCGCAGGCCGCTGTCTTCCGGCCGACGCCGCGGCGCAAGGTGGTGCTGGCGACCAACGTGGCCGAGACCTCGCTGACGGTGCCGGGCATCGGCGTGGTCGTCGACGCGGGGCTGGTGCGCCGCACCCACTACCGCGGCGGGCGAGGCTTCCTCGCGCTGGGGCCGGTGGCGCAGGACAGCGCCGATCAGCGCGCCGGGCGCGCGGGCCGCACGGCGGCCGGCGTGTGCTATCGCCTGTGGAGCGCGCAGGCGCGGCTCGAGTCGAGCACGCCCCCCGAGGTGTACCGCGAGTCGCTGGTGCCGCTGGTGCTGGGCGCGGCGGCCTGTGACGCGGCCTGCGCCGATCTGCCCTTCCTCGACGCCCCGCACGGGCACGCGATCGACGCCGCGGTCGAGGAGCTGCGGGCGCTGGGCGCGCTGGACGACGCGGGCGCCCTGACCGACACCGGCCGCACCCTGTTCGGCCTGCCCCTCGACGCCGCGCTGGGCCGCCTGCTGATCGAGGCCCGCCGCACCGGCGCCTTGGCCGACGCCCTCGACCTGGTGGCCGCCCTGGCCGTGGACCGGCCGCTCTTCCGGGCGCGGCCCGATCAGCCCGACGACGATCTGCGGCTGGGCGGCTGCGACGGCGTGGCCGCCATCCGCGCGGTGCGCGTCGGTCAGCCCGGCCGGCACGGGCTCGACGCCGCGGCCCTCGACGCCGCGCGGCGCAACGCGCGGCGGCTGCGGCGCGCGTTCGACGTGGCCGCGGTGGAGGGCGATCCGCCGATCGATCGGCGCCGCCTCGCGCTGACCGTCCTGGGCGCCGATCACCGCAGCGCCTACGTGGCGCGCCGGCGCAAGAAGGGCGTGGCCTGGAGCGGCGGCGGGACCGAGGCGGTGTTGGGCCGCGAGAGCGCCCTGGCGGCCGAGATCGAGGCGCCGGCGGGCGCGCGCATCGAGGCGGTCGTGGTGCTCGAGACGCGCGCCTTCGGTGCCGGGCCGCGCGACCGCGAGATCCGCATCACCTGCGCCCTGCCGGTGCCCCTCGCGTGGCTGGTGGAGGCCGGGGTGGGGCGGGTGCGAGTGGCCCGCACCGTGGTGCGCGGCGGGCGCATCCTCGCGACCCACGAGCGGGTCCACGCGCGCAAGGTGCTCGAGACGTGGGAGGCGGTGCCCGAGGGTGCGCTGGCGCGCGAGGCCGTCGCGGCCGCCTTCCTCGAGGGCCGCCTATGGCCCGAGGTGCGCGCCGAGACCGCCGAGCGCCTCGAGGCCCGCGCGCTGCACGCCCGGCTGGTGGACGAAGATCCGCCGCCGCCGCTGGACGCGTGGATCGCCGCCCGCATCGAGGAGCTGGGCCTCGAGCACGGCGACGACCTCGCGCTGCTGAGCCCCGAGGATCTGCGCGCCGCGGATCTGCCGGCGCACGACCGGGAGCGCCTCGACCGCAGCTTCCCGCGCACGCTCGACTTCGCCGACGTCAGCTACCGCGTGGAGTACGACGTCGAGCGCCGCGTGGCGACGCTGGTGAAGACCGCCGGCCGCCGCCGCGATCCGCCGCCCCCCGCCTGGCTGCCCCGCTTCGAGGGCTTCCGCCTGCGCTTGCGCGACGGCGACAAAGAGCGTCCGTTGCGCGGCTGATCCGGTTCCGTTCGCCCCGCCCCGTTGATAGGGTGCGCGGCGCCGAGGCGAAGACCGAGGAGGGTGGTGTGCCGACGATGTTCGAAGTGATCGTGGCCTACTTCGACGGCGACAACTGGCCGGTGCAGCTCGTCGAAGGCGAGACGGCCCTGCGCAGCGCCTTCCAGGGCGACAGCGGATCCTGGACCTGCTACGCCAAGGCGCGCACCGAGTTCGACCAGTTCGTCTTCTACTCCCTGTGCCCGATCACCGTGCCCGAGGACAAGCGGCCGGCCGCCGCCGAGTTCATCACCCGCGCCAACTACGGGATGATCGTGGGCAACTTCGAGATGGACTACGGCGACGGCGAGATCCGCTACAAGACGGCGATCGACGTCGAGGGCACCGAGCTGACGCCGCCCCTGTGCCGCCAGGTCGTCGTGCCCAACGTGATGATGATGGATCGCTACCTGCCGGGGCTGATGGCGGTCGTGTTCGGGGACGTGACGCCGGTGCAGGCCATCGCGCGCATCGAGAAGAACTGATCGGCCGCCGCGACGACGACCCCCACGCGGCTCAGGCCAGGGCGCGGCGCACGGCGTGCAGCAGGTCGTCGGCGGTGAAGGGCTTGGGCAGGTAGGGCGCGCCCTGGGTGTTGCGCGGGCCGTGGCCCGACATGAACAGCACGCGCAGGGTGGGGTGGGTCGCCCGGACGCGCTCGGCGAGGGCCGTGCCGTCCAGGCGGGGCAGCACGAGGTCGGCGAGCAGCAGGTCGAGGGCCGGCCGCTGCTCGGCGATGAGCAGGGCCTGGCCCGGCGTCGCCGACGCGACGACGCGATAGCCCGCGCGGCGCAGGACCGTGGCGGTCACCGTGCGCACGTGCGGATCGTCCTCGACCAGCAGCACCGACGCGCCGGTGTCTTCGGCGGGTGTGGGCGTCGTCGAGGGGCGCGGATCCTGCGCCGGCAGCAGCGCGCACAGCGCCACCGTGTCGTGATCCCGCTCGATGACGAACGCGCCGTCGAGGGCGCGGGTGAGGGCGACCGCTGTGCCCAGCCCGAGCACGGCCGTGCTCGGGCCCCGGTCGGCCGGGCCGTCGACCGGGCGGTCCGCCGTGCGGCGACACTCCAGCCGGACGTACCGCCCAGGGGGCAGGCCGTGGGGGCGCGCGCCGTCCGCGTCCAGCGTGACCGCCCCGGTCCGCACCCGCACCTCGCCGGGGTACACCGACGCGTCGCGCGCGTTGAGCAGCGCCACCAGGATCAGGTGCTCGGCGTCCGCTCGATCGGCCGCGACGATGGGGCCGGCGCCCGGCAGATCCAGCACCAGCTCGACGTCGCTCGGCAGCACCCGGCGCACCACCGGCGCCAGCTCGTCGAGGACGCGGTGCAGGTCGACGTGCTCGCGCAAGCCCGTGCGGCGCCGGGCCACCGCGTGCAGGCGGCGGGTGAGGATGGCGGTGCGGCGGGCCGCGCCGAGGATCTCGTCGAGGCCCTCGGCGAAGGGGTGGCGATCGTTGACCTCGGTCAGCAGCAGGCTGCTGTGCGCCAGGATGACCGACAGCGCGTTGTTCGTGTCGTGGGCGACGCCGTCGACGAGGCGCCCGAGGGTCTCGAGGCGCCGGGCCTCGTTGGCGTCGTCGCGGTGCGAGGCCAGCGCCTCGCGCACGGCGCCGGGCAGGCGATCCAGCGCGTCACCCCGCACATAGTCGGCGACGCCCGCGCGCAGGGCCCGCACGGCGCGATCGACGTCGGCGGCGAAGTCGAGCACCACCACGGGGCAAGGATCGCCGCGGGTGACGATCGCCGAGCGCGCGGCCGCGGCGTCGGTGAAGGTGGCCGGCTCGACCACCACGACGGCCGCGAGCCCGCCTGCGTCGACCGCCCGCTGGGCCAGCTGGCCGGTGTGGGCCACCGACCAGTCGAGATCCCCGGCGGCCTCGAGCGCGGCGGCCGCCCGCGTGAGGCGATCACCGTCGTCGCCCAGGAGCAGGCCCCGTTCGGTCATGGTCATCTCCCCGGTGCGCCGCGGCCTCGACCATACGCCGGCGCCGCCGCGGTGTCACCCAGCAGATGCGGAGCGAACCCCCGTCGGCGGCGGCTATTGCACCGCCGCGGGCCATTGGATAGTTTGCCCCGAACCCGTCGACAGGATTGCACCATGAGCCGGATCCGCCTCCCGCTGGCAGGCGTCGCGCTGCTCGGCGCGCTCGCTACGGGCTGCTCCCTCAAAGCCATGACCGGCGACATGATGTCGGACTACACGGTCGAGGAGCTGACCCCCTTCCTGTTGGCCTCGGACGATCTGGGCATGGCCTGTGAGACCGGCGTCTCGATGGGCAGCTATCTGATGAGCTTCGAGCGGGTGACCGACGCGCCCAACAAGGCCGCCGTGTCGACGCTGGTGACGGCCGGCGCCTGCGCGCAGATCGACGCCTGGGAGGCCGAGCTCCGCTCCCTGCGCGCCTTGCACGCCGGAGACGCGGCCGGGGCGCAGGACGCGCGCATCGCCGAGAAGCGGGCCAACGCGGTGGCGGCCCGGCGCTTCTACCGCGCCTGGAAGTACCTGGTCGCCGAGTACGGCGTGCCGAGCGAGAAGTGCCCCGAGCTCGAGGACGAGAGCGACGAGCTCATCTGGCTGTTGGGCATGTTGGCCGGCGTGCAGGCGACGCAGCACGACCGCGGCGCCAACGGGTTGGCGGGCGTGCCCCTCGACGTGCCGCGCCAGGCCGCGCGGGGCGTGCAGTGCTTGAACAACGAGAAGTGGTGGGGCGTCCCGCGCGCCGTCAGCGCGGCGGTCTGGACCAGCATCCCCGGCGCCGGCCCCGAGGGGGTCGATCCCTGGGCGCGGCTGGCCGAGGCCTCGGCGCTGGGTGTGAAAGCCGGCGTTCGCGTCGCCCTGGCCGTCGAGGCCCAGGCGGCCGCGGCGGCGGGTCGGTCCGATCAGGTGCGAGCGGTCATCAAGGCCTACGCGGCGGCGATCGAGGAGGCGCCGGCTCGCGGGCGCTTCTCGCTGCTCGACCACAACGCCACCGTGCAGGTGCAGGTGCTCTCGGACCGACTGTGGACCGAGGCCACCGGGCACCGGACGCCGGTCAGCGCGTTGGGCACCTTCTGGGACGACGCGTCGCCGGCGCCCGAGGGCGGGGACGACCTGCTCGAGGGCCTCGAAGAGGACGCGCCGGCGCAGGCCGCCCCCGCAGCGGGGGCCGACGGTTCGGCGTCGCCGAACGCGACCGAGGAGTGAGAGTGGTGAGCAAGCGTCTGTTTCCCGTCCTGTGTTTCGCCGCCCTGGTGGGGGCCGCCGCGCCCGCCGTGGCCGCCGACACGATGCAGCGCACCCTGTGCGTCTACGACCCCAGCGGCGCCAACGGCGACGTCTTCAACCTGATGAAGGACTACCGGACCGAGGCCCTGAAGTGGGGCGTCGACTTCGAGATGAAGCCCTACACCGACGAGAAGACGGCCGCCGAGGACTTCAAGGCGGCCAAGTGCCACGCGGTGCTGATGACCGGGACCCGCGGCCGCTCGTTCCACAAGTTCGCCGGCACGCTCGAGGCGATGGGCGCGCTGCCCGACTACAAGCTGCTGCGCAAGGTGGTGCTGTCGCTGTCGAAGAAGGGCGCCGCCAAGCTGATGGTCGCGGGCGACTACGAGAGCGCCGCCATCTTCCCCGGCGGTGCGGTCTACATGCTGGTGCGCGACGGCGCCATCGACACCGTCGAGGAGCTCGCGGGCAAGAAGCTGGCGACGCTCGACTTCGACGAGGCCGCCAAGGTGATGGTGAAGAAGGTGGGCGCCTCGCTCGTGCCCGCCGACGTCAGCACCTTCGGCGGCATGTTCAACAACGGCAGCGTCGAGGTGGCCTACGCGCCGGCGACCGCCTACCAGGCGCTCGAGCTGTACAAGGGCGTCGGCGAGAAGGGGGCGGTGATCCGCTACCCCCTCGCGCAGATGACGCTCCAACTGCTGATCCGCTCCAAGGACTTCCCCGAGGGCTTCGGTGAGAGCTCGCGGGCCTTCGCCGCGTCGAAGTTCGACCAGGCGATGAAGATGGTGCACCAGGCCGAGAAGAAGATCCCCGGGAAGGCCTGGAAGGACATCCCCGCCGACGACAAGGTGCGCTACGACGAGATGTTCCTGAAGGTGCGCGTCGAGCTGCGCGACGGCCACGGCCGCATCTACCACCCGACGGCTCTGAAGCTGATGCGCAAGGCGCGCTGCCAGGCAGACGCGACGCGCGCGGAGTGCGCGCTGAAGCAGGAGTAGCGCGCCCTTGTCCCATGACGGTCCGGTCAGCCGCGTCAGGCTCCTCGTCTCCACCACGCCCGCGCTGTTGCTGCTGCTGGCGGTGATCGCCAACAGCAGCGCGGTGCTGGTGTACAGCCAGCTCTCGACGCTCGGCGAGCGCTGGTTCCCGGGCTACAACCGGGAGCTCCGGCTCGAGCCGGTGGCGCCGGACTGCGACCCCGCCGACTACGCGGTGCAGACGGCCCCGGCCGCGGCCGCCGCCGGGGGCGACGATCTCGACGCGCTCCTCGAGGACGGCGACGGGGCCGGCGGATCCGCCGCCCCGGTGGGGGATGACCTCGACGCCCTGCTCGAGGACGACGAGGCCGCCCCCCCGGCGCAGGGCGACGACCTCGACGCGCTGCTCGACGACGGCGACGCGGCGCCCCCCAAGGGCGGGGACGACCTCGACGCGCTGCTCGACGACGGCGACGGCGCCGCGAAGCCGGATCCCGCCGCCGCCGCCGCGCAGGCGATGGCGGCCGCCAAGGCGCGCTGCGAGCAGCGCCACGCCGACTACGCCAGCATGGTCGAGCGCCGGACGCCGGCGGTGCTGCGCTTCCGGGCGGTGGAGGCCTTCGTCGAGGACGTGCGCGATCTGGGGCTGGCCTACCAGCGCCACCTGCTGCTGCTGCTGCTGTTGGTGTGTGGGGCGACGGCGACCGCGGTGCGCGGCCACATCGCGCTGCGGCCCGCGCAGACCCGCATGGATCACGTCGCCGCCGAGGGCGCGCAGCTCTTGACCCACCTGCTCTTGGCCCACTCGGTGTGGGCCCACCGCGGGATCGACGAGGCCTCGGGGGTGGCCAACCCCCACCCGGAGCTGTTCACCATCTGGATCGTGGGCGCCCTGCTGATGGCGGCGCTGAACGCTTACCACCTGGTGCGCCCACCCGCGGACGCGACGCCGGGCGGCAGCCCGGCCCAGGCGCTCTTCGCCGTGCCGCTGTACTGCACGATGGGCATCATCTCGGGGCTGTACTTCCTGTTCAGCGAGGGCCACCCGGCGGGCCTCTCGATCTACCTGACCAAGCTGACCGAGTTCGCGCGCCTCTACCTGCAGGTGGGGCTGTACGTGTGGATCGGCATGCTGCTGAAGCGCACGCTGCTGGCCGAGCTGAGCGTCGATCTGGTGCGCCCGTGGAAGCTGCCGCCGGAGCTCCTGGCCTTCGTGATGGTGGTGGGCGCGGCCATCCCGACCGCCTACAGCGGCGCCTCGGGCATCTTCGTCATCGCGGTCGGCGCGGTCATCTACGACGAGCTCCGCCAGGCCGGCGCGCGGCGGCAGCTCGCCTTGGCCGCCACCGCCATGTCGGGCAGCCTGGGCGTGGTGCTCAGCCCCTGCCTGCTGGTGGTGATCGTGGCCTCGCTGAACAAGCAGGTGACGACCGATCAGCTCTACGGCTGGGGCCTGAAGGTGTTCCTGCTGACGGCGGTGCTGTTCCTGGTCGCCTCGCTGCTCAACCGCCAGAACAAGATCAAGCTGGCGCCGCCCAGCGTCGCCCTGCCGGGCACGGTGGCGGCGGTGCGGCCGCTGATCCCCTATGCGCTGGTGGCGGGGGCCGTGCTGGCCTTCTACGCCTTCGGCCTCGGCGCGACGGTCGACGAGAACTACGCCCCGGTCGTGCTGCCGGTGTTGCTCCTGGCGGTGTTGATCTACGACCGCCGCCTGGCCCGCAAGCGCGCGTCGGAGGGGGACGCGGTCGTCGGCTTCAACGTCAGCGTCCAGCAGGCGACGACCGAGACCAGCCACCACATCGGCGCGCTGCTCTTCCTGATGGGGCTGTCGATCTGCCTCGGTGGTGTCATCGAGCGCGCCGATCTGATGGCCTACTTCCCGCAGCAGTTCGCGTCGGTGTGGACCACCATGGGCTTGCTGGTGGTCGTGCTGGTCATCGTCGGCATGATCATGGATCCCTACGGCGCGGTCATCCTGGTCTCGGCGACCATCGCCGAGGTGGCTTACCGCAACGGCATCGATCCCGTGCACTTCTGGATGGTGGTGCTGGTGGCGTTCGAGCTGGGCTACCTGACGCCGCCCGTCGCCCTCAACCACCTGCTGACGCGGCAGGTGGTGGGCGAAGAGGAGGCGCGGCTGGCCTTCGCGGAGCAGGGCTCGTTCTGGCACCGCCACGAGCGCATCCTGCTGCCGGTCAGCGTGATGGCGACCGCGTTGGTGATCGTCGCCTTCGGTCCGCTGCTGTTCTGATCGGCGGGGGCGCCGCCTCAGGGGATGCGGGAGACGCGGTCCTGCGTCTCTCGCCGCACCACCAGCACCTTGCCCGGCCGCAGCACCGAGCGCTTGCCCAGACGGTTCCAGCGGCGCAGGTCGTCGAGGTCGACGTCGTGCTGCGCGGCGATGGCGCCGAGGGTGTCGCCCCGGCGCACGACGTGCTCGAAGCGCTCGAACTCGTCGAGATCCTGGGCCCGCTGCACCACCAGCGCGTCGTCCTGCGAGTAGAAGCTGCCCATCAGCCGCGCGAGCGGCGCGCGGAAGCGCAGGTGCAGGTGGTTGTGGTGGCCGCGCACGTGCACCACCAAGGCGTCCTTGCGGGCGCGCCCGTGGGGGTAGGACAGCACGGGGCGCAGGTCGTCCGGGTTCAGCCCGAGCTCGCCGGTGGCGTAGCGGTACAGGCGGCGCTGGTGCCGGACGTCCATGAAGGCACGATCGAGCGCGTCCATCTCGATCAGCGCCGTCAGCAGGGCCCACACCCGCGGCGTGTCGAAGTTGGCCTCGCTGATGAAGTGGTAGCGGTAGTCACCCGGCTCGATGCCCGTCTGGTAGTACCGCAGGTCGACGTCGAGGCCGTTCTGGTGCGTGCTGTGCGGCGGGAAGCGGCCACCCTTGCGCAGCGAGAAGTCGCCGAGCACCAGGTCGAAGCCCCCCGGCAGATCCTCCCGCACGCGCTGGGCGGCGGCGCGCAGGGCGACGATGACCTCGCTGGTGGTCCACGACTCGTTCGGGTTGCGCAGATAGATGCCCGGGCTGGGCGTCATCGGCACCGGGTACAGCAGGCGGCCGTCTTTGGCCTCGCCCACCGCCGTGGCCGGGTGCAGGAAGTCGAGCCAGGGATCCTCGAGCGACACCGGCCACGCGCGCGCCAGGTACGTGGCGGCTCGCGCCGCCGTCGACCAGGCGCCCGCCGGTTGAAACAGGCGGTCCGGCGTGGTGGCCGTGGCGGGCGCGGCCCCAGCGAGCACGAGCACGGCGACGGTCGCGGTCAGGGCGCGGCGGATGGATCGGGCTCCCGCTGAACGTACGAGGGCGCCATGATGGCGAAATCGATCCGGGTTTGCCAGCCGAGGTTGTCCGCCGGGGGTGTCGCGGCGCCCCCTCGATGCGGTAGAACCGCCGCCGATGGCTGTCCTGCGCTTCCATGCCGGCACCCTCGAGGTGCGCGACGTCGCCGACCCGGCCTTGCTGCCCGAGGCCTGCCGCTGGGATGATCGATCGGCCTGTCACCGCGCGCCCGCGTCGGCTTACGCCGAGGTGGTGATGGCCTTCTTCTCGCGCAAGCTGCCCTACGAGGATCAGGCGCGCGCGTACGCCGATCTGCCCCACGGCCTGCGCGCGCGCCGCGAGCCGCGGCCCTATCAGACCGAGGCCCTCGCCGCCTGGCGCGCCCACCGGGGGCGCGGCGTCGTGGCCCTGCCCACCGGCGCCGGCAAGAGCTACGTCGCCCAGCTGGCCATCGACGCGGTGAAGCGCAGCACGCTGGTCGTGGTGCCGACGCTCGACCTCGTGCGCCAGTGGTACGACGGCCTGCGCGCCGCCTTCGACCTGCCGGTGGGCATCATCGGCGGCGGCGACTACCGGGTGGAGGATCTGACGGTCACCACCTATGACTCGGCTTACATCCACATGGAGCACCTCGGCGCGCGCTTCGGCCTGGTGGTGTTCGACGAGGTGCACCACCTGCCCGGCGAGGCCTACGCGTTGGCCGCGAAGTCC
The DNA here is from genome assembly GCA_030426945.1 of bacterium. GTDB lineage: Bacteria > Myxococcota_A > Bradymonadia > UBA7976 > UBA1532 > JACKDN01. The sequence continues at coordinate 21,913 of JAUHXL010000013.1, forward strand.
TGCCTGGCGCCCTATCGCCTGGGGCTGAGCGCCACGCCGGAGCGCGCCGACGGGCGCCACGTCGAGCTCGAGCACCTCGTCGGCCCGCTGGTCTACCGCCGCGACGTGGGGCAGCTGGCCGGGGACTACCTGGCCGAGTACCGCACCGAGACGGTCTGGGTGGATCTGACCGAGGAGGAGCGGGCGGCCTACGAGCACGAGCGCGCCATCTACCGGGACTTCGTGCGCAGCCAGGGCATCCGCATGAGCCAGAAGGACGGCTGGGCGCAGTTCGTCGTGCGCTCGTCGCGCAGCGAGGAGGGGCGGCGCGCGATGCAGGCCTATCTGGCGCAGCGGCGCCTGGCCTTCGCGGCGCCCTCGAAGCTGAACTTCGTCGAGCACCTGCTGCACCAGCACCGCGCCGATCGCGCCATCGTCTTCACCCAGAACAACAGCACCGCCTACGAGGTGTCGCGCCGCTTCCTGGTGCCGGTCATCACGCACCAGACCAAGCCGAGCGAGCGCAGCGCGCTGCTCGAGGGCTTCGCCGACGGCACCTTCGGCGCGCTGGCCACCTCGAAGGTGCTCAACGAGGGCGTCGACGTGCCGGACGCCAACGTGGCCATCGTGATCTCGGGCAGCGGCTCCGTGCGCGAGCACGTCCAGCGCCTGGGGCGCATCCTGCGCAAGGCGGGGGACAAGCAAGCGGTGCTCTACGAGCTGGTCGCCGCGGGCACGGCCGAGACGTTCACCAGCGAGCGGCGGCGGGAGCACGATGCTTACCGCTGATCTGGTGCGCGTACGGCGCAAGGGCCAGACGCTGCAGGTGCGGCCGCTGGACGGGCGGCAGCGGGCGCGCGCGCTGAGCATCGCCGAGGGGCTGTGCGCCGTGCTCGACGGAGCGGTGGGCGGATCCCGCGAGGATCTCGAGGAGGGCTTCGGGGCCGTCGAGGTCAGCGCGGCCGACCGGCGCGTCGCGGAGGGGCTGCGCAAGCTGCTGATCGACCGATGCACCTTCGAGGTGCGGGAGGGCGTGGATCCGCCCACGGCGCGCGCGGCCGTCTTCGCGGCCGCCGCCGCGACCCGACGTCTGCTCGGCCCGGACGACGCATTCGACCGTGACGCCGTGCTCGCCGCGGTCGCGCCGACGCTGGATCTGACGCCCGAGGCCCTCGAAGCCGGGCTGTACGCCGATCTCAAGTCGGCGCACCGCCTCGTGGAGCACAAGCCCATCACGCCCGAGCGCCTGGTCGACGCCTACGACCGCGGGCAGGCCCAGGCGGTGCTGCTGCGCGCCGTGCAGGTGACCGTCGAGGCCGACTTCGCCGACGCCGGGGCCGCGCGCACCTTCTTCCAGAAGCTGAAGTTCTTGCGGCTGCTGTTCCGCATCGAGGCGACCGAGGCCGGCACCTACCGCATCGAGCTCGAGGGGCCCTTCGCCCTGTTCCAGGCGTCGACCAAGTACGGGCTGCAGCTGGCGCAGGTGCTGCCGGCGCTCGAGGGCGCGGCCCGCTACGCGCTGCGCGCCGAGGTGCGCTGGGGCAAGGATCGCACGCCGCTGGTCTTCGAGCACGCCGGGGGCGGGGACGCCGCCGAGGCCCTCGAGGCCGCGCCGCTGGCCGACGACGTCGCGCTGCTGGTCGAGCGCTTCAAGGCGCTCGACACCCCCTGGCGCGTGCGCCGCTCGACCCGCGTGCTCACCCTGCCCGGCGTCGGTGTCTGCATCCCCGACCTGGTGTTCAGCCACACCGAGCGCGACGACCGCGCCTACCTCGAGGTGATGGGCTTCTGGAGCCGCGACGCGGTGTGGCGCCGCGTCGAGCTGGTGCAGGCGGGCCTGAGCGAGCGCATCATCTTCGCGGTCAGCAAGCGCCTGCGGGTCAGCGAGGCGGTGCTCGACGACGCGCTGCCCGGCGAGCTGTACGTCTACAAGGGCGTCATCAACGCCCGCGCCATCGCCGAGCGGCTGGGGTCGTGACGCGCGCCGCCCGCGCGCTGGCCCTGGTCGGGGCCCTGCTGACGGTGGCGCTGGGTGGCTGCCGCTCGAGCCGCGCGCCGCGCGCCGCGGACGCCTCGGTCGCGCTGAGCGGGCTCGACGCCCCGCGGGCGCGCGGCGCCGACTTCCGTCGCGGCGCGTCCCTGGGCCTCTTCGTCAGTGACCCCGATCCGGCCGTCCAGCGGCGCATCTACGCCACCATGCTGGACGAGATGGCCGAGGCGGGCGTCACCGACGTCCAGCTCGTGGTGCGCTGGGGCCAGCAGACCATCCACGACGTCGACCTCCGGCCCTGGCCGGCGCTGACGCCCCAGGACACCCTGCTCGCCTGGGTCATCGGCGCGGCGCGCCAGCGCGACCTGCGCGTGTTCCTCATGCCCATCGTCCACATCGAGCAGCGCGCCATCGGCGTCTGGCGCGGCACGCTGGCGCCCACGGATCTCGAGGCGTGGTGGGCGCGCTACCGCGACTTCGTGCTGCACTACGCCCGCCTGGCCGAGCGATCGGGCGGCGTCGGCCTGTTCGCCGTGGGCAGCGAGCTGTTGAGCCTCGAGGCCGACGCCGCGCGCTGGCGCGCCCTCATCGCCGACGTCCGCGCCGCCTTCCGCGGCCAGCTGACCTACTCCGCCAACTGGGATCACTACGCCCACGTGCCCTTCTGGGACGCCGTCGACGTGGTCGGCCTGACCGCCTACCACGAGCTGAGCCCGGCGCCCGATCCGGACGAGGCCGCGCTGGTGGCGGGCTGGGCGTCCTGGGCCGACGCGCTGGTGCGCTGGGCCGACGCGCGCGACCTGCGCTTCGTCTTCACCGAGGTGGGCTACCCGTCCACCGAGCACGGGGCGGCGCGCCCCTGGGATCACCGCGAGGGCGCGCGCGCGGACCTCGACCTGCAGCTTCGCTGCTATCGCGCCCTGTACCGCGTCTGGCAGGCGCAGCCGCGGTTGGCGGGGTTGTACGTCTGGAACTGGTTCGGGTTCGGCGGCGCGGGCGACCGGGGCTACAGCCCGCGGGGCAAGCCCGCGGTCGAGGTCGTGCGGCACTGGTACCGCGGGCGCGCCGCCGGCGGAGGAGAGACACCATGAAGATCGTCACCTGGAACGTGAACTCGGTGCGGGCGCGCCACGACCGGCTGCTCAACTGGCTCGACCGCCACGCGCCCGACGTCCTGTGCCTGCAGGAGCTGAAGGTGCCCGACGAGGAGTTCCCGCTCGAGGTCGAGGAGGAGCTCGACTACTACGTCGCCACCTTCGGGCAGAAGACCTACAACGGGGTCGCCATCGTCGCGAAGACGCCGATCACCGACGTCGTGCGCGGCATGGACGACGGGGTCGACGATCCTCAGTCGCGCCTGATCGCCGGCACCGTGCGCGGCGTGCGCGTCGTGTGCGTGTACGTGCCCAACGGCGGCGACATGGGCAGCGACAAGTGGACCTACAAGCTCGCCTGGTACGCCCGCCTGCGCCGCTGGCTCGACACGCACTGCGATCCGACCCAGCCGCTGGTGCTGTGCGGCGACTTCAACGTGGCCCCCGATGATCGCGACATCGACCGGGTCGACGAGTGGAAGGACACCGTGCTGTGCAACGCCGAGGCGCGCGCGGCCCTGCAGGCGGTGCTCGACTGGGGCCTCGTCGACACCTTCCGGCTGAAGAACGACCAGCCTGGGTTCTACTCGTGGTGGGACTACCGGCAGCTCGGGTTCGCCAAGAACAACGGCATGCGCATCGACATGGTGTACGCGACGAAGCCGCTGGCCGAGCGCGTGGCCGAGGTGTTCATCGATCGTGACGAGCGCAAGGGGCAGCGGCCCAGCGATCACGCGCCGGCGGGCGCGGTCTTCAGCCCGCCGGCCTGATGCCGCGCCGGCGCGCGACATCGAAGGCGACCACCGCGCCGGCGACCGCCACGTTGAGCGACTCGATGCCCGGCGCCATGGGGATGCGCACCCAGCGCGCGACGTGGGGCGCCACGGCCGCGCCGACGCCGGCCGTCTCGTTGCCGAGCACGAAGGCCACGCGGTGGGGCAGGGGGGCCTCGAACAGGTCCGCCTCGCCGTCGGCGGCCAGCCCGCACAGCGTGAAGCCCGCCGCCACCAGCGCGGCGGCGGCCTCGGCGGCGCTGGCCGCGCGCCAGATGGGCGCCTTGAACGCGACGCCGGCCGACGCCTTGATCACCAGCGGCCCGACCTCCGGGCACCCGGCCCGGGGCACGACGATGCCGTCCAGCCCGGCCGCGGCGCCCGCGCGGAGCAGCAGGCCGACGTTGCCCGGCGTCGTGACGCCGTCGAGCAGCAGGGCGGCGGCCGGGGCGCGCGGCGGCAGCGCGTCCAGCGCGTCCTGCAGCGCGGCCATGCGTGGCGCCACGACGTCGGCCACCGCGCCCTGATCCTGACGCTGGTTGCGCGACACGCGCGTCACCTGCTCCGGCGACACGCGGGTCAGCGGCACGCCCCGGCGCTTCGCGGCGCGCTCGATGTCGGGCACCATGCCGCCGCGCGCGTTGTGCGCCAGCAGCACCTTCTCGACCTGCACGTCGGCCTGCTCGAGGGCCTCGAGCACCGGCTTGCGCCCGTAGACGGTCAGGAAGCGGTCGCGGGGGTGGCTCATCGGGGGCGCAGGAGCTTGGGGAAGGGCCCGGTGACGGCCCGCGGCCCGTGGCCGAGGGCCAGCAGCCGCTCCGCCGTGGTCAGCGCGTCCACCGGCCACAGGCCGGGCGGGCGGGGCCGGCGCACGCCCTCGAGGCCGGCGATGGGCCGACAGGTCAGCACCGCCTGGCGCCAGGCGACGGGGATGGCGTCGCGGCCGTGGACGGCGCCGAGCAGCGCGCCCGCGATGCAGGCGTTGGTGTCGGTGTCCCCGCCGCGCCCGACGGTGTCGACGAGCGCGGCCTCGAAGTCGGGCGCCGCGTGCAGCTGCCAGAAGGCGTTCTGCAGCGCCAGCAGGACCCAACCCTCCTGCCGCGTGAAGTCCGCGGGCGGACCGTCGGCGGCGGCCTCGAGCGCGCCGAGCACCGCGGCCTCGAGCCCCAGGGCGCGCGCGCCCGCCAGCGTGTGGTTGTAGACGACCCGCGGCCCCGCGCCCTCGCGCAGCGCGAAGGCCACCGCCAGCGCGAAGGCCGCGTTGGCGTCCTGGCACACCGGGTGCGGGTGGGTCAGCCGGGCGTCGGCGCGCACCGCCTCGAGCAACACCTCCTCGCGCCAGGCGTGGCCCACCAGGCACAGCGGGCTGACCCGCATGAGCGCGCCGTTGGCCTGGCTGCTGCGGCTGGCGGCCGCGCGGGCCTCGCGGGCCGGGTGCTGCCCGACGGCCGCGGAGAGCGCCGTGCTGGTGGTGCGCCCCATGTCGAAGGGCCGTGAGCGGTACCACCAGTGATAGGCGCGGGCGACGGCGTCCTCGTCGTACCTGCGCTGGTCGATCAGCGCGCGGGCGAGCGCCATCGCCAGCTCCGAGTCGTCGGTCGGCTGCCCGGCGAGCGTGTCGTGGGTGCCCCCGTCGTGCAGGGCGCGCACGCCGTCGGGCCACTGGCGCGCGATGCTGTCCGGACCGCGGAACTCGACCTGGCTGCCGAGCGCGTCGCCCACCAGCTGACCCAGCCAGCAGCCGTGGCCCCGCGACAGAAAGTCCGCGTCGCTGACGAGCTGCCCCGGCAAGGGGCGGATGAGGTCGAGCGTCTCGCGCTCGCGGAAGGGCGTGCGCAGCACCGTGTCCCAGTCGCGTGGGCGCAGGGCCTCGCACACCGCGGCGCCGCCGCCGAAGCAGAAGCCGACCGCGCGCGGCGTGGCCGGATCATAGGTCACCGCGCGGCCGCGCTCGTCGATCACACAGCCGCCCGCGCCGCGCACCAGCGCGTGCCCGGCGGCGAGGTCGAAGGGGCGGGGCCCGTTGAGCGACACCGCCGCGACGGCCTCGCCGGCCGCGACCAGCGCGAGGCGGTAGGCGATGCCGGGGGCGGGGCGGTAGCGCGCGGGCGCCACGGCCAGCGCGTGGGGCAGGGGCCGCCCGTCCGCGCCGTTCGAAACCAGCACGACGTGGTCGCGGCCGAGGGCCTCGGGCCAGGCGCGCGCGGGCAGGGGCTCGCCGTTGCGGGTGATCGGCCCGCAGCCCTCGGCCCAGGCCAGCAGGTCGCCCCGGTCGTCGGGCGCCGCGTACGCGAACACCACGCCCAGCACCGGGCGGCCGCCCCGGATGAGCCCGATCGACACCGAGGCGCCGCGGTGGCCGCGCTGGAAGGCGGCGGTGCCGTCGTTCGGATCGATGAGCCACCAGGGGCCGTCCGGTGTGGCCGGCAGGCGGTTCCGAGCCGGGTGCTCCTCGGCGCGCAGGCCGAAGTCGGGGAAGGCCGCGGTGAGGCGCTCGTACAGCATCGCCTCGACCTCGGCGTCCACCGGCGCGTGGCCGTCCGCGCCGCGCGGCCCGGTCGGGCGATGAAACTCGCGGCGCAGCAACGCGCCCGCGTCACGCGCGGCGTCGATGGCCACCTTCAGTGCCGGTGCGAGCGAACCCATTTGCCTCGTGTCGGGACGGTCGGGCGGACGCCCGGTGCGGCGCGCCCGCAGCGTCCGGCGGGCCCGGCGCCGCGCACCGTTTACCAGACTCCGGCGCGCGCGGAAACAGCGGTGTACCGCGGGGGCGTGCCCTCGCGGCACACCGCGCCGTGAACAGCGCGCCCGGGCGGGGCGTCGGGCCACCGAACCACGGGGCTCCGCGGCCTGGAACGCAGGCTGCAGAAGGGTCGCCCCGACTGACACTTCGGAGGTTTCCCATGCGCGCGCTCCTGCTGACCCCCGCCCTCGCTCTGCTCGCCTTCGCCGCGCCCGCCGCGGCCCAGAACCACTTCCTGATCGAAGCCCAAGGCGGCGTCACCGCGCCGCTCGGGGTCGACGCCGACACCGACGCCGGCGTCGCCTGGGGCGGCACCTTCGGCGTCGGTGGCCGCATCCCCGGCTTCGCCCCCGCCTACTACCTCGTCGGCCACCTCGGGAAGTCCGGCTACGACTTCACCGGGCCCCCGTCCTCGGGCAACGCACACGTCGAGCGGGACCAGATCAACTGGGGCATCGGCGGGCGCATGTACCTGCCCTTCACCCAGCGCTTGCGCCTGATGGTCGAGGTGTCCTTCGGCGAGACCTACGACGAGGCCATCGTGCGCCGCACGGGGTACCGCCCGCTGAAGCTCGAGGGCGAGGTGTTCACCGTGCAGACGCAGGCCGGCCTGCAGTACCGGCTGAGCGACACCCTGTCCCTGGGCCTCGAGGGCGAGGCGGCCTTCTACCCCGACGCCGACGACCTGCGCCTGGCGGGGCTGACCGCCGGCCTCGGCGACGAGGACGAGGGCGGCTTCGGCCGCGCGGGCCTCGCCATCACCACCACCTTCCACTTCTGAGATCGGGCCGGCGCGCGTCGGGGGACGAGAGGGGACGACGATGAAGATTCTCACCCACCTGCTGCTGGCCCTGCTGGCGACGCCCGGCCTGGCCTGGACCGGCAGCGGGCCGGCCAGCGGCCGGTGGATCGAAGGCGAGGGCAAGGACATCCTGGCCGAGCGCGGCCTGGGCGGCGAGGTCGTCGGCACGGTCGACGAGGCCCGCGGGCGGGTCGATCTGCTCTACACGCTGTCGCTGCCCGGCGCGCCCGGCGACGGCGTGTTGGCCCTGGCCTTCGACGCCTGGACCGGCACCGTGCACCTGCCCGACGCGCGGGTCGACCTGCGCTACCGGGAGTACGGCCCCGATGGCGAGACCGTGTTCGTCGCCGACCGCCTGCCGCGCGGCACCCTGCGCGTCGAGACGGGCTACGACGGTCGCTGGCGGGCGGTGCTCGACGTCGACGTCGCCGATCGCCAGGACGACACGCTGTGGCGGCGCTTCGACGCGGTGGTGCTGGCGATCGATCCACCCCGGGACGGCGCCGACGAGGAGGCCTCCGGCGGCGGCTACAGCGGGGGCGGCCACGCCGTGGCGTCCGGCGGCTGCGACGACGGCTGGGACGACGACGACGACTGGGAGACCGACGACAGCACCTGGGGCGACGACAGCGGCGGCGGCTGCGACGGCGACGACTGGGAGAGCGACAGCGAGAGCGGCAGCAGCGGCTGCGAGGGCGACGATCTCGACACCGGTGACAGCAGCGCCGGCTGCGACAGCGGCGGCTGCGAGGGCGACGCCATCGCGGGCAGCGGGGATCGGAAGCGACGCAGCCCGGTGGCCCTGCGGCTGATCAACCTGGTGCCCTGGCTGCTGGTGTTCGCCGCCATCCGGCTGATGCGCCGCCGCCGCCGCGAGGGCCGGACGACGGGCTTCTAGATCCAGCCCTCTTCGCGATACCAATCGGCCGTCTGCTTCAGGCGCCCCTCGAGGGGGACGCCCAGCTTCAGGTCGAGCTGGGCGCGCGCCTTCTCGCTGCTGACGTACCAGGCGCCGGCGGCGGCCTCCCGCGCCTTGTCCAGCCCCAGCAGCGTCGGGGTGCCGCGCACGCGGGCGGCCAGCTCGGCCAGCGCCGCGACGCCCCAGGTCAGCGCCATCGGCGTCGGGATGACGCGCACCTTCTTCTGCCCGCAGGCGGCGGCCAAAAGGCGCCCCAGCTCGCTGAAGGTGGGCGCGTCGTCGTCGCCCGCGAAGTAGACGCCGTGCCCCGGCGTGTCGGGGCCCAGCCGCTCGCCCATCTCGGCGGCGCGTACCAGCACCTGCGCCAGATCCGCCGCGTGGCACAGCGTCACGCGGTCGTTGCCCGCGCCGGGCACCACCTGCCATCCCTTGGCCGCCATGCGGAACAGGTCGAGCGTCTCGCGATCCCCCTCGCCGAACACCACCGGCGGGCGGACGATGGTGGTCGGCACGCGACCGGCCGTCGCCCGCGCCGCGGTCTCGCCGGCCAGCTTGCTGCGGCCGTAATCGCTCACCGGCGCGGGCGGATCGGCCTCGACGCGCGCCCGCTCGCCATCCGAGGGGCCCGACGCCGCGACCGACGACACCACCAGCAGCACCGGCGGCGCCGCGCACGCGGCGCAGGCCTCGGCGACGTTCTGGGTGCCGCCCTCGTTGATGCGCCACAGGGCCGCGTTGCCCGCCGCCCGGATGGCGCCCGCCAGGTGGTACACGACCTCGACGTCCGAGACCGCCCCGCCCAGCGTGTCGGGCCGGGTGACGTCGCCTTCGACCAGCGCCACGCCCAGCTCGCGCAGCGCGTCGACCTTCGACGTCGGGCGGACCAGGCAGCGCACGTCGTCGCCCATCGCGACCAGACGGCGGACCAGATGATGACCGATGAAGCCGGTGGCGCCGGTGACCAATGCGCGCATGGGAACCTCGAGCCCGCCGGGAGAGCAGCGACGGTGGGACGAGTATCGCGGGGCCCGCGGACGGCATCAACCCGCGATGTGGCCCGGGGTCTGCTCACGAGCCGCTGGTGGTCGCTCCTGCCGGCTGTCAGCTATCAGCTTTCAGCTCTCAGCCGGGCCCGGGCGCCGTGCTGAGCGGCCAGCCGCGGTGCAAGCGTCGACGCGCGAGTCTCCGGGCACACGGTCCCAATCATCGCGGCGGAGCTGACAGCTGACCGCTGAAAGCTGATAGCCCGGCCGATTTGGCGGGGCGTCCGGTGGACCAACGGGTCTGAATCACACCCAGTGACCGGCTCAGTCGCGGTCGTCGGCGAGATCCATGCGCGCCTGGCGCATCAGCCGCGTGGTGCGGACGTCGAAGGTCACCATCGTCACGCGGCGCGGCATGTCGTGCTCGGTCAGCCACTCGACGACCGACTCCATCGCCACCTCGATGGCCTCCTCGAGCGGGTAGCCGTACGCCCCGGTGCTGATCGCGGGGAAGGCGACGTGCTCCAGCCCGTGCTGCGCGGCGATCTCGAGGCTGCGGCGGTAGCAGCTCGCGAGCTGCGCGGACTCGTGGGCCTTGCCGCCCTGCCAGACCGGTCCCACCGCGTGGATGACGTGCCGCGCCTTCAGGTTGTGCCCGCCGGTGATCTTGGCGTCGCCGGTGGCGCAGCCCCCCAGCGCCTCGCACTCCTCCAACAGACCGGGACCCGCCGCGCGGTGGATGGCGCCGTCGACGCCGCCGCCGCCCAAGAGGCTGGTGTTGGCGGCGTTGACGATCGCGTCGACCTCGAGGGTCGTGATGTTGCCTTCCCACACGGCGATGCGGTCGAACACGTTCATGGCGTCCCCCCCCAGGGATGGTGGCTGGTATTCTTCGTTCATTTCGACCCGGAGGCCCAGGGCCATGAGCCGAAAAAACGCGCGACTGGCCGCCCTGCGGGCGCGCATCCGCGAAGTCGACGTGGCCGGCGCGGCGGACGCGGTGGCCGCGGGGGTCACCGTGGTCGACGTGCGCAGCGCCGACGAGGTCACCGGCGGGCGCATCCCGGGGGCCCACCACGTCGACCGCGGCTGGCTCGAGCTGCGCATCGAGCAGGTCGCGCCGGACCCCGCCGCGCCCATCGTCCTGTACTGCGGCTTCGGCCAGCGCTCCCTCTTCGCGGCCGCGGATCTGCTGGACCTCGGCTACACGGACGTCGCCTCGCTCGCCGGCGGGTTCGACGCCTGGAAGGCCGCCGGGCGCCCGGTCGAGGTGCCCCGCGCCCTCGACGCCGAGGCCCGCGCCCGCTACGCCCGGCACCTGAACCTGCCCGAGGTGGGCGAGGCGGGGCAGCTGAAGCTGCTCGACGCGCGCGTGCTGATCGTGGGCGCCGGCGGCCTGGGCTCGCCGGCCGCGCTGTACCTGGCCGCCGCCGGCGTGGGCACCCTGGGCATCGTCGACCACGACGTCGTCGATCGGGGCAACCTCCAGCGGCAGGTGCTGCACGGCGACGACCGCGTGGGCCAGCCCAAGGTCGACTCCGCGCGGCAGACGCTGGCCGCCCTCAACCCCGGCGTCACCCTCGAGACGCACGCCACGCGCGTGGGGCCGGAGAACGTCGAGGCCCTCGTGGGCGCCTACGATCTGGTCGTCGACGGCACCGACAACTTCGCCGCGCGCTACGCGATCAACGACGCCTGCGTCCGCGCCGGCGTCGCCAACGTGCACGGCGCGGTGCACCGCTTCGAGGGTCAGGTCGGCGTCTTCTGGCCCGCCGGCCCGCACGGCGGCCCGTGCTACCGCTGCGCCTTCCCCGCGCCGCCCCCGCCGGCGCTGGCGCCGAGCTGCGCCGAGGCGGGGGTGTTGGGCGTGCTGCCGGGCGTCGTGGGGCTGCTGCAGGCGGTCGAGGCGCTGAAGATCCTGCTCGGCCTCGGCGAGGTGCTGGCGGGCACGCTGCTGCACTACGACGCGCTGGGCGCGCGCTTCCGGCGCCTGAAGCTGGCGCGCGATCCGGCCTGCCGAAGCTGCGGGTCGGACGCCGACTTCCCCGGTCTCGATCCCGCGGCCGCCGCGATCAGCTGCGCGGTGTGAGGGGCTCGCCCCAGTCCTCGACGGGCCACCCGCGGGCCCGAGCCACCCGTTGCAGGCGTGGATCCGGGTTGACCACCACGGGCCGGCCCACCGCCTCGAGCATCGGCTGGTCGGACAGCGAGTCGCTGTAGAAGGCGCAGTCGGCCAGATCCACCCCGTGCCGGTCGGCGTAGGCCCGCGCCAGCGTCACCTTGCCGGCGCCGTAACACAGGGGCAGGTGGGGCTCGCCGGTGAAGACGCCGCGCGCGTCGACCTCGAAGGTCGTGCTGAGGTAGTCGTCCAGCCGCAGGTCGCGGGCGACGGGCGCCGACAGGTAGTTCGACGAGGTGGTCAGCAGCACGCAGCGCTCACCCGCGGCGCGCGCCGCCTCGAGCGCGGCGTGCGCGCCCGGCCGCACCAGTCCGCGCACCTCGCGTCGATAGAAGGCCTCGGTGCGCCGCCGCAGCGCGGCCTCGTCCGTGTCGCGCAGGCCCGCGATGGCGTCGCGCAGCGCGTCGCCCAGATCGCCCAAGCCCAGGTGGTAGCGCAGCAGCCACGTCGCCGCGCGGGCCGCGCGCAGGCGCCCGACATAGCCCAGCCGCAGCTCGCTCTTCAGCCACAGCGTGCCGCTGTTGCGGGCGATGAGGGTGCGATCGAGATCGAAGAAGGCGATGGACATGGGCCGGTGGATGCCAGGCGGGGCGCCAGGGTTCGCCTCGCGGCTCGCGTCACGGTTCGAAGCGGTAGCCCGCGCCCCGCACGCTGACGATGTGCGCCGGTCGCTTCGGATCCGGCTCGAGGTGGCGCCGCAGCCGCACGATGAAGTTGTCCACCGCCCGCGTGTTGGCGTTGCGGTCGACGTGCCAGACGTTCTCGAGCAGCTCGCCGCGGCTGAGCACCCGGCCGGCGTTCTCGGCGAAGTAGCGCAGCAGATCCAGCTCCAGCTTGGTCAGCGTGACCTCGGCGTCGGCGACCGTCACGCGGTGCGCCGCGAAGTCGACCACCGCCTCGCCGAAGCGCAGCACGCTCGCGCCCCCGTCGTCGCCCTCGGCGCGCGACCAGCGGGCCCGCCGCAGCAGCGACTTCACCCGCGCGAACAGCTCGGCGAGCTCGAAGGGCTTGGGCAGGTAGTCGTCGGCCCCCGCCTCGAGCCCAGCCACCCGGTCCTCGGGCGCGTTGCGCGCCGTCAGCATGAGCACCGGCGTGTAGTCGCCGGCCTCGCGCAGCCGCTCGCAGAAGGTGAAGCCGTCGACGTCGGGCAGCTGCACGTCGAGCAAGATGGCGTCGAAGCCGGCGGGATCGACCATCAGGCGGCCCGCGTCGCGCGCGGTGGCCGCGTGGGCGACCTCGTAGCCCTCGAGGCTCAGGTTCAGCTTGAGCGCGCGGGCCAGGTTCTGCTCGTCTTCGACCAGGAGGATGCGCGGCGGGCTCATCGTTCAGTTCGTCTCCTCGCTGGCGTCGGGCAGCACGACGTGTACGGTGGTGCCCCGGCCGAGGCCGTCGGATACGGCGCGCAGTCCGCCGCCGAGGCTGCGGACCAGCGCGAGCACCACGAACAGACCCAGCCCGGTCCCGCGGCGCGCCCGCACGGCCTCGCTGTCGACCCGGTAGAAGCGGTCGAAGATGCGCTTGGCGTCCTTGGGGGCCAGCCCGATGCCCTCGTCTTCGACGGCGATGTGGACGGCGCCGGCCGGCGTGCGCGACAGGCGCACGGTCACCCGCGGGGGCGGATCGGAGTACTTCACCGCGTTGTCCAGCAGGTTCTCGAGCACGGTCTCGAGCACCGTCGGATCGCTGCGCACGGCCAGCGTCGCCGGGCTGTCGAGGGTGAACACGTCCTCGGGCAGCTCGTGGCGGGCCGCCACGCGGGTCGCGCAGCGGTGGGCGAGGGCGGCCAGGTCGAAGGCCGACACCTCGTGGCTCAACAGGCCGTGGGTGAGGCGGTTGGCGGCCAGCACGTCGTCGATGAAGCGCGACAGACGGTCGACATCGTTGCGCATCATGCCGAAGAGCGGGCGCCGCTGGTCCTCGGACAGGTCCGGGCGCTCGGCGGTCTGCAGGCACAGCTTCAGCGACGCCAGCGGGCTGCGCAGCTCGTGGGTGACCGAGTCGATGAAGCTCGTCTGGCGGCGGCTCTCGAGGATCTCGCGCACGAGCACGACGCTGAACAGCACGAGGACCACCAGGATCACCGTGAGGCTGAGGATGCCCAGCACCAGGACGGTCGTGTTCTGCCCGATGTTGGTGCTGAAGTGGGGGTCGTTGACCACCAACAGGATCCAGCTGACCAGCATCACGACGGCCAGCGCTGTCGACACGGCGCCCAGCACGACGGGGACGGTGGTCGATCGAAGGCGGACGCGGCGGGACGACATCGCCCGGCATGTTGGTCCGCGCGGGGTCTGCTGTAAAGGACCGCCCGCAGCGCGCTCGGCGGTGCTATCGTGCGGGCATGCGTACGCTAGACGTCTTGGTCGTCGGCGAGGCCTTCGTCGACTTCGTCCCCCTGCACCGCGGGCGGCTGCGCGAGTCCGAGAGCTTCGAGCTGCACAGCGGCGGCGCCCCCTGCAACGTCGCCATCGGCCTGGCCCGGCTCGGATCCCGCTCGGCGCTGGTCAGCGTCGTCGGCGACGACGAGTTCGGGCACTTCGTGCGCCGCGCCCTCGATCGCGACGGCGTCGACACGACGGCGGTGCGGGTCGAGCCGGGCGTGCAGACCGGGCTCTGCTTCATCACGCTCGACGCCGACGGCGAGCGCAGCTTCCTGCACCGCGGAGGCGACACGGCGGAGCGCCTGAGCGCCGACCACTTCGATCTGGCCCGGGTGCGCGCCGCGGGCGCGGTGCTGTTCACCGCCTCGTCCCTGCGCCAGCCGGCGGGCGTGGCGGCCATCCACAAGATGATCGACCACGCCGGCGGGCTGGTGTGCTGCGATCCCGGCGGCACGCCGCGCCACTGGGGTCAGCCGGAGCTCATCCGCAGCCGGACGCTGCGCGCGTTGTCCCGCTGCGACGTGGTCAAGTGCGCCGCCACCGAGGCGACGGCGCTGACCGGCGAGGCCGATCCGGTCAAGGCGGCGCGCGCGCTCGTCGACCACGGCGCCTGGCTGGCCGTCGTCACGCTCGGCGCCGAGGGCGCGCTGTGGGCGCGGCCCGAGGACGCCGGCCACGTGCCGGCGCCCGACGTCGACGTCGTCGACACCACCGGCGCGGGCGACGGCTTCATGGCCGGGCTGCTGCATCGGCTGGCGAGCGAGTCCGCGCGACCGGAGGCGCTGCCCGAGGCGCGGCTGGTCGAACACCTGCGCTTCGCGTGCAGCATCGGGGCGTCCGTGGTGACGCGCCGCGGGGCCGTGCAGGGGCTGCCGGACCTGCGGCCCGTGCCCACCGGTCCGCTGCCCAAGGTGGAGCCCCGCGACGGCTGAGGCTTCTGCGGCGTCCTTGTCTGGCGCCGCTCTGGGGCGCAGGATGCGGCCCATGAAGACGACGAACGACCTCCCGACGCCCGAGACCCTCCTCCCACCCCCGACCGCCCGCGACGCCGACGCCGCCCTGCGCGAGGACGTCCGCTGGCTGGCCTCGGCCCTCGGCCGCGTGTGCGCGCGCTTCGAGGGTGAGGCCGTGTTCCGCACCGTCGAGGATCTGCGCCAGCGCTGCCGCGCGCGGCGCCGCGGCCAGGACGCGCCCGACCTGCGCGCGCTGCTGACCGAGGTGGACGCGCTGCCCCTCGAGGTCGCGGCCCCGGTGGCCCGCGCCTTCACCCTCTTCTTCGTGCTCATCAACACCGCCGAGCAGGTGCACCGCGTGCGCCGGCGGCGGGCCCACGCCGATCCCGGGCCGCAGCCCGGCTCGCCGCGCTGGGCCTTCGAGACGCTGCGCGCCGCCGGCCACGACGCCGACGCCGTCGAGCACGGCCTGCAGCGCCTGGACGTGCGGCCGGTGCTCACCGCGCACCCCACCGAGGCCACGCGGCGCACGGTGCTGAACCTGCAGGCGCGGGTGGCCGACCTGCTGCTGGCGCGCGACGACGTGCGCGAGCGCGGGCCCCTCGACGCCAAGCTCGAGGCCGAGGTCGAGACGCTGTGGCTCACCAGCGAGGTGCGGCGCGACCGGCCCTCGGTGCTCGACGAGGTCAGCACCGTGCTGTGGTACCTCGAGGACCGCCTGCTCGACGCCGGCGGGCGGGTGCAGGCGAGCGTCGAGCGTGCCTTCTTCGAGGTCTTCGGCCGTGCGCCCGACACCGGGCCGCTGGTGCGGCCGGGCAGCTGGGTGGGCGGGGATCGCGACGGCAACCCCTTCGTGACGCCCGAGGTCACGCTGGCCGCGGTGCGGCGCGGCGCGCATGTGCTGCTGGGGCGCTACGCCGAGACGGTGGCCGATCTCATCGAGCGGCTGTCCCTGTCGACGCGGTTCGCGCCGGCCACCGAGGCGCTGCGGGCGTCCATCGAGGCCGACCGGAAGCTCCTGCCGCGGCTCTTCGACGCCAACGCTCGGCGCGACGCCGAGGAGCCGGTCCGGCTGAAGCTGACCTTCGTCGCGGCGCGGCTGCAGGCCAGCCGGCGGCGCCTGGCCAGCGAGGACGCGGGGAAGGCGCCCGACGAGCCGGCGGCGTACCGCGCGGTGGAGGACTTCGTGGCCGATCTGCAGGTGGTGCGCGCGGCGCTGGTCGCCGCGGGGGCCGAGCGGGTGGCGCACGCGACGCTGGACCCGCTGCTGCGCCGGGTGCGCGCGCTGGGGCTGCACGGCTACAAGCTGGACGTGCGCGAGGACAGCGAGGCCCACACGCGCGCGGTGAACGCGCTGGCCGCCGCGGTGGGGCTGCCCGCGCTCGACGCCGACGCGCTCTCGGCCGAGCTGTTGGGCCGGCGCCCGCTGCGCAACCCGCACGCGGCGCTCGACGAGGACACCACCAAGGTCGTGCGCGTGTTCGACGCGATGGTCGAGGCGCAGGCCGATGTCGGCGAGGCGGTCGCCGACACCTACATCATCTCGATGTGCCGCGACCGGGCCGACCTGCTGCGGGTGCTGCTGCTGGGGCGCGAGGCCGGGCTGGTCGACCTGGCGAGCGATCCGCCGCGGTCGCGCTTCGACGTGGTGCCGCTGTTCGAGACGCGGGCCGACCTCGAGAACGCGCCGGGCGTGATGGAGCGCCTGTTCGCCGACCCCGCCTACCGCCGGCAGCTCGCCGCGCGGGGCATGCGGCAGGAGGTGATGCTGGGGTACAGCGACTCGGCCAAGGACGCCGGCCTGCTGCCCGCGTCG
>JAUHXL010000014.1 GCA_030426945.1 bacterium
AGCAGGGCCTCCAGCGAGCAGGCGCCGGCGATGTCGGCCACCTTGGCGATGCGCCGGGCGCGGTCGAGCACCAGCGCGGCGTCGGCGGTCATCGCCTGGGTGCCGTTGATGAGGGCCAGGCCCTCCTTGGGGGCCAGGGTCACCGGCTTCAGCCCGGCGCGGGCGAGCGCCTCGGCGCCCGGCAGCCGCTCGTCTCCGAGCAGCGCCTCGCCTTCGCCGATGAGCACCAGCGCCAGGTGGGCGAGGGGGGCCAGATCGCCCGACGCGCCCACCGAGCCCTTCTCGGGCACGACCGGGTGGACCCCGGCCTCGAGCATGCCCACCAGCAGCGCCGCGATCTCGGGCCGCGTGCCGCTCGTGCCGCGCAGCAGCACGTTGGCCCGCAGCAGCATCATCGCGCGCGTCGTGGGCACGTCGTAGGGCGCCCCGACGCCGCAGGCGTGGCTGCGCACCAGGTTCACCTGCAGCCGCTCGAGATCGGCGCGGGCGATGCGCACCTCGGCCAGCGCGCCGAAGCCGGTGTTCACGCCGTAGGTGTTGGGGGCGTCGTCGGTGAGCAGCGCCTCGACGCGCGCGCGCAGAGCCCCGATGCGGTCGCTCGCGGCGGGGTCGAGGGTCACCGCGCGGCGGCCCCGGGCCACGGCCACCAGGTCGTCGAGGGTCAGCGGCGCGCGGCCGAGTGCGAGTGCGTCCATGGCCTCGTATTGCGCGGCCGTCGGGGCGGCTGTCAACCGGTGCGTCGCCCGGGCTCGCCGGCGCCTCCGCGCGCGGGGGCCTCCCTTCCGCCGCGAAGTGTCCTAGGATGCCGCCACCCGCGGCACCCGAGGAGCGCGATGACGGCCTCCGCCTTCTTGTTCGATCTCGACGGCACCCTGCTCGACACCGACGCCGATCTGGCGGCGGCGGTGAACGCCGCGCGCGCGGCCCTCGCGCTGCCGCCGCTGGACGTCGAGGCCGTGCGTCCGCACATCGGCTGGGGGCTGGGGCACCTGCTGCGCGGCGCCCTGCCGCCGGCCGCCCATCCCGGCCTGGCCGAGGCCCGCCGTCACTTCCACGCGCACTACCGCGCCCACCTGCTCGACCACAGCCGCCCCTTCGCCGACGCGGACGACGTCCTCGCCGCCCTCGGTCCGGCCCGCTGCGGCCTGGTCACCAACAAGCCGGGGGCCTTCGTCGACGCGATCATCGCTCGCCTGGGCTGGCGCTTCGGCGTCGTCGTCGCGGGGGACACGCTGGCCGCGCGCAAGCCCGATCCCGCGCCCCTGCTGCGCGCGGCCGCCACGCTGGGCGTCGATCCGGCGACGACCACCTACGTCGGGGACAGCGAGGTCGACCTCGAGGCGGCCGCGGCGGCGGGCGTGGACTTCGTCGCCGTCGCCTGGGGTCGGGTCGCCGCCCGGGCGCCGCGCGTGGTCGACCGCTTCGCGCGGCTGCTCGACGCCGAGGCGCGCGCGTGTTGAGCCTGGCCGCGGTCTTCGTCGGGGGCGGCTTGGGCGCCGCCTCGCGCTACGGCGTGACGCTGGCGGCCCGCCGCCTGTGGCCCCACGCCGCGCTGCCCTGGGGCACCTTCGCCGTCAACGTCTGCGGCTGCCTGGCGCTGGGCGCGCTGGCGGTGATCCTGGGCGAACGGGTCGTGGTCTCGCCGGCCCTGCGTCTGGGCCTGACGACGGGCTTCCTGGGTGGCCTCACCACGTTCAGCACCTTCGGGCAGGAGACGGTGGGGCTGCTGGCCGGCGACAGCCCGGCCCTGGGCGTCGCGAACATCGCGCTGAACGTGCTCGTCGGCGTCGCCGCGGCCGGCGCGGGCATGTGGCTGGGGGGACGATGGCCGAGCTGACGCTGTGGGCGCACCGGGGCAGCCATGGCCCGGGCGGGCCCCTCGAGAACACGCTGCCCGCGTTCGAGCGGGCCCTGGCCGAGGGCGCCGACGGCGTCGAGCTGGACGTACACCCGAGCCGCGACGGCGTGCCGCTGGTGTTCCACGACGAGACGCTCGAGCGCCTGGTGCCGGGCGACCCCCGCGCCCTTACCGCGGTCGACGCCGTCGAGCGCGCGCACGCCCACGGCTGCCGGGCCAACGTCTGGACGGTCAACGACGCAGCCCTCGCCGATCACCTGGCCGCGCTGGGCGTCGATGGTGTTTTCACCGACCATCCGGCCGAATTGCGCAACAACCGCCGCCGCTGACCGATGACGTCCCCGTTCACGGACGGAGGGCGACGGCATGGGGATCGATCGAGGCGCGCGGGGCGCGGTGGTGGTGGTGCTGGCCCTGGCCGCGGCGGCGGCGCACGCGCCGCGCGAGCGAGGGCCCGCCCCGCGCGCCTGCGTGGCCCCAGTGGCGGTGGTGGCCTCCGCGGGCGAGGTGCTGGTGTGTGCGGTGGACACGCTCGACGGGCTCTTGAGCGTATGTCCGCCGACGGGCCCGATTCATCCCGGCGACCGCCTGACGCCCACGCCGACGCTCAGCGGGTGTCGGCTGAGCGTGCGCCCGTTGCCGGCGGATCGCCGGCTGGCCCTGGGTCTGAAGCTGGACGTGAACGCGGCGACCGCGCGCGAACTGGAGGCGCTGGCGGGGGTCGGCCCGGCCACCGCGGCGGCGCTGGTGGCGGCCCGGCCCTACGCGACCTGGCCCGATCTCGAGCGCGCGCGGGGCATCGGCCCGAAGCGGCGGGCGCGCCTGCAGCGCGACCTCACTCTTCGGCCGCCGCCGCCTCTGCGGCCTTGGCCTTCGCCTCGTCGCGACGCTTCAGCTCCTCGAACACCTTCAGGTTCTCCTCGAGGGTCTGCTGGTTGAGCTTCGCGCGGTTCAGGTTCTGCTCGAGGGCGCGCTCGAAGGCCGTCGTCTTCCACTTGCCGTCTTCGAGCACGAACTCGACGGTCTCGCCGCTCTGGGTCGGCACGGTGGCGCGCTCCCCGCTGATCGACGGCGCGCCGAGGGTGGTCAGCCCGAACTTCAGGCCGGGGCCCCGGTCGAGCTTCTCGATCTCGGGCTGCACCAGGGCCGCGAACAGCCCGGCGGCGTCCTTCGCTTCGAGCACGCCCTCGGGGTAGGCCGCCCGCGCCGCCGTGCGCTGATCATCGGGGTACTTCTCGCCGATGGCGATGCGCTGATCCTTCAGCACCGTGTGCAGGGCGGCGAGGTGGTCGCGGGTGGCCTGCGTCGAGTAGGCCAGCACCGCCGCCACGTCACCTTGCACCACGGCGTCGCGCAGCAGGTGCAGCGCGCCGTCGGGGGTGGCCGGATCGAGGTTCTCCTCGCAGCCGGCGAGCGGGAACGCGAGGGCCAACAGCAGCAACAGCGGGAGGGCGCGGAGGCCCGCGGGCAGAGTAGGCATGGGTTGCCGATAGCCGGTCGGGGCGGGGGAGTCAACCCCGGTTGCGTCGACCGCGGCGCCGGGGCATCATCGGCGCCGTGCTGTCGCGCCTCCTCCTGCTGCTCCTGGGCCTCGGGGCCTGCGTCGCCTGCGGCCCGCCGCCCCGCGACCCCGCCGTCGAGGCCTACGAGCGCTTCGCCGCCGCCCTGCGCGAGGGCCGCAGCGACGAGGTGCACGCCCTGCTCAGCCCCGCGAGCCAGCAGACGCTGGCCACCCGCATGCAGTTGCCGCCGGGCAGCGCCGGCGAGGCCGTCCGCGCGCGCCTGGCGGTGCGCCCGGGCTGGACCTTCGAGGTGCATCGCGGCGTGCGACCCCGCCTCGAGGCGGGCGAGCAGGCCGCCGCGCGCCGCGTGGTGCGGGCGCCCCTCGCCGGCCGCGAGTGGCGGGTGCCGATGGTCCAGGTCGAAGGGGACTGGCGGGTGGACCTGTTCGGCGCCCAGCCGGTGCCCCCAGCCGAGGGCTGAGCGGCGGGCACGGCGGCGGGCGTTGCACCTTGCGGCGCTTCACGCTAACAATCGCGCGTGACCGTTCTCGGAGATCCCCCCCCGTTGGAAAGCGCCAACTCGTCCACGCCCGAGGAGAGCCCGGCGCCGGCGCCCGCACGCGCGGAGTCGGTCCGCCTCAAGCAGGGTGACATCGTCGGCAGCCGCTTCGTCGTCGACGAGCGCCTGCGCGAGGATGTCACGGGCACCACCTACCGGGCCGTCGACGAGAAGAGCGGCAAGAAGATCGCCATCCTGATGATGGATCCCGCGACCGCCGGCGACAAGGCCGCGACGGAGGCCCTGCGCACGGCGGTCAAGGCGGCCACCGAGCTGGCCCACAAGAACATCGTCAGCGTCTTCGGCATGGGCAAGGAGGGCCGCCGACGCTACGTGGCCCGCGAGTACGTCGACGGCCAGACGCTGGCCGCGCTGCTCGACAAGAAGGCGACGGCGGGCAAGCAGTTCACGCTCAAGGGCGCCTACAACCTGATCGCGCACGTCTGCAATGCGCTGCAGTACGCGCGCGCCACGCTGCCTCACGGCACCCTGCGCCCCTCGGCGGTGCTGATCAACCGCACGGGCCGGGTCAAGGTGAGCGACTTCGGCCTCGCGGGCACCCGCCCCGCCCTCGAGGCCCGGCGCGAGTCGCTGTCGCCCTGGGACGCGGCGTGTCTGCCCGTCGGCGCGGCGCACCCGGACGACCTGTACGCGGTCGGCGTGATGCTCTACTGCCTGATCGTGGGTCGCCCGCCCGAGGGGCCCGTGCCGACGCTGCCCGAGGCCACGGCACAGAAGCTGCCCACCGCGCTCGCCGACGTGCTGCGCCGCTGTGTGGATCCCGATCCGACCCAGCGCTTCGCGGAGCCGGCGGAGCTGAAGACCGAGCTGCTGCAGGTGGTCGAGGCGGCCCGGGGCGGCGAGGGGCGGCGCCCGGCGGTGTCGACGCCCACCGAGGCGGCGGCCTCGATCGAGGTGCTCGATGGGACGCCGATGCCGGCCAGCCCGGGCAAGGCGGCGCCGAGGGCGAAGAAGAAGGCGCGGCCGAAGGAGGCCGGCGGCTTCGTCATCCCGGAGCTGAAGGCGCCCAGCCAGGCCGACGACGACGGCACGGTGCAGCGCTGGCTGGTCGAACGCGGCGGCACCGATTACGGCCCCTTCACCAGCAAGCAGGTGGTCGAGCAGCTCTTCAAGGAGGAGATCACCGGCGAGAGCACCATCTACGACATCGAGACGGATCGCCGGCTGGCCTTGTCGGAGTTCGACGTCTTCACCGACGCCCTGGTGTCGTGGATCCACGAGAAGGCCGAGCGGGAGAAGCGGGCCGCCGAGGCGGCGAGCGAGGCGGCGGCCAAGCGGCGCAACCGCATCCTGCTCGGCGTGATGCTGGGCACGGTGATCATCGTGGGCGGCGGCGCCGGCGGTTGGGCCTGGTACCGCTCCACGCTGCCCAAGCCGGTCAAGGCGCACCTGGGCAGCCTGGTGACGCCGATGCAGATCGCGCTGCCCACCGTGGCGCTGCCCGAGGAGCTGCCCGAGACCTTCGCCGAGGTCGAGGATCGCAAGCGCAAGGTCGCCGCCCGCAGCGCCAAGCGCCGGACGGCGGCGGAGCGGCGGCGCATGGAGGAGGAGGCCCGCCTCGCCGCGTCGAGCGAGCTGGTGGTGGGCTCGGGCGACGGCGGCAAGTTCGATCGCTCGGCCTTCGACCGCGTGATCGCGGGGCGCAACGGTCGCCTGATGAAGTGCCTTCAGGACGAGGCGCGGCGGGATCCCAACCTGTCGGCCGTCGAGGTCCACATCACCGTGCTGCCGCGCGGGGATCTGATCAACGTGAACATGCCCGGCGGCACCTCCGCCGGCAGCAGCTGCGTGCGCGCCGCCCTGCGCGGCCTCAAGGTGCCGGCCTTCGACGGCACCAACGTGAAGGTCAAGCTGCCCTTCAACTTCCGCTGAGAGGGACAGACAGAGTGAACGACTGGGACGCCGTCGGGGAGACGTGCCGGATCGTGCGGTCGCGCCCGGCGCGCCGACGCGCGGGCCGGTGGACGGGGATCGGCCTGCTGGGCCTGGTGCTGGCCGTGGCCGGGTGTACGGACGACGGCGGCAGCGGGGAGGCCGACGCGGGCGGCGCGGGCGGCGTGCCCGGCGCGGGCGGCGTGCCCGGCGCGGGGGGCGGCGCGGGCGGCGACCCGGGCGCGGGCGGCGATCCGGGCGCGGGCGGCGACCCGGGCGCGGGCGGCATGCCGGGGGCCTCGTGCGTGGACGACAGCGGCTGCCCAGGCGCGTCGGTCTGTGCGCCCGACGGGGTGTGCCGCGCCCTCTGCGCCGACGACGATCAGTGCGGCGCCAGCGCCGCCTGCGACGCCGGCGTGTGTACGCCGCTGACCCGGTGCGCATCGGCCGCCGACTGCCCGGCCGGGGTGCCTTGCAACTGCCGCGGCGTCTGCGAGCCCGGCGCCGGCGCCGCCTGCACCACCGACCTGCAGTGCCCGCCCAGCGACTACTGCGACGCCTGCGCCGGCGCGTGCAAGCCGCGGGCTGCACAGTGCGGCCGCTGCCCCGACACCCGCGCCTGCGATACCCGCAGCACCTGCCACCCGGTGGGCGCCGAGGGGCTGACCTACTGCCTGCGCCGCTGCCAGGGAAGCTGCGACGTGCTCGGCCCCGGCTTCAGCTGCGAGGACATCGGCGGCGGCGTCACGGCCTGCGTGCCCGACAGCCGCTCCTGCCGCCAGGTGGGGGAGTGCGCGACGGACAACGACTGCCCGCCGTCCCGCTTCTGCAACGAGCGCCTGGTGTGCCAGCCCGGCTGCGCGGACGACACGGGCTGTCCCAACGGCCAGGTGTGCCAGGGGGCCCGCTGCGCGCCGCCGTGTGCGGTCGACGCCGACTGCGGCGACGGCGCCGAGTGCCTGCCCGATGGGCACTGCCGGGTGCCCGGCGGCTGCGCGAGCAGCGCCGACTGTCCCGAGGCCGAGACCTACTGCGACCGCGAGCAGATGCGCTGCGTGCCCGGCTGCCAGGTGGACGACGACTGCCTCGACGCGAACAAGCAGTGCGTCGCCAACAGCTGCGTGCGCCGTGGTTGCGGCGGCAACTTCCAGTGCGGCTTCGGCGAGGTGTGCGATCTCGAGACGGCCGAGTGCGAGATGGCCACCGGGCGCCACTGCGAGGCGGACTGCGATCCGATGGACGAGACGAGCTGCGGCACCGAGGGGCAGCGCTGCCTGTCGCTGCAGGACGAGGAGGAGAACCCGCTGGGCGACTTCTGCTTCGAACCCTGCATGCCCGCGCCCAACGAGTGCCCGCAGGGGTACTCCTGCCTCGAGCTCCAGGACGAAGGCGGCAACGTCACCGACCGCCTGTGCATCCGTCGTTGCGACCTGGACCCATTCCGTTGAGGACGCGATGAAGCCGACGAACGCCGCCCGCTCGCACCCGCGGGTGCGCCCGTGAAGCGCATCCTGGTGGCGGCGGGCCTCGTCCGGGGCCGCCTGGGCAGCCCGGAGGCCGAGCACTTCCTGATCAGCCGCCGGCCCGCCGGGACCCACCTGGCGGACTGGTGGGAGTTCCCCGGCGGCAAAGTCGAGGCGGGGGAGTCGCCCACGGCCGCGCTGGTGCGGGAGCTCCACGAGGAGCTCGGCATCGAGGTCGAGGTGGGCGAGGCGTACGCCGTCGGCCACCACGTCTACGAGCGCCACGAGGTGGTGCTGCTCGTGTACGCCTGCCGCTTGGTGGACGGCGAGCCCCACTGCCGCGAGGTGGCGGAGTTCCGTTGGGTGACCCCCGCCGAGCTGCTGACGGTCCGGTTGCCGCCGGCCGACGGCCCGGTGGTCGACCGCCTGCGCCGCGAGCTGAGCGCGTGACCCTGCACCTGGCGGACGAGCAGGACACCCGGCGCGTGGGCGAGGCCCTCGGCCGCGCGGCGCGCGCCGGCGACGTCCTCGCCATCGAGGGACCGCTGGGCGCCGGCAAGACCTGTCTGGCGCAGGGGGTGGCGCGCGGGCTCGACGTGCCGTCGAACCACTACGTCAACAGCCCCACCTTCGCCATCCTGCAGGTACACCCGGGCCGGGTGCCCTTCTACCACGTCGACCTGTACCGCATCGGCGACGCCGACGAGGCGTTGGGGCTGGGCCTCGACGAGGTGGTGGGCACCGACGGCGTGGCGCTCGTCGAGTGGCCGTCCCGGCTGCCCTGGCTGCTGCCCGCCGATCACCTGGCCGCCACCCTGCAGCCGGAGGGCGTCGGTCGACGCCTCGTGCTGAGCGCTCGGGGGCCGTCGGCGGCGCGCTGGGCGGCGGCGTTCGCCGCTGAACGTGATCGAGCAGCCCCCTGAAAGCCTCGTGAATTCAGAGGCTTGCCTCCTCCGTTCGCTGATGGCTCCCCTCTTGCAGTCTTCCCCTGTCCGAGAGACCCGTTCGATTCCTTACGGCGAGACGGGCGCCGCGGGCCGGGGAGGTAGCGATGAGGCGATCAGCACAGGTGGGCGTCCTGTTGGGCGCGACCGTCCTGGGCGCGGCGACCGCGTACGCGACGCCCCACCTCGACTGCGAGGCGCGGGCGCTGGTGGACGTGGAGGCCGCGCAGGCTTGGGTGTCGGTCGACATGGATCTGCTGCGCGTCGTGCCCGCGGTGGTCGACGGCGGCGTCAGCATCGACCGCGCCTGTGAGCGGATCGGGGCGCCGCGGATCGCGGTGCTGCCCGGCGTCGACCTGGGCGACGGCCCCTCGACGGCGCCGCCCGATCCAGCGCTGCCCGAGGTGCCTCGGCGCGACCTGCCCGTGGCGGAGCCTGCGCCTTCGCCCGCGCACCCGGCGCCTGCGGCTCACCGTGATCGTCTCGACTGCCGTGCCGCCCCGGGCCGCTCGGGGCCGGCGGCGTGGGCCGCGGGCCTCCTGCTGCTGGGGGTGGCCGCGCGCCGTCGGGGGCGACGGTGAACGCAGCGGCTCGCCTGCAGCTGGTGGCCAGCCCACCGCTGACGGTGCGCGAAGCGCTGGAGCGCTTCCTCGTGCGGGTGTCGCAGCAGGTGGCCCGGGCCCCGGCCCAGGCGGCGCAAGACCGCCTGCGTCGGCGGGTCGTGCTGCACATCGTGCGGGGGGGGCTGGCGCAACCGGACGTCGACACCATCGAGGGCTTCGAGTCGACCCTCAACGCCTGCCTCGACGCGGGCTATCGCGAGGGCCCGTTGACGGCCTTCGTGTTCGAGGTGCTCGAGCGGCGCCTGGCGGCGCGCGTCCGGCGGCGCCTGATGCGCAGCGGGCAGGACGTGCGCGCGGAGGACGTCGCCGATCTGGTGTCGACCGCCTTCGAGGCGATCCAGCGCCTGCTGCGCGAGGCTGATCGCGTGAAGCACACGGTGCGCTACAACCTGCTCCTGTCGATCGGCGACCATCGCGCGATCGATCATCTGCGGCGGCGCCGCCCCATCTACCTCGACACCCTCGACGAGCAGCCCGCCGACGACGACGACGGCTGGGCGCTGGCGACCGCCGCGCGCGATCCGGAGCGGTGGATGGTGCGCCTGCAGCGGGAGGCGCTGGCGCACGCCCTGCGGACCGCCGTCTTCGAGGCGGTCAACGCGCTGCCGGACCGTGAGCGCGCGGCGTTGGTGATGGTCGAGGCGCTCGGCTGCTCGTACGACGACGTGGCGGCGCGGGTGGGGGTCAAGCGCACCGACGTGGGCAACGTGGTGCGGCGCGCGCGGATGGCCCGGGACCGGGCCTTGGTGCCGCGCCTGCGGTGCATCCCGGGGCTGGAGGGGCATATCGGCTTCGGCGCGCTGCAGGACCACCGCGCGCTCCGCCTGAAGATGGTGCGATGGTCGACCCAGATGGGGGCGGGCGTCTGCCCCCACTGCCTCGACGGCGCGCATCGCCTGCACGCCCTGGGCGACGGCGGCGTGGGCCACGCCTGCGCAGGCGCGGGCCCGCAGGCGCACCGGATCGCCGCGGGCTGACGGCGTCACCGCGTCGGTCGCCGGACCTCGATCAGCAGCTGACCGGCCAGGTAGCGGGCGCCCGGATCATCGTCCGGTCGTCGTGCGCGCAGGAACGTGTTCACGATGTGGCCCCCCCGCCGTCGGGCGTCCGGGTGCGCCGGGTCGACCACGATGCGGCGCACGGCCCCTCGGGTGACCGCGAGGGCCTCGATCACCCCCCGCGCCTTGCGCGCGCGGACCCAGGCGCGGCGGGGTACGCCGGGCGCCTCGGCGAAGACCAGCATGTCGCCCGCGCGGGCCTCGCTCGGCGCGATGCGCCGCCCGTCCGCGCGCGCGTCGACGCCCGCCGCCCGGCCGACGGCCCGGTCCAGACCGGCCGGATCGAGGTCGCGGCGGCCCTCGAGGCCGTCGAGGGCGCGGCGCAGGGCGCGGCGGTCGGCCCGGGGGGGTGGGGTGTCGTCCGTCGCCGTGCCGCCGAGGGGGCGCAGGTGGCCCGCGCTCGCGCGTCCGAAGGCCTCCAGCAGGGGGTGCGGCGCGGGGCGCAGGTCGTCGGGGCGCACGAGGCTGCTGCACCCCACGAGGGGCGTCACCAGGGCGAGGGTGAGGAGCCGCACGAACATGGTGCGATACTATCCTACATTGTGCGCCTGTCAACCTCGCCGTCGAACCGGCGGCCCGCCGGGCGCGCGGGTTGACGCTCTGGGGCGGCGAGACTACCCTGCGAGCCCCCTACCGGGTGCGGAGAGACCGCATGAGCGAGAGCCCCGACCGTGGCGCCGAGGCGTCGTCGGAGGACGCCTTCTACGCGCGCACGGCTTTGCCGACGGCCCACGGCGTCTTCGACGTCCGGGTCTTTCGGGGTCCCGACGGCAAGGAGCACCTGGCGATCAGCGTGGGCGATCTCGCGGGCGCCGACGCGGTGCCCACCCGGGTCCACAGCGAGTGCCTGACCGGTGAGGTGCTGGGCTCGCTCAAATGCGACTGTAAGCCGCAGCTCGACGCCGCGCTGCGGCTGATGCAGGACCGCCGCCGGGGCGTGGTGTTGTACCTGCGCCAGGAGGGGCGGGGGATCGGGCTCGGCAACAAGATCCGCGCCTACCAGCTGCAAGAGGGGGGCGCCGACACGGTCGACGCCAACCGGATGCTGGGCTTCGGGGACGACCTGCGGCGCTACGACGTCGCGGCCGAGATGCTTCGCGCCCTCGGCGTGAGGTCGGTTCAGCTGGTGACCAACAACCCCACGAAGGTGGAGGGGCTGCGGGAGGCGGGCATCGAGGTGGTCGACCGGCTGCCCCTCGTGACCGGCGTGAACCGGGTGAACCACGGGTACCTGCAGACCAAGCGCCAGCGCATGGGCCACATCTTCGACACGGTGGACGTCGACGCCGACGCCGGTTGACCGCGGCCCCCCGGCCGCGGCGCGCGGCGACGGCCGAAGCAGCGCGAGACGCAGCAGAAAAAGAAAAAGCCCCTGGTCGAAACGACCAGGGGCTTTTTTGTGACCCGTACGGGATTTGAACCCGTGTTACCGGCTTGAGAGGCCAGCGTCCTAACCGCTAGACGAACGGGCCGTCGGACGCACGAAGCGTCGGGTTGGCTCGGGGACTAGGATTCGAACCTAGATTAACGGGACCAGAACCCGTTGTCCTGCCTTTAGACGATCCCCGAACAAGGCGCACACCGAACCCGATCCCGAAGGAGCGGTGCTCAGCGTCTCTCGATGACAAAGATCTTCACCGAGCCGCCGTACTCGCTGACGTTCACCCCCGACCACCGCGTCGCGGGGTCTGGCGAGGCCGCGTGGGCGGCGATCACCTCGGGCAGGTCGACCGCGGGCTCGAAGCGGACCTTGAGGCCACGCCGCGCGAGCGCACGTTCCAACCACCGCACCGTAGCGCGGTACCCGGAGGGCGACCGGAAGCGAGTCCGGTCGAGCTGTTCGGCGCCTGCCGGGACCGGGACACCCAAGATGTCCTTCGCCTGGGCGACGCCGGCCAGAGCCAGCGTCAGTGCTGCACCGAGCAGCAACGGATGCGGCTTATCCCCCATCTGGACCCTCCCGGTCAACCAAAAAATGATCCGCCTTCGATTCGGACGCAGCGTGCGCCGCTGGAGGCCGACGCGTCAAGAGGGGCCGGGTCGCGGGTGACACGGTCGGATGTCGACGGTTCGGCAGTAAAAGGCGAGCAAGAACAGTCCCTTAGGGCGAATGCTTCTAATGCTTTCACCTTTTTGAATGTTCATGCTGCGTGCCCCGCTGGTCGATCCTCAGCGTGACGCCACACGAGGATCTTCGACGATGCGCACCCTCTCGACTCGGATCGCCTCCGCCGCGCTGACCGCGGGGCTGCTGGCCGCCCCCGCCGCCCACGGCTACGACCTCAAGCGCACCAGCGACGGCTACCCGGTCCACTGGACCGGCTTCCCGGTGCGCTTCGTGATCGACGCGCAAGGCCCACGGGACATGGGGCTCGAGGCGGCCGAGCGCGCGGTGCTGGGGGCCTTCCGCGCCTGGCAGGGCGCGCCCGGCAGCGCGGTGGCCTTCGTCTACGACGGCCGGGTGAGCCGCCCGGGGGTCGGCTACGACCGCGACGCCGAGGTGAACCACAACGCGGTGACGTTCAGCGGGGACAGCTGGAGCTACGGCGGTGAGCCCCTGGCGGTCACGCTCACGCTCTTCCGCCGCGGCTCCGGCGAGCTGGTGGACGCGGACATCGTCGTCAACGAGCACAGCTACGTGTGGGGCGAGGGCGCCGCGGTGGAGAACGACCTGCAGAACGCGCTGACGCACGAGGTGGGGCACTTCCTCGGCTTGGGCCACTCGGACACCATCGACGCCACGATGTACGCGAGCGCCGCGCCGGGTGAGATCAGCAAGCGCACCCTGCACCCGGACGACGTGGCCGCGGTGCAGCAGCTCTACCCGGGCGCCGACCTGGACGACGCGTCGGCGGCCGAGGTGGGCGCGGCCTGGCGCGACGACAAGGCCGCCGCGCCGCCGGCCGCGGACACGGACGATCCCCTCGACGACGCCGAGGCCCCCCAGATCGGGTGCGACGCGGGCCTCGGCGGGCCCAGCGCCCCCACCGCGTCCCTCCTGCTGCTGCTGCTGGCCGTGCGGCGGCGCCGCCCCGTCGGCTGACTCGCCGACCGGCGCGCCCCCACGCACCTTTACGGTCCCGCGAGCCGCGTGCTATACGGCGCCGTTCCACCCCCAGGCGGTGCTGAGGAGGCGGCCATGGCGAGCGAGGCGACGCGCCCCTATGCGGGGCGCGCCGGATCCACCCGAACGGTGTCGACGTCGGTCTGGTGCGGCGGCTGCGGCCTGTACTTCGGGGGGCGCTACCACGCGAGCGTGGACGCCGAGGCGTCGCCTGGGATCCTCGACCGGTTCCTGGCCGACGGCTACGCCGGCATCAACACGATGGCCTGCCCCGAGTGTGGCTGGACCCACGTGGCGCACGAGCCCCTCGTGGTGCATCAGCCGAGCGCGGGCGTCTTGCGGCTGGTCCTGCCGCACGGGCAGCGCCACCGCGCGCAGCAGGCGCGGGCCGCGCTGATCGGCGAGATCGCTGGCGATCCGGGCGACGTCGTCCCCGCCTACGCGCTGGATCCGATCCTCGTGGCCGGGCCCGAGGCCCTGCGCGAGGCCCTCGAGCGCGCGCCCGCCCGCGCGCCGTCCCCGGAGCTGGACGCGCCGACGCCGGCGCGCGGGCTGCCGCCGGTGCCGCGTCGTCCGCCGCGGCCGGCGGTCGAGGGCATGCCCCTCGTGGGCACGGCGGAGGACGCCCCGACGCCGGCCCCGGCCCCCGCCGCCGCGCCGGAGTCGGAGCCCCCGGGGCCGCCGGTGCCCGAGACCGCCGACGAGGAGGATCCCTCGATCGACTTCGCCGTCGAGAGCGTCGACCTCGAGGCGGTGGCGTCGGCGGACGTGTCCGCGCCGCCGGCCGCCGCAGGCGCGCCGCCGGCGGGCCAGGGGCTCTTGGCGACGCTCCTGGGCAAGGGCTCGGTCGCGCCGCCCCCGCCGCCGGTGCCGGCCAGCGACGACGAGGCGGCGTGGGACGAGTCGGTGGACGCTCAGTGGTCCCTCGACGCCCCCGCCGAGCCGGCCCAGGACGATCCGACGCACGTGGTGTCCGTCGACGAGGTGGCGGCGCCGCGCCGCCCGGCTGGTCCCGCCTTCGACGACGGCAAGGCGGGCGGGCGCGCGGCCTACGTCGAGCGCACCGACGACGGCGTGCGCCTGCACGTCAAGCTCGACGCCGCGCGCGCCACCCGGTTCGAGGAGGACGAGGCCCGGCTTTGGTTCCAGCTTCACCAGCCCCGCCCCGGGCCGGTGATGACGCTGCTGCTGGTGCGGCTGGACGCCGAGCGCGAGCCCACCGACCACGTGCTGTGGCCCATGGATCACACCAGCGCGGCGCACCGCGAGGTGCTCGACGCCCTGGCCAGCAACTTCGCGGTCGACATCGCGTTCCACGCGCCGGACGGCGCCTTCCACGGGCGGCGCCACCTGCGGTCGCCCCTCGAGGCCAACGTCACCGCCGCGCGCGAGCAGGTCGAACGCCTGAGCGAGGCGGGCGGGGTGGATCCGGCCGGGGCCCGCGCCGCCGTGCAGGCCGAGGGCTACGACGTCCTGGGTCGGCTCAAGCACAACTTCCGCCGCAACAGCTTCGAGACCATCGCGTCGGCGGCCGACGCCCGCCTCGCGCTGGGCATCTTGTCGTACTGGAGCGCCCCGGAGCGCCGCGACTACCTCGTGGGGGTGAAGTCCTTCCCGCTGGTGTGGTTCGACGCGATGACCCGGCGCGTGGTCGAGGGCGCGCTGGCGTTCGGGCTGTCGATGGAGCCGCACATGCGGCAGCGCGCCATCGATCTGGGCCTGGCGGACAGCTCGGCCAGCCTGCTGCGCACCTCGCTGGCCAACTTCGCCGAGGTCAGCCTGAACCTGAAGCCCAACAACCTGGACGCCCTCGACATCTGGGACAACTGGGAGCAGCTGCTGGCCCTGGCGGAGGAGCTGGACCTGCGGGTGGACGAGGAGATCGAGGAGCTGGCCGCGCAGGCGATGGAGCGGGCGCGCGAGGCGGCGCAGGGGGGGGAGGCCATCGAGATCGATCCCGACGAGGCGTCGATCGAGCTGGCCGACGAGGGTGATCTGACCGAGCTGACCGACGCCGATCTGGTCAACCTGCTCGAAGACCGCGAGCAGCGGCGCGACGCCGCCCTGGCGCTGCTCGCGCGCGGCGACGCGGTGTTCGTCGAGGCCCTGTTCCACGTGATCAAGTCGATGCACCGGGAGGAGCTGCTGGGCGTCGTGCCGGCGGCGCTGTCCCAGGGGCCCGCCTTCGAGACGGCCTTCCTGAGCGGTCTGCGATCCCGCCGCATCAGCCTGGCGCTGGCGAGCGCGCTCTTCCTGGCCGAGATCCGGTCGGAGCGGGCGGCGGCGCCGCTGCTCGCGCTGCTGCCCGGCGCGGACGCGGCGGTGTGGCCGGTCCTGGCGCGCGCCGCCGCGCGAATGGGGCGCCGCATCTTGAACCCGGCCCTTCGGCAGGTGTCGCGCGACGGCGATCCGGAGGGGCGGGTGGCGTACGCGCTGGCCCTGCTGGGCCCCGACGCGCGCGGCGCGCTGTCGGCGGCGCGCGCGCAGAACGAAGACGCGAAGGTGAAGGCCTGCCTGACCGCGGCGCTGGAGCGGATGGGCGAGGCCAGCTTCGGCGACGCCGCCGACTTCACCGAGCGCCTGGCCGACGCCTTCGCGGCGGCCGGGCCCGACGGCTTGGGGCCGGACTTCGAGGAGGCGCTGGAGTCGGTCGATCTGGGACCGGGGGCCAGCCTGGGCGACATCGAGACGGACGTCGACCTGGACGGCCTGGACGGCAAGTAGGCACACTGGGCGCGGCGCCTCCGCGCCCTCTGCGAGGCACATGCGCATCGGCATCTTCTCCGACATCCACGCGAACCTCGAGGCGCTCGAGGCGGTGCTGCGGCTGTACGACCGCCTCGATCTCGACTATCTGGCGTGTCTGGGGGACGTCGTCGGCTACGGCGCGCAGCCCGACGAGTGCTGCGACCTGGTCCGGCAGCACGCCGACGTGACAGTGTTGGGCAACCACGACGCGGCCGTCTGCGGCCGCATGGACTACAGCTACTACCGAGCGGCCGCCCGCGAGGCGCTCGACTGGCACGCCAGCGTCCTGTCGGCCGACAACATGGCCTGGCTCGAGGGCTTGCCCTACCAGGCGACGCTGGCGGACCTGGCCTTCTGCCACGGCTCGCCGCTCGACCTCGAGG
Organism: bacterium; assembly: GCA_030426945.1. GTDB lineage: Bacteria > Myxococcota_A > Bradymonadia > UBA7976 > UBA1532 > JACKDN01. The sequence goes on from JAUHXL010000014.1 coordinate 16,096, forward strand.
CCTTCGAGTACATCTTCGTGCTCGACCAGATGCGGGACGTGGTCGCCGCGCACGAGGCGCAGTCGGCGGTGACCTTCATCGGTCACTCACATCTCTGCAAGAGCTTCAGCTTCGACGGACATGACGCCGAGGAGGTGCTGAAGACACGCTTCTCGCTGGCGGCCGATCGAAAGTACATCGTGACCGTCGGCAGCGTCGGGCAGCCTCGGGACTACGACACCCGGGCGTGCTGTGGCGTCTTCGACACCGAGGCCCGGCGCTTCGAGTACCACCGGGTGCCCTACGACATCGAGTCCGCCGCGCGGAAGATCTTCGAGGCCGATCTCTCGGTCGCCTTCGGGAAGCGGCTCTTCCTCGGGGTCTGATCCGGCCGGGCCGGCTCGCTCACGCGACCAGGGCCAGGTGCCCGCCCAACCGATACGAGGCCACCGCGTCGTCCTCGGCGATGACCACGTCGCCCTCGGGCCAGACGCGCATCCAGCGCGGCACGAGCTCGCCGCAGTCGAGCGTGTGCACCACGCGGCCGTCGCGCGGGTCGAGGGCCCGCACCGCCGTGCCCGGGGACAGCAGCAAGCCGCGGCAGGCGACGATGGGCGCGTTGGTGCTCAGCGCGAGGTCGTCGTCATCCGGCGGCGCCGTCCACCGCAGGCGTCCGTCGCCGGGCGCGTGGGCGCGGACGCGGCCGTCGGTCTGCTTGAGGTAGATCGCGTCGGGGCCCAGGGTCAGCCGAGGCGTTGGGCCGACGCCCCCGAGGGCCGCCCCCCACCGCAGGCGCCCGTCGCGCAGGTCGAACGCGCACAGCCGCGCGCCGAGCCCCTCGTCGACCACGAAGTAGGCGGCCTCGTCGTCGGCGGCGGTGGCCGCCGCGGCGCCGTCGAGGGGCCGCGACCACCGCCGGGACCCGCTGTCGGGATCGAGCAGCAGCGCGTTGTCCGTCAGCGCGCCGCTGTCGTGACGCACCACGAGCAGGCCCTGGGCGGTCGGCTGCGGCGGGCCGGCGGGCTCGCCGTCGAGCGGGGCACGGAAGCGCGGGCGGCCGTCGCGGGCGGCCAGGCCGTGCACGAAGCCGTCCTCGCCGGTCAGCCAGATCCGGGGCCCCGCCGCGACACAGCCGAGGATCGCGCCGTGGAAGGCGGCGAAATGCCACCGGGCGCGACCGTGCCGGGCGTCGAGGGCGCGCACCCGGTGGTCGTGGCCGACGAGCAGCACGCGCTCGCCGGCCTCGACGACCCGATGCAGCCCAGCCGGGGGCAGCGGCGCCCGCCAGCGCACGGCCCCGGTCGCCGGCGCGTAGGCCACGAGCCCGTCGTCGGCCGCGAGGGCGAACCCGGCCGGCGCGGGGGCGGGGCGCAGGTCCGGTCGCCGCCAGCGGGTGTCGCCGGTGCGCCGGTCGAGCGCGCGCAGACCCTCCGCGTCGTGGACCAAGAGCAGATCGCCGGTCTGGCGGATGGCCTGCAGCCCCGGGGCTTCGCGGCGCCACGCCCGTCGGTAGGCCAGGTGGCGCAGGGCGGCGACCGGCAGGGGCTCGACGGGCGGGGGCCGCTGGGCCGACGGGTCCGCCGGGGTCGCGAGGGGCGCGTCGTCGAGGACGACGTGCCCCGCGTCGAGGGCCGCGGCCCAGGCCTGCAGACGGGCGGCGCGCCGGCGCACCGGCCCGCCGACGCCCACCCGCGCGAGCCAGGCGCTGATCGCCTCGGCCACCTGGCTCAGCGTCGCCGTCACCTCGGGCTGCACCGGGTGGCCCGCGCGATCGACGATGGCCAGCGCCCAGGTCGAGCCGCTGCGGTGCGTCCGCACCGCGCGTCGACCCCGCGCGTCGAGCGCGAAGCGCGGGGGCGGGCTCGCGTGGCCGTGATGCTCGAGCACCGCCTGCAGCCCCGCGACCAGCCGTCGGCGCAGGCGCGCGAGGGGCAGGGGATCGGTCTCGACGCGGGTCGGCCCCAAGCGGGCGAGCAGGATCACCGTCGATGGGTCCGCGTCGGCCCGTCGGAGGCCGAGGCCCAGGGGCCCCGCGGCCGGCGGATCGAAGGCTGGGGGCGGCGTCTCCACCGGCGCATCGTCGCACGTTCCGCGGCTGGGCGCGCCCCTCGCGATCCGCCGCGGCGCGCGATGGGGCCCCGGGCGGCGGGGGTGGCGCGGTCGAGTGGGTTCACCGCGGGGCCGGCAGGACGGTCGCATCATCCGCGCTCATCGGATCTGCCGTCAGAGGGCTCGAGGACACCCACTCGGCTCCGCCGCGCTGCTGAAGACCGTCCGCCACCGGCCCGGCGCGTCGCGCCTGCGCCGCGGTTCGACGCTCGGCCCGACGCGCGGGCCCGGCCGAGAGCGGAGGGCCGATGGCGGACACGCGGTCGGTGCCCACCCCCCAGGGCGCGTGAGCGGACGCGGGGGGGCCTCGCAAGTTGCCCGGCCTCGCGCGCGTCGATAGGCTGGCGCGGATCGACCACCCGAGATTGGCGCGAGGACCGATGACCACCACCACTGCCGGCCTGGGCGAGGTCGCGCGGCGCGTCCTGCGGGAGGCGGGGCGGCCGCTGAACCTGCGGCGCATCTTGCGGGCCGCCGTTGACGCCGACCTGCTGTCCGATCCGTCGACCGACGTCGACGCGCTGCGCGCCGCCCTGCTCGGCACGCCCGACGTGCGCGAGGTGCGGCGCGGCATCTTCGCCCTCGGCGAGGCGGAGGAGGCGGCCTCGGCCGACGAGGACGCGTCCGACGACGAGGATCGCGGTGGCCGCCGTCGTCGCCGGCGTCCCCGCGCCATCGACATGGCCGGTGCGGCTCCGGCCGCGCCCACCAGCGTCGAGGACGCCGCGGAGCTGCTCGACTCGGTCGACCGCGCGGCCCTGCGCCGGCGGCTGTGGGAGAAGGTCAAGGCCACCGCCGAGGCGGTGGTCGGGCAGTCGAGCGCCGACGACGGGGACGACGAGGGCGAGGACGCCTTCGCCGAGGGCGCCAGCGAGGACGCCGTCGAGGCGCCGCGGCGGCGCGGCCGGCGCCGCCGCCGCGGGCGGGACGAGCCGCGGCAGAGGCCCGACGCGCACGGGGACCTCGACGCCGAGGAGCCCGAGGACGAAGGGGAGGCGGGGGACGAGGAGGCGCTCGAGGCCGACGCCCCCGCGCCGGTCGACCCCCCGGAGGAGGAGGCGGCGGCCGAGGCGCCCCCCGCGCGCACGCGCATCGCCGACCGGCTGCGTCGGCGCCGCCGCAGCGGCTCGGGCGAGGGCGAGGCCCCCTCGTCTCCCGCGCCGTCGCCCACGGAGCCCCAACCGGCGCCGGCCCCGGTGGTCGAGGACGATCCCAAGGTCGCCTTGCGGCGGAGGCTGGCCGCCCGGCGGGCCGAGACCGGGGAGCCGCCGCCCTACGCCGAGCGCCGCGCCGATCCCGATCCCCAGCCCGCCGCCGAGGAGCGCCGCGCGCCGGTGCTGCCGGCCGTGCGCGCCACCGACGCGCTGGTGCGGGCGGCGCACGAGGCGCTCGAGCGGCACGGCTGCCCGCTGCACATCGACGCGCTGACCGAGGCGGTGGCCCAGGCCGAGGATCAGCCGCCGACGGGGCTGCGCGCGGCCCTCTTGGCCGAGAACGCGCGCCGGCAGGCCGCGGGTCTGCGGCCCCCCTTCGTGGTGCAGTACGCCGGCGAGGTGGCCCTGACGCGCTGGGGTCTGTCCGATCGCTACCTGACGCTGGAGCGATCCATCGAGGCCGCGCTCGCCGAGCTGCGCGAGCTGGTGCAGCGGGATCTGCTGGCGCGCATGGCCGAGCTGTCGGACGTCGCGTTCGAGCAGGTGGTCGTGATGCTGCTCGAGCAGCTCGGTCACCGGGACGTCGAGGTCGTGCACCGGCAGAGCGGGGGCACCGTGGCGCTGACGGTCACCGAGCCCTCGGGCGGTCGGCTGGCCGTCGTCGCGCGCCAGGCGTGGAGCAACATCGGCCCCGACACGGTGCGTCGGCTGCGGGGCAGCCTGGCGCACTTCGGCGCCGACGCCGGTCTGGTGATGACGCTCGGCGCCTTCACCCCGGAGGCGCACGAGGCCGCCGGGGGTGGCGCGCAGGCGGTCGTGCGCCTGATGGACGGCGCCCGCCTGGCCGCGCTGCTCTTCGAGCACGAAGTGGGCCTGCGCGGGCACGCGCCCCGCATGCGCTTCGTCGACGTGCCCTTCTTCGAGAGCCTCGGTTGAGCGGGTGTTCCCCTGCCGCGCACCCGCTGCGCGGCCCCTTGCCCGGCCGCGCCGCCCGCGCCTCGGCCGGGCCGTCCGTGACGGGCCCCGAAGACGCCTTCGGCGGGCCTCGGTCAGCGCCGGCGGCTCGTGACGGACGCCGGGCGCCCGAGGTCAGGGGCAAGCGCCCCAGGGCGGACCGGCCGCGCGAAGGTCGCCATGTGGCGCGCGCTGCTCGCCCGTAAGGCGGCCCTGCTGGGTCTGGCCCTGGCCGTGGGCGCCGGGCTGACGGCCTGGCGGGCGGGACGGACGCCCCCCGACGGCTTCGCGCGGGCGCCCACCGAGGGGGAGGCCTTCGGCCCGGACGCCGTGCGCAACGTGGCGGCGCTGCTGCGGGATCGTCACGGCGTCGACCTGCGGGACGAGGATCTTCGGCTGATGCCGGCGGCGCACGGACCCCTCGGGGTGGGGGCGCAGGCGGTGGCCTTCTACGCGGCCTCGCCCGACGACGCCCCCCACCGCGACCTGTTCGCCGTGCGCCTGCGCCTCTCGTCGGTGGGCATCCCCGTGGCGGTGAGCGCGCCGACCAACCTGACCCGAACGCCGGCGGGCGACGAGCAGCTGCTCGACGCGGCCGAGGGCCGCGTGCTCTACGGCACGCGCGTCGGGCGCCGGTTTCAGGGCGTGGTGCTGCTCGACTTCGGCCGGAGCTGGCTGCCGCCCGACGCCGGGCGGGCGACGCGCTTCGTCGCGGCCCTGGCCGCCCGCCAGGCCTTCGGCACCTGGGACGGCCCCGCTCGCACCGATCTGGTGCTGGCCCAGCCGTCGAAGGCGCTCACCGGGCGGCTGACGCCCGACGGTCTCGCGCTGGAGCTCGACGACGGCGCCGCGCTGGTCGCGAATCCGGACACCGGGACGGTGCGGCCCGACGGCGCCGCGCAGGTGCAGCGCGGCGCGCCCCCTCAGCAGGAGGTGTTCGGCCTGCTGGCCGATACGCTGCGCCAGTCGGCGGTGGTCGGCGTGGCGCGGGTGATGGCGGTCGAGGAGGTGCTGTTCCGGGCGGCGGACTGGCTGCGCCGGCAGCGGCACCGCCTCTTCCCCACCGCGGCCGACCGGCTGCCCGTCGCCACCCACGTCGACGCCCCGGAGGCCGCGGGCTGGCCCCCGCCCGATCTGCCGCTCGGCGGCTCGAAGGGCCTGCCGGGCGAGGGCCGCTGGGTGCCGGTGGCCGCCTTCGCGGGCGAAGAGGATCCCCCGGCGCGGCGCAGCTTCCTGCGCGTCGATCCCGACCGGCCCTACGTGCGGACGCACCTGTTCGCCTTCGACATGACCCGGCTCGGCCTGCACTTCGTCGCCGGCACCCGGCACCCGCGCTCGACCACCGGCGCGCGGGGCAGCGGGCGGGTGGCGGACGCCCACCGGGGGCGGCTGGTGGCGGCCTTCAACGGGGGCTTCAAGACCGAGCACGGCGCCTTCGGCACCATCGAGGCGGGCCGGGTGCTGGTCGATCCGGTGCCCGGCCTCGGGACCGTGGCGGTGGACGCCGAGGGGCGCGCCGGCTTCGGCCTGTGGGACACCGCGGCCCTGCACGCGCCTTGGGTGAGCCTGCGCCAGAACCTGCCCCCGCTGATCGCCGACGGCGTGGTGAACCCCACCCGCGCGCGCCACTGGGGCGAGCTGGTCGCCGAGCTCGACGAGGCGCAGACGCCGCGGTCGGCGGTGGGCGTGACCGGTGACGGGGTGTTGATCTACGCCTGGTCGACGGCCACGAGCGCCGAGCGGCTGGGTGAGGCGATGAAGCGCGCGGGCGTGCGGTTCGCCCTGCACCTGGACATGAACCCCGGCCACACGGGCGTCGAGTTCTACCGTCCGGATGGGCAGGGGGGGCTCGCCGGGCAGGCCGGCGCGGCCGCCATGGACTATCGGCGGGGACGCTGGCTGGGGACCGACGCGCGCGACTTCTTCTACCTGGTGCGGGCCGCCGACATGCCCGCGGCCCTGGCGACGCGGACCTCCGCGTGGGCGCCGGGCGAGGGGATCTGGCAGCCCGTGGCCGAGACCGAGGGCGTGCCGACCGTGGCGCGCACCTTCCTGACGGCGGCGCGCACGGGGGGGCGCGGGCAGGTGCGGCTGACGCTGCTGGACGGGGATCGGCTGCGGCCGCACGTCGTGCCCGGCCTGGCCGAGCCGCGGCCGGTGACCGGGGTGCCGGTGGCGGAGGTCGGGCTCGATGGGCCGCCCGTCGCGTGGATGGAGATCGGGCTGCGCGCCGCGCGATCACCCTACGGCATGGTCGCCGCGCGGCGCACCTGGCGGCCGGCGCAGCCGGGCATCGCCAGCTTCGCGGTGGATGACGCGGGCGCGGCCTGGATCGGGCGGCTGGGGGAGGGCGCCCTCTCGGCCCTCGACGGCTGGTCGGTGGTGGTGCAGGGCCCGGCCCTGATCGAGGACGGGCGGACGGCCGAGGGCGCCCGCGGTCGCTCGGGCATGCCCGCGGTGGGGCTGGGCCGGACGCCGACGGGCGCGCTGGTGCTGGCGTCGGCGCCGGACGGCGATCGGGCGGCGCTGGCGCGGGCCCTGACGCTCGCCGGCGCCCGCGACGCGCTGCTCCTGGGCGAGCAGGGCACCGCGACCACGGGCACGCTGCGGCGCTTCATTCGTCGGGGTGATCGCTTCTTCATGGTCGACGGTCCGGCCGGGGTGCCGAAGCCGGCCGTCTTCGCCGCGGGGGCGGGGAGCGCGCTGGTGTGGACGGCGAGGCGCGCCGAGGCGGGGGCGCGGGTGCTCGAGACCTTCGGCCGGGCCCCGGCCGTGCGCTGAACGAGCGGGCGTACTTAGTAGTTGAGTGTGCGAGATGTAGGTGTTAGCCTACATCCGTCGCTCACCTGGGAGGTCCCCATGCGCACCGTGCTCGCCCTCGCCCTCGCCGCCGCCTTCGTCACCACCCCGGCGCTGGCCGACGACGACCTGCAGGATCTCGACGCGGCGGTGCAGGCCTTGCCGCTGCCCTCGCTGCAGAGCCGCCTGCGTCAGCGCGCCCAGGCTCACGAGTCGGTCCGCCGCATGGTGGCCTTCTTCGGCTTCGGGGATCGCGCCGCGCGCCCCGCCGAGCGCGCGCACCTGGCCCGCAACGACCGATGACGCGCGGCGGGGCGTGATCCGAGCGCGCCCGTCCGCGCCTCCGCGGCGCGCGCAGGGCCCCCTCGGGCCGAGACCCGTCGCCGGCCCCCTTTTGGGCGCCGCGTGGTTGTGGTAGACGCCCGCCATGGCCATCCGCAGCATGACCGGCTTCGGCCGCGCCGCCGCCGACCTCGCGGGCGTCCGCTACGCCGTCGAGATCCGCTCCGTCAATCACCGCTTCCTCGATCTGAAGACCCGCCTGCCGCGGGAGCTCTCGTCGATCGAGCCCCTGGTGCGCCGCCGGGTGGCGGCCCGCGTCGAGCGCGGCCGCGTGGACGTGGTCGTGTCGGCGGTGGGCGCCGGCGAAGGGGGCCTGACCGACGTGGTCCTCGACCTGCCCCTCGCGCGGCGCGTGGTCGAGGCGCACCGCGAGCTCGCGACCGCCCTGGGGCTGCCCGACGGCCTCGACACCGGCCGCGTGGGCGCCTGGCCGGGCGTGCTGCGCACCGTCAGCGCCGAGCTCGACGGCGCCGAGATCGAGGCCACCCTCGGCCCGGCGCTGGACGCCGCGGTCGAGGATCTGGTGGCCATGCGCACCGTCGAGGGCGTGGCCCTGGCGGACACGCTGGTCGGTCACCTCGATCGCCTCGAGGGCTGGCGCGCGCGCCTCGCCGCCCGCGCGCCGGCGCAGGCGAAGGCCTATCGCGCCCGCCTCGAGGAGCGCCTGCGCGCCATCCTGGCCGATCTCGACGTCGAGCTCGACGCCGCGCGCGTGCTGCACGAGGTGGCGGTGTTCGCCGAGCGCACCGACGTGGCCGAGGAGCTCGCCCGCCTCGACAGCCACCTCGCGCAGGCCCGCGCGCTGCTCGACGGCGACGCCGCGGACGGCGTCGGCCGCCGCCTCGACTTCTTGTGTCAGGAGCTGCTGCGCGAGGCCAACACGGTCGGCAGCAAGGTGCAGGACGTCGAGCTGAGCGCCGCCGTCGTCGAGCTCAAGGGCGAGCTCGAGCGCTTCCGCGAGCAGATCCAGAACGTGGAGTAGCCCGATGGTGCTGCTGATCCTCGCCGCCTGCAGCGGCACCGGCAAGGGCTCGGTCGGCGCCCGCCTGCGGGCCCGCCATCCGACGCTGAAGCTGTCGGTCAGCCACACGACCCGCGCGCCCCGGCCCGGCGAGGTCGACGGGATGCACTACCACTTCGTCGACCGCGGCACCTTCGAGGCGATCGCGCGCGAGGGCGGCTTCCTCGAGTGGGCCGAATACGCGGGCAACCTGTACGGCACGGCGCGCTCGACGGTGGAGGCGGCGCGCAGCGTCGGGCACGACCTGCTGTTCGACGTCGAGGTCGTGGGCGCGGGCAACCTGCGCCGCGCCGAGCCCTCGGCGGTCAGCGTGTTCCTGCTGCCGCCGAGCTGGGGCGAGCTCGAGCGGCGGCTCCGCGCGCGGGGCACGGAGGACGAGGCGCGCATCCAGCGGCGCCTGGCCACCGGGCGGCGGGAGCTCGCCCAGGCGGCGGCCTTCGACTACGTCGTGGTCAACGACGCGCTCGACGCCGCGGTGGACGATCTCGCCGCGATCTACCGAGCCGCGAAGCTGCGCGCCGGGGGCCGGCGTCGAATGATCGAGGCGCTGCGCGCCGAGGCCGGCTGAGCGACGCGCAGAGCACGTATTCGCGGCGGCCTCGTGTATCATGGCCGCTGCTGCGGCGACCGGCGAAGGCCCCGATGGTCAGGCTCGACGACGTCATCGATTCGCTCTTGGAGCATCACCCGACCGCGGACGCGGATCTGGTGCGCCGCGCCTATGTCTTCAGCGCCCAGGCGCATCGCGGGCAGACGCGCCGCAACGGCGAGCCCTACCTCGTCCACCCCCTCGAGGTGTCCCACATCGTCAGCCAGCTGCGCCTCGACACCGCCTCGGTGGTGGCCGCGCTGCTGCACGACACCGTCGAGGACACCGTGGCCACGGTGGAGGAGATCGAGGCGCAGTTCGGACAGGACATCGCGTTCCTGGTGCAGGGCCTGACCAAGCTCGAGAAGATCAACTTCCACAGCGCCGAGGAGGCGCAGGCCGAGAACTTCCGCAAGATGCTGGTCGCGATGAGCCGCGACCTGCGCGTCATCCTCGTGAAGCTGGCCGACCGCCTGCACAACATGCGGACGCTGGGCCACCTGCGCGAGGACAAGCAGCGCCGCATCGCCAAGGAGACGCTCGACATCTACGCGCCCCTGGCCAACCGGCTGGGCATCAACTGGATCAAGACCGACCTCGAAGACCTGAGCTTCAAGTACCTGTATCCAGAGGAGTATCGGGCGCTCGCTGATCGCATCGCCAAGACGCGCGCCGAGCGCGAGGCCTACATCCAGCGGGTGATCGGGGCGCTGAAGGCCGAGCTCGTCGGGCACGAGATCCGGGCCGAGGTGACCGGCCGGCCGAAGCACCTGTGGTCCATCCGGCAGAAGCTGAAGACCAGCGGCCGGGACTTCGACCACCTGTTCGACATCCTCGCCTTCCGCATCATCGTCGACCGTGTCGCCGAGTGCTACGAGGCGCTCGGCCTGGTGCACAGCCTGTGGAAGCCGGTGCCGGGCCGCTTCAAGGACTACATCGCGCTGCCCAAGGACAACAACTACCAGTCGCTGCACACGGCGGTGCTGGGGCCCGAGGCGGAGCGCATCGAGATCCAGATCCGCACCCTGGACATGCACCGCACCGCGGAGCTGGGCGTCGCGGCGCACTGGGCGTACAAGGAAGGGCAGTACGGCCTGACCAGCAAGGGGGCGGATCACCGCTTCGCCTGGCTGAAGCAGCTGCTCGAGTGGCAGCGCGACCTGACCGATCCGACCGACTTCATGGAGACGGTCAAGGTCGACCTGTTCGCGAACGAGGTCTACGTCTTCACGCCCGAGGGTGACGTGCGCGCCTTCCCGCGGGGCGCCACGCCGGTCGACTTCGCGTACGCCATCCACACGGATCTGGGCCACGAGTGTACCGGGGCGCGGGTCAACGGGACGCAGGTGACGTTGCGCCACAGCCTGCAGAACGGCGACGTCGTCGAGATCCTGCGGACCAAGGGCAGCAAGCCCAACGCGGACTGGGTGAAGTTCGTCAAGACCGGGCGCGCGGCCACCAAGATCCGCGCCTTCGTGCGGCAGGAAGAGAACGCCCGCTCGCACCAGATCGGGCAGGAGCTGCTCGAGAAGGAGCTGAAGCGCTACGGCGTCGGGCTGAGCAAGCTGCGGCGGTCGGGTCGCATCGACGCGGCGCTCGAGAAGCTGAAGTTCAACAACGAGCGCGAGATGCTCGTGGCCCTCGGCTACGGCAAGGCCCAGGTGCAGCAGCTGCTGCCCGACCTCCTGCCCGAGGACAAGCTGTCCAACGGGCCCAAGGAGGTGCCGCCCGAGGCGCGCGAGTCGGCCTTCAAGCGCCTGATGAAGAAGGTGCTGCCCAAGGGCAAGGGCGGCATCACGGTCGATGGCCTCGAGGGCGTCGCGCTGCACTTCCCCAACTGCTGCGCGCCGGTGAACGGCGACGACATCGTCGGCTTCGTCACTCGGGGCCGGGGGGTCACCATCCACCGCAAGGACTGCCCCCGCGTGCTGGACTACGATCCGGCCAGGCGCGTGGACGTGCATTGGGACACGACCACCCGGCAGGTGCGCCCGGTGGAGATCCGCGTGTTCAGCGCGGACACGCCGGGCCTCTTGGCCAGCATGAGCCAGTCGTTCCACAACGCCGGCGTCAACATCACCGCGGTCAACTGCAAGACCACGCCCGACCGCCGCGCGGTGAACAACTTCACCGTGCTGGTCAACGACCTGGATCAGCTCAACCGCGTGATGCGCATGATCGAGCGCATCGAGGGCGTGTCGTCGGTGGAGCGCGTCGCGTCCTAGGACCGGCCTTTAGAACAGATCCGCCAGCCCCGGCGCGGTGAAGATCGCGTCCGCGTCGACCCCGTTCGGCGCGTCGATCCCCCACAGCAGCTTCAACGCGTTCGTCGCGTAGATCTTGCGCAGCACCGCCGGCGGCAGGTCGATGGCGTCGATGCGCCAGTCGCCCTGGATCGGCGTGGGGTGGGGGATGCGCCGGTCGGCCGTCTCGAAGAAGCGGAAGTGGTCGGCGTAGAACAGGAACAGGTCGGGCAGGCGCGGCGTGTTCTCGCCCACCGAGCCGAGCATCAGCTGGCGGCCGTAGCCCAGATCGGTGCCGAACAGGACGCGGTCCTGGTGCTCGACGAAGAAGGCGCGCGTGCGGGCCGCGTCGTGGCGGCCGATCTCGGGCACCCGCGCGGCGACGTCCACGTACAGGTTGGGCAGCGCCTTCAGCGCGCGGTCGACCGCGTCCAGATCCTCCGGGTTGTTCGCCAGGTGCACGCCGATGAAGGTGGTGCCCGGGTGGCGCGCGATCATGCGGTCGCGCGCCGCCAGCAGGTCCTCCCGGCTGGGATACTGGGGGCCGTGGAACGACCAGTTCGGGTGGACGCTGAGCTCGGCGTAGCGCTCGTTGGCCGGCGTCACCGGCTCCCAGAAGGCCTTGGGATCGCTGGTGTGGATGAAGACCGGCAGCTTCAGGCGGCCGGCCGCGGCCCAGATGGGATTCAGGCGGGCGTCGTCGACGGCCATGTACCGATCCGGCTGATCGGGATCGGGCACGCCCAGGCCCAGGGCCTTGGGGATCTTCAGGCACCGCGCGCCGAGGGCCGCCGCCTGCTCGAGCAGCGCCGCCTGCTCGGCGCCGAAGGTCGGGCGCGCGAAGTGTCGCCACTGCACGTTGGCGCACACCAGCACGCGGCCGTCGTGCAGCGCCGCCGCCTCGAGGGCCTCCTCGAGCCCGTCGCCGACGCTGCCCCCCGAGAGGTTGACGAAGCGGGTCACGCCCGTCGCGGCCAGCACGTCGAGCACCTCGCCGTAGTAGCGGGGGCTGGTGTGGACGTGGACGTCGATGACGGGGGGCCGGGCCCACGCGGAGGCGCACAGGCCGAGGCAGGAGGCGACCGAGAGCAAGGCGACGCGACGCATGGGCGCACTCTGCCATGTCCGGCGGCGCCGCAGAAGTCCCACGGGTTTGCGCCGCTTGCGGGCTCGGTTATACTCCCCCCGATGTCCTCTCACTCGGCAGTTCACGCGGGGCTGCGCTTCCGCTTCTGGGGCGTACGAGGCAGTATCGCGTCGCCGGGTCCGGCCACGATGCGATACGGCGGCAACACCCCGTGCATCGAGGTTCGCTGTGGGGATCGCCTGATCATCCTCGACGGCGGGACCGGCCTACGCTGCCTCGGTCAGTCGCTGATGGCGGCGGGCGGGCCGGTGGAGGCCGACTTCTTCCTCAGCCACCTGCACTGGGACCACATCCAGGGCATCCCCTTCTTCACGCCTGCCTTCGTGCCCGGCAATCGCTTCCGCATCTACGGGGAGCGCAAGGGCGACCGAGGCCTGCAGGCGGTGCTCGAAGGGCAGATGACGGATCCCAACTTCCCGGTGCCGCTGTCGATCATGCGCAGCGAGCTGAGCTTTCACGAGATCGAGCCCTGGATGGGGGTCGAGGTGGGCGACGGGGTCACGGTGCGCACCGCCCCGATGAACCACCCCAACGGCTGCCTGGGCTTGCGCGTGGAGTACGGGGGGCGCGCCCTGGTCTACACCACGGACACCGAGCACGATCCGGCCGGTGGGCCGCCCGATCCCAACGTGGTGTCGCTCGCGCAGGACGCCGACGCCCTGATCTACGACGCCATGTACACCGAGGCCCAGTACCGCAGCGGCCGCGTGGGCTGGGGACACAGCACCTTCAGCGAGGCCCTGCGCGTCGCGCGGGCGGCGAACGTGGGCACGCTGTACTTCTTCCACCACGATCCGGTGCACGACGACGCCTTCCTCGACGCGCAGCTGGCCTGGGCCGAGGACGAGACCCGGGGCGAGGCCCTCGAGGTGCGCATGGCCGTCGAAGGTCCCCTGTTCGAGGTCTGAACCGCCTGCCGCGACGGCGCGCCACGCCGATCTTCCGATGAACGCACTGCTGGCCCTCGCCCTGCTCGCGCCGCGCTTAGGAGCCTCCCCACAAGATCCTCCGCGTCGCGGTGCACCGTTCTGCACGCCGACGCCGGCGTTGCGAAGCGCTTGCAATCCTCCGAGTATTGCTGCGGCACAGCACCTTGGCCTCGGCGCGCAGCCCGGCACCCCGCTCGGTCCGGATGTTGTGGGGAAGCTCTTCGACGGCGTCGCGCTGACCCCCTACTACGAGAACCCGGCCGAGGGCCTGACCTTCGACGGCATGGTCGATCACGCGGCCGGCACGGGGGCCGAGGTGTTGTCGGTGGTGGTGAGCTGGGCGCAGCCCGACGTGCGCGCCACGCGCATCGCGCCCGATCCCAAAGAGACCCAGGACGACCGATCCGTGCGCCGCATCATCCGCCGCGCGCGGGGGCGGGGGCTGCGCGTGGTGGTCTTTCCCATCTTGTGGGTCGAGGACCGCGACGTGGGCGAGTGGCGCGGCACGCTGCGCCCGGTCGACGAGGACGCGTGGTGGCGGTCCTATCGCGCCTTCGTGCTGCACTACGCGAAGCTGGCCGCCGAGGAGCGCGCCGACGTGTTCAGCGTCGGCAGCGAGCTCGCGTCGCTCGAGGATCGCGTCGACCGTTGGCGCGCGCTCATCGCCGACGTGCGGGCGGTGTTCCCGGGCGCGCTGATGTACTCGGCCAACTGGGACCACTACGCGGACGTGCCCTTCTGGGGTGACCTGGATCTGGTCGGGCTGACCGCCTATCACCGCCTGACCGAGGGGCTCGATCCCACCGTCGACGAGCTGGTGGCCGCCTGGCAGCCGATCAAGGCCCGCCTGCTGCGCTTCGCCCGGCGCGTGGAGCGGCCGATGATCTTCACCGAGGTGGGCTACCCCGCCACCGACGGGGCGGCGCGCTCGCCCTGGGATTACACCGGCAACCGCCCGATCGACTTCGAGGAGCAGCGACGCTGCTTCGAGGCCTTCCGGCGGGTGTGGGTCGCCGAGTCGGCCCTGGCCGGGGTGCTGATCTGGAACTGGTGGGGGCCGGGGCACGACGACGCGGGCTGGTACAATCCGCGCGGCAAGCCGGCCGAGGCCGAGGTGCGGGCCTGGTTCGAAGCGCGGCGCGCGGGCGTACGTGCGCGAATTGGACCGGCAACTTACAGGTAGGATAATGTGGGCTGGCTGAACGGCAGGACCACGGAGACGCCATGCGCGATCTGGACCGGATGCGGGAGAAGATCGAGGTTCGCCTCGAGCCGCGACAGGTGGTGATGCTGGCCCTGGCGACCACCCTGTTCTCGGGCGGCCTCTTCGCGGCGGGCTACGCGGTCGGTCAGCGGCAGGCGCCGACCGCCGTGGCGGCGACGGACGATCTGGCCACGCTGGACGCCGCCGAGGTGCCGGCCGAGCCGAGCCAGCCGGTGATGAACCCGGCCTCGGCGCTCGGCGAGGTCGAGTTCCTGTTCCCCAACACGCTGGGCTCGCGGCCGGCGCGGCAGCGGCCGGCGCGCAAGCCCATGCGGCTGCCGGCGGAGGTGGTGGCGCCGGCGGGCGCGACGCCGACGAAGCGCGCGACGCCCGCCCAGCCCACCGCGCCCGCGAAGACCGCGCCCGCGAAGACCGCGCCGACAAAGCGCGCCGCGGTGGAGGACGCGCCGGCGCCCGCGCGCCCGACGCTCGAGGTGCCGCGCATCGCCGTGGCGCCCCTTGCCGCCGCGCCCGCGCCGAAGGCCGCGGCGCCCATCGCGGCGCCCGCGCCGCTGCCGCCGCCGCCGGACGAGGACGAGCCGCCCACCGCGGAGCCCGCCGCCCCGTCCGAGGCGCCCCTCGTCGCCCCGCGCAAGCTGACGTTGCAGGTGAAGGCGGCCCAGGAGAAGGCCGAGGCCGACGCCTTCGTCGCCGCGCTGCGCCGGGCCGGCTTCGAGCCGCACGTCATCCTGGCCGACGTGCCGGGCAAGGGGCGTTTCTATCGGGTGCGGGTGGGCCGCTTCGAGTCGATGCCCGAGGCGCGCGAATTCCAGCGGAAGTACAAGGCCCTGAGCGGTCAGCCCGACGGGGGCTTCATCACCGATCTCTGATCGGTCGCCGGGCCCGACGCGTCACTGCGACTCCTGCCAGCGATCCGGATCCGGCTCGCCGTCGCCGTCCTCGTCGCTGCCGCGGCGCAGCAGCTTGCCGTCCGCGTAGTGCTCCCAGTAGTCGATGCGGCCGTCGTTGTCGGTGTCGCTCTCGATGCGCACCAGCGCCCCGTCCTCGTAGTACTTGAACAGGTCGGGCTTCTGGTCGAAGTCGATGTCGACCTCTTTGCGCACCAGCTTGCCACCCTCGTAGAAGCCGGTGACGTCGACCTTGCCGTCGAAGTCCATGTCCATCTCGTCGCGCTCGACCGCGCCGGCGAGGGCGTAGTGGCGCCAGATGTCCACCTTGCCGTCGAAGTTCACGTCGTACTCCTTGCGGAGCAGGACGTCCTTGCCCTCGACGGTGCGGAAGAACTTCCACACGTCCGGCACGCCGTCGCCGTTGAGGTCGTAGCGGCTCGAGCCGTCGGCGGCGTCGCCACCGCCTTTGGTGGGCTCGTCGCTCTTGGTCGGGGTGCTGCTGCAGCCGCTGACCGCGAGGGCCAGCGCCAGATACGCGTACTTCATCGGAATCGCTCGGAATCCGCTGGGTCGCCCCATTCATCGGCCACAAAGCCCGCGGAGTCAAGGCAGGTGTGCGGGAAGCACGAGGCGCGGGGCGCAGGTTGGGGTCGGGGGCGGCGTCGTCGGCGCGGCGCCTCACCCTCCGCCGCGCGGCGCCGGTTGCATTGCCGGACCCCGGTTCCTAGAATGCGCCGGATTTTCAGAGGTCCCAGCGCCCCCATGCCCCGAAACGTCCGTAATTTCGCGATTATCGCTCACATCGATCACGGGAAGTCGACCCTGGCCGACCGGATCCTCTCGATCACCGGTGGGGTGGCCGACCGCGATCATCGTGAACAGTTCCTCGACAGCATGGACCTCGAACGCGAGCGGGGCATCACGATCAAGGCGCAGGCGGTGCGCCTCAGCTGGACCGCCGCCGACGGCCAGGTCTACGAGCTGAACCTGATCGACACCCCCGGCCACGTCGACTTCACCTACGAGGTGTCGCGCAGCCTGGCCGCCTGCGAGGGCGCGCTGCTGGTGGTCGACGCCTCGCAGGGCGTCGAGGCGCAGACGATGGCCAACGTCTACCTGGCGCTGGACAACGATCTCGAGCTGGTGCCGGTGCTGAACAAGATCGATCTGCCCGCGGCGGATCCGGATCGCGTGAAGGCCGAGATCGAGGAGACCATCGGCCTCGACACCAGCATCGCCATCAACATCTCGGCGAAGACGGGCGAGGGCGTGCCGGCGGTGCTGCAGGCGCTGATCGATTACGTGCCGCCCCCCGAGGATCACCGCGACGCGCCCCTGCGCGCGCTGATCTTCGACAGCTGGTACGACAACTACCGGGGCGTGATCATCCTGGTGCGGGTCGTCGACGGCAAGGTCGAGAAGGGCACGAAGATCTTCACCAAGGCCACCGAGCAGCAGTTCGAGGTGCTCGAGGTGGGCTGCTTCACGCCGGGCGCCACCGCGGTGCCGGCCCTGGTGTCCGGCGACGTCGGCTTCGTCATCGCCAACATCAAGGAGGTGCGCGACGCGCGCGTGGGCGACACCATCGTCGACTACGCCAAGCGCGCGCAGCTCGAGCCGCTCGCCGGCTTCAAGGAGGTCATCCCGGTCGTCTTCTCGGGGCTGTTTCCGGTGGTGTCGTCGGACTACGGGCAGCTGCGGGAGGCCCTCGAGAAGCTGCGGCTGAACGACGCGGCCTTCAGCTTCGAGCCCGAGACCTCGGCCGCCCTGGGCTTCGGCTTCCGCTGCGGCTTCCTGGGCCTGCTGCACCTCGAGATCGTGCAGGAGCGCCTCGAGCGCGAGTTCGACATGGATCTGATCACCACCGCGCCGACGGTGATCTACCAGGTCGACACCACCGACGGTGAGACGCTCAAGGTCGACAACCCGGCGTTGCTGCCGGATCCGACCGAGATCGCCGAGATCCGCGAGCCCTACATCAAGTCGACCATCCACGTGCCCACCGAGTACTGCGGGCAGGTGCTGAAGCTGTGCGAGGAGCGCCGGGGCATCCAGACCCAGCTCGCCTACAGCGGCACCAACCGCATGCTCATCCACTACGACCTGCCCCTCAGCGAGGTCGTGTTCGACTTCTTCGACCGCCTCAAGAGCGTCACCCGGGGCTACGGCAGCTTCGAGTACGAGGTGGCCGACTACCGTCCGGGCGCCCTGGTGAAGCTGGACGTGCGGCTCAACGGCGAGATCGTCGACGCGCTGTCGATCATCGTGCACCGGGAGCGCGCCTACGAGCGCGGCAAGGCGCTGTGCGAGCGGCTGCGGAAGGTGATCGATCGTCAGCAGTACGACGTCGCCATCCAGGCGGCCATCGGCAACAAGATCATCTCGCGCGAGACCGTCAAGGCGCTGCGCAAGGACGTGACGGCGAAGTGCTACGGCGGTGACATCAGCCGGAAGCGCAAGCTGCTCGAGAAGCAGAAGGCGGGCAAGAAGCGCATGAAGCAGGTGGGCAACGTCGAGATCCCCCAGGAGGCGTTCCTGGCCGTGCTGAAGGTGGACTGAAGATGACCGGTCGCGCCCGCCTGGGCAAGGCGCGCAAGCGTGCGCGACATGGCGCCAAGCAGGCCCGCCTGCTGCTGAAGAAGCACGGACACAAGATCGATCCGGCGCACCGCGCGGAGGTGCAGGCGGCCCTCGACGGGCTGGAGCATGCCACCGCCGGCAGCGACGTGGCGGCGGTGTACGACGCCCTCAAGTTGCTCGACGAGCGCGTCGACGAGCGCCTCGGCCATCTGCGCAAGAGCCCCACCCGCGAGTACGTCGAGTCGATCGGCGTCGCGGTGCTGATCGCGCTGCTGCTGCGCGCCTTCATCGTCGAGGCCTTCACGATCCCCTCCGGCTCGATGATCCCGACGCTGGCGGTGGGCGACTTCCTGTTCGTGAACAAGCTGTCCTACGGCGTCCGCCTGCCCTTCGTGAACCGCATGCTGTGGCAGTGGGACGGGCCGGAGCGCGGGGACGTGGTCGTCTTCGTCTACCCCTGTGACGCCTCGCTCGACTACATCAAGCGGGTGGTCGGCCTGCCCGGCGACACGGTGTACGTGGACCCCAACGGGTTCGCCTTCGTCAACGGGGAGCTGGCGGCCGAGTCGTCGCAGGGCCGCTTCGAAGACTACGACGACTTCCGCGGCAGCGAGCCCTCGACGAACAACTGCGGGCCCTTCCTCGACAAGTTCGCCGCGCGCCTCGACGGCACCGCCTTCGAGGCCCTGCACTGCGGCGGCGCCGAGCCGCTGAGCCCGCGCCAGGACGAGGTGCGCACCTGGGAGCCCCTGTCGCAGTACCGCAACTGCGCGCCGGACGCGCCGCCCATGCGGCGGCCCTGGAAGGTGCCCGAGGGGCACGTCTTCGTGATGGGCGACAACCGGCGCAACTCGCAGGACAGCCGCTTCTGGGGGTTCGTGCCCTACGGTTCGATCAAGGGCAAGGCCATGTTCATCTGGCTGAGCTGGGACGGCGGGCCGCCCCTGAGCCGGCCCTGGGAGAAGATCCGCTGGGGTCGGCTCTTCCGGGGCATCCACCACAGCACCTGAGGGGTCCGCCGTGGGCACGCTGGTCGATCGCCGCCAGGCCATGGACGCCACCGCGATGCGCCGGGCGATCCGGCGTCTGGCGCACGAGATCATCGAGCGTGCCCCGGACCTCGCCCGGCTGGCGCTGGTGGGGGTGCGCACCCGGGGGGTGCCCCTCGCGCGGCGCCTGCAGGCCCTGATCGCCGAGGCCGAGGGCGTGGAGCCGCCGGTCGGTGAGCTGGACATCACCCTCTACCGCGACGACGTCTTCGACGGGCTGGCCATCCCCGAGGTGCGGCCCACGCTGCTGCCCTTCGAGGTGCAGGGGCGGGCCATCGTGCTGGTGGACGACGTGCTCTTCACCGGGCGCACGACCCGCGCGGCGCTCGACGCGGTGATGGACTGGGGCCGCCCCCAGCACATCCGGCTGGCGGTGCTGGTGGACCGCGGCCACCGGGAGCTGCCCCTGCACGCGGACTTCGTCGGCCTGACGCTGGACACGGCGCGCGACGAGTCGGTGCGGGTGCGGCTGGTCGAGACGGACGGCGAGGATCGCGTGGACGTGCGGGGCCGGGAGGCGGCGTCGTGAGGGTCCGCCGGCACCTGCTGGAGCTCGCGCGCCTGTCCCGCGAGGACATCGTGGGGCTGCTCGACCTCGCCGAAAGCTTCGGGGGCATCAGCCGGCGGCCCATCAAGAAGGTGCCCACGCTGCGCGGCCGCACGGTGGTCAACCTGTTCCTCGAGGCGTCGACGCGCACGCGCAGCAGCTTCGAGCTGGCGGCGAAGCGGCTCAGCGCCGACACCCTGAACATCAGCGGCGGCTCGAGCAGCGTGGTGAAGGGCGAGACGCTGCTCGACACCGCGCGCAACCTGGCCGCCTACCAGCCCGACATCATCGTGCTGCGCCACGGCTCGGCGGGCGCGCCGCATCTGCTGGCCGAGCACATCGACGCGTCGATCGTGAACGCCGGCGACGGGCTGCACGAGCACCCGACGCAGGGCCTGCTGGACCTGCTGACGATTCGGCAGCACAAGCGCCGGATCGAGGGGCTGAAGGTGGCGATCATCGGCGACATCGCGCACAGCCGCGTGGCGCGCTCGGGCATCGTCGGGCTGAGCCGGCTGGGCGCCGAGGTGGTGGTCTGCGGGCCGCCGACGATGCTGCCGCCGGGCATCGAGGCGCTGGGCTGCCGCGCGACGCCGCACCGGGACGAGGCGGTGAGCGACGCCGACGTGATCATGATGCTGCGCATCCAGAAGGAGCGGCTGGCCGAGGAGCTGTTCCCCAGCGATCGCGAGTACGCGCAGCGGTACGGGCTGGATCCCGCCGCGCTGAAGCAGGCGAAGCCTGACTGCCTGGTGATGCACCCCGGCCCCATCAACCGCGGCGTCGAGCTGCACCCGGCGGTGGCCGACGGGCCCCAGTCGATCATCCTCGATCAGGTGACCAACGGGCTGAGCGTGCGCATGGCGGTGCTGTATCACTGCGCCGGCGGCGGGGAGGCCTGAGCGTGGGCGAGCGCATCCTGATCACCGGCGGGCGCCTCGTCTGTCCGGCGTCGAACCTCGACGTGATGGGCACGCTGGAGATCGTGGACGGGCGCATCGTCGGGCTGCACCCGGGGGACGCGACGCCGGGGCCGGGCGCGGTGCGGCTGGACGCGACCGGCTGCGTGGTGGCGCCGGGCTTCGTCGATCTGCACGTCGAGGTGGGGGAGCCCGGCTACGAGCACCGGGAGGATCTGCAGAGCGCGGGCGCCGCGGCGGCGCGCGGCGGCATCACGACGCTGTGCGCGGGGCCGGGCGGGCGGCCGCCGAACGACCACCGGGGCGCCACCGAGTATCTGGTGCGGCGCGGACGCGAGGTCGGGGGCGTACACGTGCGGCCGGTCGCGGCGCTGACCCGCGGCCGCGGCGGCGAGCGCCTGACCGACATGTTCGACCTGGCCGAGGGCGGCGCGGTGGCCTTCGGCGACGGTGATCGCGCCGTCGAGGACGCGGGCCTGCTGCGCCGCGCGCTCGAGTACGCCGGCGGGGTGGGGCGGCCGGTCTTCGTCTGGCCGGAGCTGCCCGCGCTGGCGCGGCACGGCGTGATGCACGAGGGGCCGGTGGCCACGCGGCTGGGGCTGAAGGGCGTGCCGGCGGCGGCCGAGGACGCGGCGGCCTGGCAGGCGGTGGTGCTGGCCGAGCAGACCGGCGCGCGCGTACACCTGGGGCCGGTGAGCACCGCGGGCAGCCTGCGGGCCCTGCGCTACGCCCGCGACGCCGGGCTGGCGGTGACCGCGGCGGTGGGCGCGGCCCACCTGCACCTGACCGACGAGGCCGTGGCGGAGCGCTACGCGACCAGCCTGCGGGTGCGCCCGCCGCTGCGCCCGCGCGCCGACGTGGACGCGCTGCGCGCGGCGCTGGCCGAGGGCCTGATCGACGCGGTGACCAGCCTGCATCGTCCGCAGAGCGCGGTGGAGAAGGAGGTCGAGTTCGACGCCTGCGCGCCGGGCATGGCCGGGCTCGAGACGCTGCTCGGCCTGACGCTGCGGCTGGTGGACGAGGGCGCGCTGAGCCTGACGCGCGCGGTGGCGGTGCTGACCGCGGGCGCGCGGGTGCTGGGCCTGGACACCGGCCGGCTGGCGGTGGACGCGCCCGCCGACGTGGTGGTGTTCGATCCCGCCGCGCGGGTGCGCGTCGAGGCGGACGCCTGGGCGAGCAAGGCGCGCAACACCCCGTTTCTGGGGCAGGCCCTGCCGGGTCACGTGCGATGGACGTTGGTGGCGGGGCGCGTGGCCCACGCCGCCGAGCGAGGGGAGGGGTGGCCTTGAGCCTATTGGTGCGCGAGCGGGCGACCTTGTTGCTGGAGGACGGCACGCGCTTCGTCGGCGCCGCCTTCGGCGCGCGGGGCGCCACGGCCGGCGAGGTGGTGTTCAACACCTCGATGACCGGCTACCAGGAGATCCTGACCGATCCGTCCTACAAGGCGCAGATCGTCACGATGACCTACCCCCACATCGGCAACTACGGGGTCAACGCCGGCGACGTCGAGAGCGCGGGCATCCAGGCGGCGGGCTTCATCGTGCGCGCGCCCTGTCCGGTGCCCAGCAACTGGCGGTCCGAGGGCAGCCTCGAGGACTACCTGAAGGCCAGCGGCGTGGTGGGCATCGCCGACATCGACACGCGGGCGCTGGTGCGACACATCCGCGAGCGCGGCGCCATGCGCGGGGTCATCATCAGCGGCGCGGTCCAGGACGCCGATCTCGAGGCGCGCCTGGCGGCGGAGCCCCCGATGACCGGGCGCGATCTGGTCCGCGCGGTGTCCTGCGCCGAGCCCTACACCTGGACCGAGGGGCTGCAGCGCCTGGCGGGCGAGGCGGAGCTGCACGCGCCGCCGTCGCAGCCCGCGCGGCCCTATCGCGTGGTCGCCTACGACTACG
>JAUHXL010000400.1 GCA_030426945.1 bacterium
CACGTACGCCGAGATCCAAGCGACGTACCGGCACAACTGGACCAACACGGAAGAGCGCTTCGACAGCGGCCGCGACGAGTTCTTCGTCCAGCTGCACGGGTGGTACTGAGGGAACGGCCGTCGCGCCTGGGCGCCGCGGACCGTCAGTAGCTCTCGATGGCGTCGACCGAGACACCGAGCCGCTCCGCGATCGTCCGGAGCGTCCGGGCGTGCGGCTTCTCCACCTCGCCGCGCTCGATGCGCGCGATGGCCTTGGCCGAGACGCCTGGGAAGTCGTCCCGCGAGAGCCCCTTCTGGAGGCGCAGTCGGCGAAGCGAGGCGCCGAAGGACTGCTCGTCGGCGCGACGCTGCTTGTGCAGGCGACGGCGGTAGTCTGGGTCCACCTCGTACAGCACGGCGTCGACGCTGGCCTCGTACGCGCCGAAGCGGAGCGTCTGCCCGTAGTCGATGACCTCGAAGTCGTCGAAGTCGGGCGTGGTGCCGTCGCCCGAAGGTTCGAACGCGGACGTCCGGACGGGCAGCACGTCGAGGTTGCCCCGGACGAGGACGACCATCCGGTGCGCGTGATCGACCGATCCGCCGATGCACAGGTCACCCCGATTCGGCTGCTTCAGCACCTCGGCCAGGGCCTCGACCGGCAGCATCACCGGCGCCCGGCGCACGCAGCGCTCGAAGCGGGTGTCGAGCACGGACTCGACAGCCCATGCGTCGCCGGTGTCGGCCAACCCCAGGATCCGACTCTGCCAGCGTCGGCGAGGTCCATGCGCGGCCAAGGAGTCGAGGAGCCAGCCCCAGCCGGCTTGTTCGGACACGACCAGGTAGGATCGCTTCCGGCCGTCGAGGTCATCGAGGACCGCCGACACCTTGGACCGGGACGACGCGACGCTGGCCCAAGGAAAGCCCGCCCAGGCCTTCCGCGGGCGTGCGCCGATGTACACGAACTCAGTCGTGGTCGCCATCGTGGCCAGAATGTCCTTTTCAAATCGTTCCATCAAGTAGACATTTAGTAGGTCAGCCGTCGAGACTCGAAGCCGGGCCCCGTGGTGGTCGACCGTGCGCACACACCGTGCGCTGGGCGTCGCATTGGCCCCTCGACTCAGGAAGAACACGGAATGTGATCGTCCTGACCCCACCCTCACCGACCGGTCCGTTGCGAGCGCGGCCATTGACGTGTACTTTGTGACGAGTTTGTACGTCAGGAGCCCCGATGCACACCAAGCTCACCCTGCGGCTCGACGAAGAGCTGGTGCGCCGGGCCAAGGCCCACGCGCGCGCCCGAGGCCGATCGGTTTCGGGGCTGGTCGCCGACTACTTCGCTCAGCTCGAGGGCACGACCGACGCAGCCGGGGTGACCCTGACGCCGCGCGTGCGCTCCCTGTTCGGCGCGCTGGCGGGTGCCCGCGTCGACGAGGCCGCGTACCGCGAGCACCTGGAGCGAAAGCACGGGTGAGGATCCTCTTCGACACGAACGTGGTGCTCGACGTCCTGCTCGCGCGCGCACCGCACGCGGCCGCCGCGGCCGACCTCCTCACGCGCGTGGAGTCGGGCCAGCTTCAGGGTCTGCTCGGCGCGACCACCGTCACGACGATTCACTACTTGGCGACCAAAGCGGT
The DNA here is from genome assembly GCA_030426945.1 of bacterium. Classification (GTDB taxonomy): domain Bacteria; phylum Myxococcota_A; class Bradymonadia; order UBA7976; family UBA1532; genus JACKDN01. The sequence continues at coordinate 1,614 of JAUHXL010000400.1, forward strand.
GGGCCGCGACCTCGCCGCGCAGCACGTCACCACGTTGCTCGATCTGTTCGACGTCGCCGCCGTGACGCGCGCGATCCTCGCGGCGGCCCTCGACGCGGGGTTCGCCGACTACGAGGACGCCGTCCTGCACCAAGCCGCCGTCCACGCGGGCGCCACTGGCATCGTCACGCGGAACGGCCGCGACTTCGAGCGCGCGACGCTCCCCATCTACGCGCCGGAGGAGCTGCTGCGGCTGCTGGACTTGTGAACGGTTCGGCAGCGCCCGCCGAGACCGAGGTCGGCGGTTCATGGCCGGGGCTTCGGACGCGCAACCCGAGGATGTCTCGCGAGCATGACGTATCTCTTGCACAGGAGACATCTTGTGCTCAGGAGACATTTCCGCTTCACTGAGGCGCGTGTCCCCCGCGTCCCCCCGCCGCGCCGAGACTCAGTTGATCGACGGTCTCCTGTCCGCCGTCGCTTCGGCTCGACGCCCGCACTACAGGACCGTCGGCGCTGGCAGCGCGAGCGTTGGCGCCTGGATCACCTCCATCCCCGCCCCTCGGCTGGTGGATCTCCGCGGCCGCCTGGCCGAGGGCATCCTCGAGCTGCGCAGCCGGTCGGCGCCGGACACCTCGCCGGTGGTGATCATCGAAGTACCTCGGCTGGGGCCGAAGCTGCAGGCCGAGGCCCGCGCGTTCATGGCGCGCTTGGCGCCGGATGTCGGCTGGGGGCTGGTGGACCGGCACGGGGGCGCACACGTGGAGGTCAGCGCGCTGGGGCTCCGGTTCAGACGTGGCGGCGACGCGTCGGCACCGAAGCCGACGACGGCCCGTGAGACGACCCAGCTGTTCACTGACCTGAACCGCTGGCTGCTGAAGATCCTGCTTTACGCGGATGGCGGGTCGCCTGCCTCGAGTGAAGACGGCGACCGTCCCACGAACGCCAACCAGCTACAGGCCGTCGCCCACGTCTCCCGCGCGAAAGCCTACCGGTTCGCCAAGACTTTCCAAGCGGCCGGCTACCTCGACGAGCGGCTGCGCCTCCGACGCGTACCGGACCTGCTGGCCGAGTGGCTGTCGGTCGACCGGTCCCGCCCCGATCCACGCTGGTTCGCGCGCAGCCTCTTCCCCGGTGAGGAACCGCTCGCCGTGCTCGACGCCGCCGGCCCCACCGCCCTGGCCGGGGGCTTCGAGGCGTGTCGCCGCCTCGACCTGCTCCACCGCAGCGCCGTAGGCGTCGTCGAGCTCCACATCCGCGAGGAGCCGACGCAGTTCGCCGACCGGCACGACCTCGAGCTGTGCGGCCGCGACGCGGCAGCCTTCGTACTCATCCGACCGCGGCACCCGGAGTCGGTCTTCCGCGCCGCGCGATTCGGCGCCGACCAGACCGTGGACCCCTGGCAGGCCGCGCTCGACGTCGTCGCCCACCCCGCCCGCGGCGCCGAGCAGGCCGCCTTCCTCCGCGACTGGATGCTCGCCCGGCGCTCCGATGGCTGAGCTCGACGCCCAGGCCCTGGAGGACCTGAAGACGGTGTTTCGCGCCCTCGCGCCGTACCTCGACCAGCTGGTCGTGGTGGGCGGCTGGGCCGCGTGGCTCTACCGGTATCTCCCCGGCACGCGCCCTGGCCCGACGCCGCTGTTGACCCAGGACGTCGACATCGCGCTCGATCCACCCTACGCGCAGGTCGCCGAGCCGATCGCCGAGCGCATGGCGGCGCACGGTCTGATCGTCCGGTACGCGGGCGGAGGTCGGGTGCCGGTGACAGACGCGCCCGGGCACGCAGCTGCCGCCGTGCAGATGGCCCCGCGGAGTTCGCAGGGATGCAGCCTGGTCAAGTTGTGTCGCCCCGAGGCTGGGGCGAGGAGCGACGGTCCGCGAGAGCCGCACGATGCGACCCTCCTCACCCGACCCTCGATACAGACTGCTACCAACCGATCTCGTCGTCGGATGGCCACTGCCCTACGCACACGGAGGGCAGACCGGCCAAGCCTGGCAGTCCTGACCGGTCCGAGAGCTCAACGCTCGATCCAATCACCTGCAGCGACAAGCGCGCGGCGTACCTCGAGGCGACGCCGTCGCCCCATCCGAGCGATTCGACATCCGAGTCCCCCTCGACCACGAAACACGCAGGGCACTCGCGATCAGGATCCTCATCGGCCAGGGCCGCCTCTCGGAACCAAACTGTGTAGACGAACCTCACTGTCGCACTGACCCGTGGCTTCCTGGCCCCAAGTCGTCCTGTGCGACTGTTCCGTCCGTCATCGGGATTGCAGCTATGCGCATGATGGCCGGCCCATACGTCACGTCATTCACGTCCACACGACCTGCAGAGCAGCGCGAACGATCCCGACCACAGCCGCGCCAAGCCCCTCACTCCGCGTCCAACCTCAACGACACCGAGTTGATGCAGTACCGCAGCCCCGTCGGGGGCGGCCCGTCGTTGAACACGTGGCCCAGGTGCGCATCGCAGCGGGCGCAGCGCACCTCGGTGCGGATCATGCCGTGGGTGGTGTCGCGGATCTCTTCGATGCGGGCGTCGGGCAGGGGCTCGAAGAAGCTGGGCCAGCCGCAGCCGGACTCGAACTTGGTGTCCGAGCGGAACAGCGGGGCGTCGCAGCAGATGCAGTGGTACGTGCCGGTGGTCTTGGTGTCCCAATAGCGGCCGGTGAAGGCGCGCTCGGTGCCGGCCTGGCGCGTGACGCGGAACTCGTCGGGGCTGAGCTGGGCGCGCCACTCGGCGTCGGTCTTCTTCACCTTGTCCATCGGGGCCTCCGAAACCTGGTGTCAGCAGATGCCGCGGGCGGCGCCCAGGTCACCTTGCAGGTCACGCTGCCGGTCACGGGCCGACGGGCTCGATGCGCACCCAGATGACCGAGTCGCTCTCGTTCTCGTTGGTGCTGTCGAGCACGATGTCGACGTCGCCCGCGAGGCGCTTGCGGCCCCAGACGTCGTTGGTCACGTCACGCGCCGTGCGCTGGCTGATGCGGCGCCCCTCGCCGTCGACCACGAACAAGGCCCCCCGCGGGTTGCGGTTCTCGGTGTGGCGCGAGCGGATGGTGATCTCGTAGGTCGCCTCGGCGACGCCTCGGAAGTGGAAGATGGCCTTGCCCTGTCGGCTGCCGTCGGGCGCGTAGGCGCCGTCGCAATCGGCGGGGATGTGCTCGGCGCCGCGCGCGGTGAAGGCGTAGGCGTCGCAGAACCGGTGGACCCAGTTGTGGCGGCGCGTGTACTCGGCCTCACGGAAGCCGATCTGCATCGGCACGGCCTGGGGCGGCGGCGGCGGCGGGGCCTCGGCGCAGTCGTCGACGGTGGCGTCGAGGCGCAGGGCGACGCGGCTGATGCGGTAGAAGGTGCGCGGCTCGGTGGCGCTGCTGCCGAACTCGACGCTGTTGTCGCCGGCGCGCGTGGCGCCGGTGACGTCGACCTCGACGTCGTGGGTCTGGTTGTCCCAGGCGGCGTTGGCCGGGATGTCGAAGGGGCCCTGGCCGTTCACCCAGATGCGCCCCTCGGTGCCCGGGTGGTCGGCGTCGTGCACCCGCACCTGGAGCACCGCGCGCTGCACGTCGCCCTCGGCGGGCAGGCCGGGCACGGTGTAGCGCAGGCGCTCGTTCGACGCGCCCATCACGTCGTACTCGCGCTCGGCCGCGTCGAACGCGCTCGAACGATAGAGGCAGGTGCGGGTCGGCGGCGGCGGCGGCGGGGGCGGGGCGCCCATGTCCGGCGGCGGGGGCGGCGGCTCGCCGGCGTCGTCCGTCGGCGGCGGGGGCGGCGCGGCGTCCGCGGGCGGCGGCGGCGCGGCGCCGTCGAGGCGCACGGCCGGCGGATCGGGGTTCGCCCCGCGGTCGGGCGAGGGTGGCTGCGCGTCGCGCGTCGAGCCCGCGTCGGGCGCCGGCGCCGGCGTCGGCTCGCCGTCGCCGAGCACCTGCCCTCGGGTGGCGTCCACGCGGCCGCCCGCGTCGCCGGTCGCCTGCTCCTCCGAGTCCGCGCACGCCCACAGCCCGCACACCGCCATCGCCCACAACGCTCGCCTCATGCGCACCCTCCCCGATCGTCCCGGCATCCCTGCCCGCCGTGACACGGCGATGCCCCGACGGTATACCGCTCCGGCCCGCGAGATCGAGACGCCGATGAGCCCGCCCGCCCTGCTGCCCCCGCCCAAGCGCGCGCCCCGCGAGGCGCTGACCGCGCTGCTGGTGCGCCTGGGCCGACTGCTCTTGTCGTACGGCTGCCCGACGCACCGCCTCGAGGCGTGCCTGCGCCTGGCCGCCGAGTGCCACGGCTATCGCGCCGAGGTGCTGGGCGTCCCGACGGGCGTCTGGATCAGCCTCGACGACGGCCAGGGGGCGCCGCAGGTGCGGCTGGTGCGCGTGGACGGCTGGGCGGTCGACCTCGGCCGCCTCTCCGCGCTCGACGCCGTGTTCAACCGCCTCAGCGACGGGGAGCTGACCGTCGCCGAGGCCGAGGCCGCGCTCGACGCCATCGAAGCCGAGCCCCTGCGCTACGGCGCCGTTGCCCAGCTCGGCGCGGGCGCGCTGGCGTCGGCGAGCGCGGCGGCCTTCTTCGGCGGCGGCGTGACCACGGTGGCCATCGCGCTGCTGCTGGGGCTGTGCGCGATGGGGCTGGGCATGCAGATGGGCCGCCACGCGCGCACCCGCCTGCTGACCGACTTCGCCATCGGCGCCCTGGCCGGCGCCGGCGCGTGGCTGGCGGCCATGATCGATCCGACCACCCTGCGGCGCCCGCTGGTGCTGGCCGGCGTCATCATCGCGGTGCCCGGCCTGACCCTCACCAGCGCCCTCGCCGAGCTGGCGGCCAAGAACCTGGTCAGCGGCACCGCGCGCCTGATGGAGGCGGGCATGACGCTGCTGTCGCTCATCTTCGGGCTGGCGACCGTGGCGACGCTCGAGGCGTGGGTCAGCGGCGCGCCGCCCGCCCGCCTGCTCGGCCCGCCCGCGCCGCCTCATCTGGCCGTCGTGGCCGCCGCCACGGCCGTCGCCGCCCTCAGCTTCGCGGTCCTCTTCCGCGTCCCCCCGCGCGACCTGCTCGCCACCCTGCTCAGCGGCGTCCTGGCCTGGGGCTCGGCCTTCGCCGCGGCCCGCTTCTTCGTGCCCGGCCCCACCGCCGCCTTCGCCGGCGCGGTCACCGTCGGCCTCTACGCCAACGCCCTCGCCCGCCGCACCCAGCGCCCGGCCCAGCTCTACGTCGTGCCCGGCATCGTGATGCTCGTGCCCGGCGCCTTCGGCTTCGTCGCCCTCGAGCACCTGTGGTCCGGCGACGTCGGCGCCGGCGCCACCGGCTTCTTCGCCACGGTCCTCACCGC
>JAUHXL010000401.1 GCA_030426945.1 bacterium
CCGCCGCGCACCTGGGCGCGAGCGACCTGCACCTGCAGCCCGGCGCCGACGGCGAGGGCATCCTGTCGGTGCGCCTCGACGGCGTGCTGCAGCCCGTCGGCCGGCTGCCCGCCGCGCGGGCGCGCCGCGTGGTCGGCCGCCTGAAGGTGATGGCCGGCGCGCAGGCCCACCGCGACGACGTGCCGCAGGAGGGCCGCGCCGCGCTCGACGCCGGCTGGGTGCGGCTGAGCTTCGCGCCCACCGTCGGCGGCGAGGCCGTCACCGCGCGCCTCTTCGATCATCTGAAGGGCGAGGCCACGCTCGAGGATCTCGGCTTCGACGCCGCCACCCTGGCCGACCTGCGCGCCCTCCTCGCGCGCCCCGGCGGCGCGATCCTCTTCGCGGGCCCGTCGGCCAGCGGCAAGACGACCACGCTCTACACCGCGCTGCGCGCCCTGCTCGCCGACAGCGGCCGCACCCTGCGCGCCGTCTCGGTCGAGGATCCGGTCGAGTACGCCGTGCCCGGCGTGGTGCAGCTCGAGGTCGACCCCGGCCGCGGCCAGGACGGCGCCGCCCTGCTGAAGGCCGCCTTGCGCCACGACGCCGACGTGTTGGTCGTCGGCGAGGTGCGCGCCCGCGAGAGCGTCGAGACCGTGCTGCGCGCCGGCCTGACCGGACACCGGGTGCTGACCACCGTCCACGCCGGCGAGCCCACCGAGGCCCTCGCCCGCCTGCTCGAGCGCGGCGCCGACCCGGGCCTCGTGGGCGCCGCCGTCGCCGGCGTGCTCGCCCAGCGCCTGGTGCGCCGCCGCTGCGCCTGCGCCGAGGGCTGCCCCGCGTGCCACCACACCCGCTACCGTGGCCGCGTCGCCGTCGGGGTCGTGCTCCCGATGACCGACCCCCTGCGCGCCGCCCTGCACCGCGCCGGCCCCGACGCCCACGCCCTGCGCGACGCCGCCACCCCCACCCTGCGCGCCCGCGCCGCCGCCCTCGTCGCCGCCGGCCTCACCGACGCCGCCGAGCTCGCGCGCGTCTTCGGCCCCCCGCACGAGCCGCCGTCGTCGGCGTAGTCGTCATCGCGGTCGGCCGTGGCCGCCCGCGGTCGAGCCACACAAACGGACGAACCTGCCCACTTCCTACACTCTTCGAGTCCCCGCCCCTACTTGCCCGCCACCCCCACCAGGTGCAACACCAGCTGCACCCCGTCCTTGTTCTTCACCGCGCCCAGCGCCGCGCTGTACGGCGTGATGCCGTAGTCGCTCTGCTTCAGGCGCAGCGTGCCCCGCCCCTCGAAGCGCTCCGGCGTCATCGTCACCTTCGCGTCCAGCCGCACGTCGCGGGTGACGCCGTGCAAGGTCAGCTTGCCCTCCACCCGGTAGTCGCTGTCGCCGACGCGGCGGATGGCGGTCGACTCGAAGATGATCAGCGGGTACTTGCGCACGGCCAGCTGATCGTCGCTGCGCATGTTCTTCGCGATCTCCGCGCGGTCGTCGTCCTCGAGCGGTTCGAGGCCGTAGGCCTTGCGCGCGTCGGGCGGGTCGGCCTCGATCGAGGCGGCCGCGACCACCACGTTCATGCTCAGCGCGTTGGCCGCGCTCGGGTCGAAGACGATCTCGCCCTTCACGTCGCGGGCGCGCATCGCGTGGTCGTGGGCCAGGCCCGACGCGACGCCGTCCTTGAACAGGCGGACGTCGACGGTGCTCTGGGCGGCGTCGACCGTGTAGCGGGTGGGCGCGGCGGTGGCGAGGGTGGGCAACAGCAGGGCCAGCGCGAACAGGCGGTGCATGGGAACTCCGCGGTCGGGTGTCGCAGGCAGATGCCTTGGTCCTCGGCGTGGTCGCGGATCAGAGGATGGGCGCGACGGTCCAGGCGAGCGCGCCGGCGAGGCCGAGCAGGCCGACGACGAAACCCACGGCGACCGGCAGCGAGGGCGCGTCCGCCGCGGGCGGCGGCGGGGCCGTCGGGCTCTGGCGCGCGACCTCGTCGGCCAGCGCCGCGCGCTGACCCGGGCGCGGCGTCAGGTGCGCCAGCGTGCGGCTGGGGTCGATTCGGGGGTTGCTGTTCACCGCGTCCTCCTCGCTCGGGGGGACGGGCCACGCCGCTCCGTTTTTCGCGGAAAGTGCGCCCAGCGGTGGTTGTCAGCCGCCGCCCGCCGGCCCAGAATGGCGCCCCGCAGCCAGGAGGACGCCATGATCCAGCCCACCACCGACCCCTTCGCGCTGGCCGCCGAGCTGAGCGGCAAGCACCTGATCGACGGCGCCTTTTCGCCGAACCACGCCGGCGCCACCTTCGAGGTGATCAACCCGGCCACCGGCAAGGTGATCGGCCACGCGGCGGCCGGCGACGCGCAGGACGTCGATCGCGCGGTGGCGGCGGCCAAGGCGGCGCAGGTGGCGTGGGGGCGGATGAAGGCGCGTGATCGCGGCAAGCTGGTCGCGGCGTGCGGGGCGCGGCTGGCCGCGCACGTCGAGGAGCTCGGGCGGCTGACCGCGCTCGAGACCGGCAAGGCGCTCCGCACCGAGAGCCGCGTCGAGGCGTCGGTGCTGGCCGACACCTTCGTCTACTTCGGGGGGCTGGCCAGCGAGCTGAAGGGCGAGACCATCCCCTTCAACCCCGACATGCTGGCGATGACCGTGCGGGAGCCGGTGGGCGTCGTCGCGGCGATCCTGCCCTGGAACGCGCCGCTGCTGCTGATGGCGCTGAAGATCGCGCCCGCCCTGGTGGCCGGCAACAGCGTGGTGGTGAAGTCGGCCGAGGAGGCGCCCTTCGGCGTGCTGCGGGTCGCGCAGCTTCTGCAGGAGGTGCTGCCGAAGGGCGTCTTCAACCTGATCTCGGGCATGGGCCCCGACTGCGGCGGCCCGCTGACCGCGCACCCGGACGTCGCCAAGATCAGCTTCACCGGCAGCGTCGAGACCGGCCGCATCATCTACCGCGCGGCCGCCGAGAAGCTGGCGCCGGTGACGCTGGAGCTGGGCGGCAAGAGCCCGATGATCGTGATGGACGACGCCGACCTCGAGCGCGCGGTCGACGGCGCCATCAGCGGCATGCGCTTCACCCGCCAGGGCCAGAGCTGCACCGCCGCCAGCCGCATGCTGGTGCAGCGCGGCATCCACGACGCCTTCGTCGAGCGCCTGACGGCGAAGGTGAACGCGATGGTGATGGGCGATCCGCTCGACGACGCGACCGACATCGGCACGATCGTCTCGCCGGGCCAGTTCGCGACGGTGCAGCGCTACCTCGAGATCGGCCGGGCCGCGCCCGGCGCCACCGCGCACACCTGCAGCGCCCTGCCCACCGATCCCGCGCTGAAGGACGGCCTGTTCGTGCAGCCGGTCATCTTCACCGGCCTGTCGAACGACCACCAGCTGTGCCAGGAGGAGATCTTCGGCCCGGTCACCTGCGTCATCGCCTTCGACACGTACGAAGAGGCCATCGAGCTGGCGAACGCCTGCGACTACGCCCTGGCCGGCACCATCTGGACCCGCGATCTGCGCACCGCGATGGACGCCGTCCACCGCATCCACGCGGGCTTCGTGCAGGTGAACCAGAACCTGGTGGTGCAGCCCATGCTGCCCTACGGCGGCTTCGGCCAGTCGGGCCTGGGCAAGGAGGCGTCACTCGGCGCGATGCTGGATCACTTCACCCACTCGAAGACCATCGTCATCAACATGACCTGACGCCGCGAAGCGGTCTGCTCACGAGCCGCTGGTGGTCGGTCCGACCGGCTGTCAGCGGTCAGCTGTCAGCTGTCAGCCGGGCTCCGTACGCTGTGCCGATTGCGGAACCTCTCGGCAGGCTCGGGACGCCGTGGGACGGGGCAGAAGGTACAATCGCCGCGACGGAGCTGAAAGCTGACCGCTGATAGCCCGACCATCCTGGCGGGGCGTACCGTGGACCAACGGGTTCGATTCACACCCGCCGCGAAGCGGCCCGTTGACCTCGGCCCTGCCCCTCACCCTGCCCTGACCTGACCCTCTCCCCCGCCCGTCCTACCGCTCCGCCCGCCACACGCCGCGCACGCCGCTGTCGCTGTCGTTGCTGTAGGTCCCCTGCTCGATCGACGCCCCGCTGGCGTCGGCGCGGTACCAGAAGTCACCGCCGGCGTCGTACACCTTGCGGAACCACAGCGCCCCCGCGCCCCGGTCCAGCACCCCCTCGACCGTCGAGTCGCCCACCCGGTCGCGCATCGTCCCGGTCACCCACCCCTCGGGGCTGATCACCAGCTGCATCGCCCCCGGGTTCTCGTCGAAGTCGGGCCGGAACACCCAGGCGCCGGCCACCGCCAGCGGCGCGATGGCCGTGCCGCGGTCGCCGCGCAGCGGGATGGGCGGATCGTCCCCGCCCACCTGCATCCAGGTGCCGCTCAGCGCGTCGCCGTCCACCGTGCCGGTGTAGCGGAAGGCCGCGCCCTCGCTGGCCCCCACCCGGTACGTCTTCACCAGATCGAAGCGCCGCGTCGCGCCGTCCACCGTGCCCTCGACGTCGGCCAGCCCGTAGGTGTCGATCGCCAGGCCGACCACCTCGCCGTCGTCCTCGCTCAGCGCTGCCAGCGTCGGGAAGCGGCCGCCCTCGCGGTCGGTCACGTCCCACCGCCAGCTGCCGGCGATCGTCGCGCACCCGGCGACGCCCTCGTCGACGCGCCCGTCGCAGTCCTCGTCGGTGCCGTCGCAGGTCTCGACGCCGGGCGCGCCGGGCGTCGCGTCGCAGGTCGGCTCGCCGTCCACGCACGCCTGCCGGCCCATCGCCGCGCACGCGCCCTCGCCGGCGCTGCAGGCGCCCTGGTTCTCGAGGCCCTCGTCGATCTGCCCGTCGCAGTCGTCGTCCTGGCCGTTGCAGCGCTCCGGCCCGACCAGCGGGGCCTGCGCCGAGCAGCGCGCGGTGCCATCGACCGCGCAGAACAACACACCCTCCTCGCGGCACAGACCCTGCCCCGCGACGCACACCTCGCCCACGCCGAAGCCCTCGTCGGACTGTCCATCGCCGTCGTCGTCGCGCCCGTTGCACACCTCGTCGCCGGGCTCGGGCGGCGCCATGTCGGGGCGGGGCGGCGCCGCGTCCAGGCGCGGGCCGGCCGCGTCCGGGCGAGGCGGCGCCGCGTCGGCGCCGGGCGCCTCGGCGTCGAGCCCCGGCGGCGCCGCGTCGCGCCCGCCGGCGTCGAGTCGGGGCACGGCGGCGGCGTCCTGCCCGGGGACGCCGCCGTCCCGTCGCGGCGCGGCGTCCCGTCGCGCGGTGTCCGCGTCCCGGGCCTGGAAGCCCGCGTCGCGCTGCGCGCGCACGGCGTAGTCGGGCAAAGGAGCGTCATCGTCATCGGCGTCCTGGGCGCACCCGGCGAACGCGATCAGGCACATCGACAGCGGAAAGGCGAAGTATCGCATCGGCGCAGGATGCCGCCCTGCCCCGCCGGGACACAAGCGGCCGAACGCCGAGCGGGCCCATGGGTGCCCTCGTGATGGTCGTCCTCGTCGTCGGCCCGAGCGACGCACGCGCCGACCCCGACGAGCAGCGGTCGAGTCCGGCGGCGTCAGACGACGAGCAGCGGACGGCCGAGGCGCTGCCGGCCCGAATCGACCACGACCACGACCACGACCACGACCACGCAAGGGGGCGACCGACGCGTGGTTGGGTCGGCGGTTCCCTCGCCGGGGTCTATGCACTACCCTGCGCACCCGCTGTTGGAGGTGTCGATGCGCCCCGCTGTCGTTCGCCGCGCCCGCCGCCTGGCCGGCCGCGTCCTGCGCCGCCTGCAGGGCGGCCCCGCCGCCGCCCACGGCGAGAAGCCCCAGTCCTTCTACGACGACGCCTTCGAGCACGTGGAGTCCTACCACGTGCACTACACCCGCTCGGAGTACTACGCCGTCTGGACCGTGGTCATCGACCGCATCCGGCGCGCGGGCTCGAAGCGGGTGCTCGACATCGGCTGCGGCCCCGGGCAGTTCGCGCACGCCCTGTTCGACGCCCAGCTCGTCGACGCCTACCACGGCGTCGATCTCAGCCGCGTCGGCGTCGAGCGCGCCCAGCGCAACGTGCCCGCGTTCACCTTCGAGCACTGCGACATCTTCGCCTCGAAGGCCCTCGAGACGCAGCGCTACGACACGTTGGTGACCACCGAGTTCCTCGAGCACGTCGAGCGCGAGCTGGACGTCCTCGAGCGCATCCCGGCCGGCACCCGCGTCATCGCCACCGTGCCCAACTTCCCCTACGTGTCGCACGTGCGGCACTTCGCCGACGTCGCCGCGGTGCAGGCGCGCTACGGCCGCTTCTTCGAGGGCCTGACCGTCGATCCCATCCGCAAGACCGAGCGCGGCAACATCCTCTTCCTGATGGAGGGCGTGCGCGCCGGCTGAGGTCGGTCGCGCCCCCGGAGGCCGCCCCGCGTTGAGCCGCCCGCTCTCCCTGACCGTCAAGGCGCTGCTGCTGGCCTCGGGCAAGCTGCTGACCGCCATCTCGACGCTGCTGGCGACGGCCACGCTCACCCGACTGCTGCCCGTCGAGGAGTACGGCACCCACCGCCAGGTGCTGCTCGTCTTCGCCATGGTCTCGCCCGTCCTGATGATGGGCGTCCCCAAGGCCCTCTATTACTTCCTGCCCGGCGAGACGGCCCGCCCGCGCGGCGTCCTGCTCGACAACCTGGCCGTGCTCACCCTGGGCGGCGTCCTCTTCGGCCTCGGCATCGCCCTGGGCCTCGGTGATCTGGTCGCCGATCGCTTCGACAACCCCGCCGTCTCGCCCCTGCTGTGGCTGCTGATCCCCTACGCCCTGTTCTTCTTCCCGCAGCAGGCCATCAGCGCCTGCCTCATGGCGGTCGACAAGGTCCGCAAGCTGGTGCTCTACAACGTGGCGTCGCGCCTGCTGCTGGTGCTGACCGTCATCGCCGCGGCCCTGATCAGCCCCACGGCCCGCGCCACGGTCACCGCCAACGCCCT
>JAUHXL010000402.1 GCA_030426945.1 bacterium
GCTTCGACGCCTGCGTCCGCCGCGACGTCGCCCGCCTCTTCCCGGACCGGCCGCTGGCCGAGGTCAGCAACGACCACACCGTCTTCCGCACCTTCTTCCTGCTTCAGCGGCCCTTCGGGCGCGTGCAACGCGCCGACCAGCTCGAGGGCGTCGACTTCGACGACCGCAGCCCCATCCTCTACGGCCGCAACGATCTGTTCGGCGCCTTCGGACGCGACAGCCTGGGCAACTGGCGCATGCCGGTGGTGCCCGGCGGCGCCGGGCAGCGCGAGATGGCGTTCCGCGTGGGCATCAACCTGGTGATGTACGCCACCTGCCTGAACTACAAGCGCGATCAGGTGCACACGACGGCGATCCTCCGCCGGCGCCGCTGGCGGGTCGAGCCGCCGCCGCGCGAGAACCGCTGACCCATGCTGCGCGACTGGTTCGACGCCGCCGACGAGTTCAACGCCGCCCGCCTGGTGCTGCTGTCCAGCTGGAGCCCCTGGCTGGTGGCGCTGGTGGTGATCGCCGTGGCCGCGGTGGTGTACCTGGCGTGGCACAACACGGCGGGGCAGATCGCCAGCCGACGGCGGCTGCTGGTGGGGCTGCGGTTGGGCACCGTGGGCGTGCTGCTGCTGCTCTTCCTCCAGCCGGGGGTGCGGCTGGAGCACGTCACGCGGGTGCGCAACCACGTGGTGCTGCTGCTGGACGCCTCGCGCAGCATGACGCTGCCCGCGGATCGGTACGACGCGCGCGTGGACGCCGTCCGCGCGTGGCTGACCGATCAGCTGCCGACGCTCGAGCGCTGGCGGGCGATGCACCAGGTCGATCTCTTCGCGGTGACCGATCACGCGCGGCCCCTGGGCGCGCTGAGCGAGCTGGGCGCCGAGGGCGACGCGACCCGGCTGTTGAGCGCGCTCGAGGACGTCGCGGCGCGCTTCCAGCCCGACGATCTCGCCGCGGTGGTCGTGATCAGCGACGGCGCCGACAACGGGGCGCTCGGCGACGCGGTCGTGGCCGCGGGGGACGTGCCCCCGGCCGCCGAGGCCGTCGCCCGCCGCCTCGGCGCGCCGATCCACACGGTCTTCACCGGCCCCGATCGGCCCCTGCGCGACGTGGCGATCGTCGACGTGGCCTACGACGACTTCGCCTTCGTGCGCAACGCGGTCAGCATCGAGGCCGAGATCTCGGTGACCGGCTACGACGATCTGCGCCTGCCGGTGACCCTGCGCCAGGGCGACGAGGTGCTCGGCACCCGCACGCTCGAGACCACGCAGGGACAGAGCCGGTATCACTTCGAGTTCGAGTTCGTGCCCGACGAGACGGGCAAGGCCGTCTTCACGCTCGAGGTGGGCCAGGGGCCGGGCGAGCGGGTGCAGGTGAACAACCGGCGTCAGTTCGTCGTGCGCATCATCCGCGACAAGATCCGCGTGCTGCAGGTGGTCGGGCGGCCGAGCTGGGACCAGCGCTTCCTGCGCAAGCTGCTGAAGAAGAACCCCAACGTCGATCTGATCAGCTTCTTCATCCTGCGCACGGGCGCCAGCATCGACGTGGCGCGGCGCGACGAGCTGTCGCTGATCCCCTTCCCGACGCGCGAGCTGTTCGAGGAGCAGCTGGGCAGCTTCGATCTGATCATCTTCCAGAACTTCACCTACCGCGGGTACCACATGGAGCAGTACCTGCCGCTCATCCGCGACTACGTGCGCAACGGCGGCGGGTTCGTGATGCTGGGTGGCGATCTGAGCTTCACCAGCGGGGGCTACGCGGGCACGCCCATCGAGGACTTCCTGCCGGTGACGCTGCCGGCGGACAAGAACGACCTGCTGTTGACCGGGCGGTTCTCGCCGGTGCTGGCCGAGGCCGGGCGGCGCCACCCGATCACGGCGCTGAGCGTCGTGCCCGAGGAGAACACCGAGCGCTGGCGGGCGCTGCCGAAGCTGAGCGGCGTCAACCGGGTGACCGGGCTGCGCGCGGGCGCGCAGGCGCTGCTCGAGCACCCCGCGCAGCAGGTCGGGGGCGCCCGCGCCCCGGTCGTGGCGGTCGCGCCCTTCGGGCGCGGGCGGGTGCTGAGCGTCACCACCGACACCACCTGGCACTGGGACTTCCTGGCGGCGGGCGAGGGGGGCGACAACCGCCACTACTACAAGTTCTGGGGCAACGCGATCCGCTGGCTCATCCGCGATCCGGCCCTGGAGCCGGTGCAGGTCGAGGCCGATCGCGACCGCTACCCGCTGGGGGCCGAGGCGACGCTGGTGACGCGGGTGCTGGGGGCCGACTACCAGCCGGCGGTGGACGCGCCGGTGACCGTGCGGGTGGACCGCGTGTTCTTCGGCGACGGCGGCAGCCGCGAGCGCGAGATCGCGCTCGACGAGGCCGGACGCACGGACGAGAACGGGCAGCTCGTGGTGCGGCTGAAGCCGCGCGCGGACGGCGCCTACTTCGTCCGGGCGACGGCCACGGTCGGCGGCGCCGACGTGGCGGACGACGACGCCTTCGTGGTCGCGCCCGATCCGATCGAGCTGCGCCGCACGGACGCGCGCCGAGACACCCTGCAGGCCCTGGCGCAGGCGGGCGGCGGCGAGGCGCTGACGCTGGCCGACGATCTCGACGACGTCGCGCGCAACGAGCCGCGGGTGGTGAAGGTCAACCGCCGCCGCGACGTGCCCCTGTGGGCCAGCGGGTGGCTGCTGTTGGTGGCCGTGCTGTTGCCCTCGACCGAGTGGTTCCTGCGGCGGCGCTGGGGACTGTTGTAGAGCTTCGGGAGGATCCCACCATGGACGAGCAACGACTCGATCGCGTGGTCGACGAGCTGATGGCCAGCTACGACGAGGATCGGCGACTGGGTGAGGTGCCCGGCCTGCCCCCTCAGGAGGCCATCGTCGGCGTCGTCGAGCAGATCCGGCGCCTGCTGTTTCCGGGCTACTACGCCGCCGACACCCTGCCCGCCGCCAGCCGCCGCTATCGGGTGGGCACCTGGATCTGCCAGCTCTACACCGATCTGGCCCGCATCCTGGCCCGCGCCCTGGCCCACGCCGAGCCGGTCGCGGGGACCGACGCCGTGCGGCGCCGCGCCCGGGACGTCGCCGGCCGCTTCATCGACGCCCTGCCCGACGTGCGTGCGCGCCTTCGGCAGGACGCCGAGGCGGCGCTCGACGGTGATCCCGCCGCCCGCAACATCGAAGAGGTCGTGCTGACCTACCCCGGCTTCGAGGCCATCACGGTGCACCGCATCGCGCACTGGCTGCACGGCGAGCAGGTGCCCTACATCCCCCGCGCGATGAGCGAGTGGGCGCACGCGCGCACCGGCATCGACATCCACCCCGGCGCGCGCATCGGCCGCCGCTTCTTCATCGACCACGGCACCGGCGTGGTCATCGGCGAGACCACCGACATCGGCGACGACGTGAAGATCTACCAGGGCGTGACCCTGGGCGCGCTGTCGGTCAGCCGCAGCCTGGCCGGCGCCAAGCGTCACCCGACCATCGAGGATCGGGTGGTGATCTACGCCGGCGCCACCGTGCTGGGCGGCCAGACGGTCATCGGGCGGGGCGCGGTCATCGGCGGCAACGTGTGGTTGACGAGCTCGGTGGCCCCCGCCACCACGGTCATCGAGAGCCCGCCCACCCTCGACTTTCGCGAGCCCCCGACGACGAGCCGCGGCTGACGCGGTGTTCGGACCCAGCCCCTCAACGTGGCCGTCGCGCCCTCCGTTGGGGTCTGGTATGCACACGGTCGACGTTCGGTCTCGGGCGAGCCGCGCGTCGGACGGGCACCTCGTCGCGGTCTCGAGGCCGCTGACGAGCACGACGGGGGCAGGATGGCGCAGGCACCGACCGATCAGAGCGAGCCGCCGCGGGGTCACGCGGCGCTCGCGCTGATCCGCCGCCTCTACGTCGAGGCCGACGCGGAGCGGTTCCCCCGCGGATCGCTGGGCCTGCTGGCCGACGCGCTGGGCGCCGACGCGGGGCTGTCCGCCTTCCGCCCGGTGGGCGCCGCGCGGGCCACGCCGACCGCCGCCTGGGGGGCGCCGAGCACCCGCGCCTCGGTGGTGCGGAGCGCGATCGAGGCGGCCCTCGACCTCGACGACGGGGCGCACGGCGTCGGGGAGATGTCCGGCGAGGCGGCCCCCCTGGTGGCGAGCAGCGTGGGGGGGCCCGACCACGCCTTCCTGGTGCTGCGGGCGACCCACCGCGAGATGGGCACCTCGGTGTGGATCCTGGGGCGCGAGGCGGCCTTCGATGCGGCCGAGCGGGCCCTGGCCGCGGCCGTGGCCCCGAACCTGGGCTACGCCGGTGAGCTGGCGTTGCAGCGCGCCCCCAGCCTGCTGCCCGGCACCGAGGACGCCTTCGCCGGCGCGGTGCCGCCCCGCCCGGCCGTGGGCGACGAGCCGGCGGCGAAGCGCGTGGACGGCCTGTTCCCGGTGCAGCGCGCCCGACGCGCCACGCTGCCCGCACGCCAGCAGCGCCTCGACGGCCTGGCGCCGCGGCCGGCCGACTGCGCGCGCCTGGCCGCGCGGGGCTACACCAACATGCAGATCGCCGAGTACCTGGGCATCCCGCTCGGCACGGTCGCCCGCGATCTGAACCGCGTCTATCGTCACCTCGGCATCCGGGGGCGGCACGAGCTGGATGTCCAGGCGCTGCTGACCGATCCCAAGCCACCCCGAGGTGGCCGATGAGCGCCCTCGACCCGGACCTGCTGCCCGAGCGCATCCACCAGCTGTACCGCCCCTCGCCCCGCGGACATTGGCAGCGCCGTGTGCAGTCCTTGGTGGGGGAGTGGCTGGGCCGGCCCGACGCCCGGCTGTGCTGGTCGCCCGCCGAGGAGGACGACGACGCGAGCGCGGTGCGGCTTCCGCTGCCCGGGCGGACGGCGCCGCCCCGGTGGGTGGGGCTGAGCGCGCCGCTCGGGCCGGACGAGCACGCGGTGGCGCTGCTGCTGACGCCGCACCTGGCCACCGTGGCCGCGCTGATGGAGCGGCAGACCGAGCCCCTCAACCGCCAGCTGCCGGATCGGTGGCGCCAGCTCCTGACGCCGCGCCAGGCCCAGGTGGCGGTGCTGGCCGCCACCGGGCGCAAGAACGACGAGATCGCCGAGCTGTTGACCATCGCGCCGCGCACGGTCGCGCGGCTGCTGCAGGAGACCTACAAGCGCCTCGACGTGCACTCGCGGGCCGAGCTGGCCGCCGAGTGCGCGCTGGGTCGGCCGCCCACGCCGAGCGGACAATAGGATCGCCGCAGCATCGGATCTCGGACGGGCCGTGCCCCTGGGGTAGACTGCGCTCGATGAAGCGCCCCTTGCTGCTGATGGCCGGCGTCGTGGTGCTCGGCGCCGCCGCGTTCTTCGTGTGGTACCAGCCCGCGCCGCGCCCGGTTACCGTGCCGCCGCCGCCCCCGGCCCCGGCGCCGCCGCCCCCGGCCCCGGATCTCGGCCCGCTGCCCCGCCGGGTCGCGCCGCCCACGCCCACCGCACCGCCGACGATCGAGGCGCCCGTCGACGCGGGCGCGGCGCCCGACGCCGCCCCGGCCGACGAGGGCCCCTACACCATCGACCTGGGCACCCACGACCTGCTGCTGCGCGAGCGCGACGGCCGGTTCCTGCGGGTGGGTGTGCAGCTGACGACGCCCTCGCGCACCACCCGCGCCGAGATGGCGCGCCGGCGCGAGACGCTCCTGCGCATGCTCTACTACCTGGGCACCCACCGCGCGGCCAGCGCGCTCGAGCAGCCCGACGCCGAGGCCCGCTTCGCCCACGACCTGCGCCAGCGACTGCAGCAGGCCGTCAAGACCGGGGCCATCAGCCGCATCGATCTCGAGCCCTTCGAGATGATCGAGAAGCCGCTGCCGGACGCCTATCGGTAGGGGCGCCGTCGCCTGGGTTCAGGCCTCGCGACAGAGCAGGAAGCAGTTGGGCGTCTCGCGATCGCGGCGGTAGGCGCGGCCGATGCTGACGTGATCGCTCACCTTGCGCATGAAGTCGTGCATGTACGCGTAGACGAAGCGCTGAAGGCCAGCGGTGTTGGGCTTGATGGTCGGCCACTCGGCGGGCTTGTCGGGCGGGATCATCTCGTAGTCGACGACGACCTCGCCGCGGGCGTCGCCGCCCGTCTCGCGCAGGACGAAGTAGCCGGGGCCGACGACCGGGCGCGTGGCGCCCTCGTTGTAGCCCCACAGGACGCCCTCGTCGTGGCCGGGGCCCGGGCGACAGAAGCGCTTCTCGAACACCTTGAAGGCGGGCAGCGTGTTGCGCCCGTAGTGCCGCACCGTCTCGAGCGGGGCGCGATCGGGCGGCACGAAGTCGTCGAGGGTCAGCAGGCGGCCACGCGCGAGGCGCCACAGGCGGCGCTGCGCCGCGGGACCGACCGCGCGCACCTCGGTGACGCGGCGCTCGGGATCGAGGCGGTCGAGGTGGGCGGCGACGGCCTCGATGTCGGCGTGCGGCGTGGCCAGCAGCTCAGCGAAGGTCAGCATCGGCTCCTCCCTTTGGGGGCGCGGGACGAGGGAGCGTACCCAGCAACGCGCCGTTCGTCACGTCCCACTGGCGCACCGCGTCGTCCCCCCCACCGGTCCAGGCCTGATCCCGGTGCGCGGCGAGCGCCAGCACCGGCGCGCCCGTGTCGACGACGACCTCGGCCGCGGACAGGTGGCGCCCGATGCGCCGCAGCTTGCCGTCCTCGCTGCCGTAGAGCAGATCCTCGCCCAGGGTCACCAACGCCACGGGATCGCGGCCGGGCGCGGACGCGAAGGCGGCGCCGTCGCGGGTGATCGCGTTGTCGGTGCCCAGCGCGAAGCGCCCCCCGGGCAGCCACAGCAGATCGGTGACCCAGCCGGTGCGCGGGGGCTCCTCGAGCTGCAGCGCGCCCGTGGCGGCGTCCCACACCCGCGTGA
>JAUHXL010000403.1 GCA_030426945.1 bacterium
AGAAGGGCAGCTTCTCGAACAGGTCCGACAGCGAGCCCATCTTCTTGATCGTGCGGATCTGCTCGAGGAAGTCCCACATGTCGAACTTGCCCGACAGCAGCTTCTTGGCGTCTTCCTCGGCCTTCTCCTCGTCGACCACCTTCTCGAAGTCGGCCATCAGGCCGACCACGTCGCCGAAGCCCATGATGCGGCTGGCGAGACCCTCGGGCCGGAACTCCTCGAGGGCCTCGAGGCCCTCGCCCATGCCGAGGAACTTGATCGGCTTGCCGGTGACGGCCTTGATCGACAGGGCCGCGCCGCCGCGCGCGTCACCGTCGAGCTTCGTCATGATGAAGCCGTCGATGCCGATGCGCTGGTTGAAGCTGTCCGCCGTGCGCACGGCGTCCTGACCGATCATCGCGTCGACCACCAGCAGGACGTTGTCCGGCTTGGTGCGCGCCTTGATCTCGCTCAGCTCGGTCATCAGCGCTTCGTCGATCGCCAGACGACCGGCGGTGTCGAAGATGACCACGTCGCGCCCGCGCTGCTTGGCGTAGTCGAGCGCGGCGGCGCAGATGTCCGGGGGCTGCTTGCCGGCCTCGTGGTAGACGGGAACGTCCAGCCGCTCGCCGAGCACCTTGAGCTGATCCACGGCGGCCGGGCGGTAGATGTCGGCGGCCACCAGCAGCGGCCGACGCCCGTCCTCGACCAGCTTCTTCGCCAGCTTGCCGGTGGTGGTCGTCTTGCCCGAGCCCTGGAGGCCGATCATCATCACCTTGGTGATGCCGGCCGCGAAGTCGAGCGAGGTGTCGACCGGCCCCATCAGGGCCTCGAGCTCGTCCTGACAGATCTTGACGAAGTGATCGCCGGGCGAGACCTGGACCTTCTGGTCGCCCTTCTTCGCGACGAGCTGCACCACCTCGCCGAGGGCCTTCTCCTTCACCCGCCCGATGAAGCCACGCACGACCTTGAAGTCGACGTCGGCCTCGAGCAGCGAGATGCGAATCTCGCGCAGCGCCTCTTCGATGTTCTCCTCGGTCAGCTCGCGCTTGCCCTGGAAGCGGTGCTTGACCGAGCGGAAACCCTTACTGATCGTCTCGAGCATCGGAAGTCCAGTCGCGTGGGACGTTCGGCCAGCGGAGGGGCGACGCGGACACGCGGTCGCTCGGCCGGCGGCGGCACAGTCTAGGAGCGCCCCCCACGACGGTCAAGCGGCGGCCGGCCCGGCGGCGCGACCCGGCGTTGCGGTCGGCCGCGCTGGCCCGTAGGATGCCGGGGATCGGCCCCTCGGATGGGGCCACGACGCCACGCGGGGGCCGCCTTGGCCGCAATCGAGCACGTCATCGGCATCGACCTGGGCACCACCAACTCGGTGGTGGCCACCGTGCTCGACGGCGAAGTCCACGTCATGCCCGACGAGGCAGGCGCGCGCCTGCAGGCCTCGATGGTGGCCTTCCTCGAAGACGGCTCCGTCGTGGTCGGCAACGGCGCCCGTCAGGAGGCCGTCGTCGATCCGCTCAACACGATCTACTCGGCGAAGCGGCTCATCGGCCGCCACTACACGTCGAACGAGGTCAAGACCGCCCTCCAGCAGTTCCCTTTCAAGCTGGTCAAGGGCAAGAACCAGGTGCCGCTCGTCGAGGTGCGCGGCGAGCGCTACGGTCTGCCCGAGATCAGCGGCATGACCCTGCGCCGCATGAAGGACATCGCGGAGCGCTACCTGGGCCAGCCGGTGGCGCAGGCCGTCATCACGGTGCCCGCGAACTTCAACGACACGCAGCGCCAGATGACGAAGCTGGCCGGCCACCTCGCCGGCCTCGATGTCCTGCGCGTGATCAACGAGCCCACCGCGGCCGCCCTGGCTTACGGCTACGGGCGCGACATCGACGCGCGCATCGCGGTCTACGACTTCGGCGGCGGCACCTTCGACATCACCATCCTGCAGGTGCGGGGCAACGTCTTCGAGGTCGTGTCGACGGCCGGCGACACCTTCCTCGGGGGCGACGACTTCGACAACCGGCTCGCGCGCTACATGCTGCTGGGCTTCAAGCAGCAGCACGGCTTCGCCCTCGACCACGACGCCCTCGCGTTCAGCCGCCTCAAGCAGGTGGCCGAGAAGCTCAAGTGCGAGCTGAGCGTGAAGGATCGCGCGATCGTCAACGTGCGGGAGCTGGCGCTCGACGCGGACGGCAAGCCCTGCGACCTGCGCTTCCAGGTCGATCGCGCCAGCGTCGACGAGCGCTGCCAGGACATCGTGCAGCGCTCGTTCCTCGTGTGCGACGAGGCCCTCCGCGGCGCGCGCATGAAGGCCGAGGACGTCGACGGCGTGGTGCTGGTGGGCGGCACGACGCGCATGCCGCTGGTGCGGCAGATGGTGGCGGAGTACTTCCGGCGGGAGCCCCTGACCGATCTCAACCCGGACGAGGTGGTCGCCATCGGCGCCGCCATCCAGGGCGCCTCGCTGGTCAGCGATCCCTTCGCGAAGGGCGCGCCGGCCCAGCCCCTGCTGCTGGACGTGACCCCCATGTCCCTCGGGGTGCAGACGGTCAGCGGCTACTTCGACGTGCTCATCCCCCGCAACGCCAGCATCCCCTGCGAGCAGACGCGGGTGTTCACGACGACGGTGGACGACCAGACCACGGTGCGGCTGCAGATCTACCAGGGCGAGAGCAAGGTGGCGGCCGACAACACCAAGCTGGGTGAGATCGAGCTCTACGGGCTGCGCGCCGCGCCGCGCGGCGAGGTGGAGATCGAGGTCGTCTTCGAGATCGACGCCGACGGCATGGTGGTCGTGACCGCGCGTGATCGCGAGACGGGCATCGAGCAGGCCACCCGCATCAACGTCGCCGCCGGCTACTCGCCCGACGAGGTCGAGGCGATGATCGAGCGGGGCATCTGAGGTGGAGCAGAAGGGGCCGAGCGGCACCGTCCCCCAGCTCGGGCGCATCGCGCTCAAGCGCGTGGCCGTGCCCCGGGCCCAGGCCGCGCCGCCCCCGCCCACCCGCAACGCGCTGGTCGCCGAGCCGGACAAGGCCGTGCGCAAGGCGGTCGCCGCCCACCTGCCCCGCGACCGCTTCCAGACCTGGACCTTCGAGGACGCCGACAGCGCCTACGATCACTTCGGCCAGAACGGCGTCGACCTGGTGATCCTCGGGCGGGAGCTGCCCGGCATGGCAGGCACGGTGCTCGCGCAGCTGATGCGCAACAGCCGCAAGGGCAGCGCGGTGGCCATCCTGCTGATGAGCCCGTCCTACCGCGACCCCTACCTGGGCGCGGGCGACTGCAACGCCTTCGGCGCCGACGCCTTCCTCGCCCTGCCCGCCGCGCCGGACGTGCTGCTCGCGCGGGTCGAGGCCGCGCTGTCGAAGCGGGAGCCCGTCGCGCGCCTCGACCTGCTGCCCAAGCCGCTCGCCGAGGAGATCGACCGGCTGTACGGCGATCTCGAGCACCTCAACTACTACGATCTGCTGGCCCTGCCCCCCGACGCCGACGCCGACGCCCTGCAGCGGCGCTTCCACGAGCTGTCGCTCCAGCTGCACCCGGATCGCCACACGCGGCTGCGCGGGCGGGCCCCGCACGTGTGGGAGAAGATCAACGCCGTCTACAAGCGCCTGAGCGAGGCCTACAAGGTTCTGGTGGATCCGCCGCGGCGCCGCAGCTACAACCTCGGCCTCCGTCGGCGGGGCAAGCTGCGGCTGGAGAAGGATCCCTTCAGCGCGCGCGAGGACCGCGAGCTGGCCCTGTGCGAGACGGACGACGCCCGGCGCCACGTGCTCGAGAGCCTGGAGCTGCGGAGCCTGGGCGATCTCGAGGGGGCCGGCGAAGCCATGGCCCGCGCCCTCGCGTTCGAACCGGACAACGAGGAGCTGGGGTTGGTGCTGTCCTCCATTCGCAAGCTGCTGTCGATCGTCGAACGCGATGGCTAGCGCGCCGGTCGGGGTGCCCCGCCACGTCGCCATCATCATGGACGGCAACGGGCGGTGGGCCGAGGAGCGCGGGCTGCCGCGCGTGGCGGGCCACCGCGAGGGCGCGCGCGCGGTCAACCGCACGGTGCGCGCCTGCCGCGAGCTGGGCGTCGAGGCGCTGACGCTGTACGCCTTCAGCGAGCAGAACTGGGCGCGCCCGGAGGACGAGGTCGACGCGCTGATGCAGCTGCTGCACGACTACGTGCACGAGGAGCGCTTCGAGATCCTCGACAACGCCATCCGCCTCACGACCATCGGCGACGTCGCCCGGCTGCCCGCGTTCGTCCGCATCCCGCTCGAGGCCCTGAAGGCGGAGAGCGCGAACAACCGCGGCATGACGCTCGCGCTGGCCCTCAGCTACGGCGGGCGCGAGGAGCTGGTGCGCAGCGTGCGGCGCCTGG
Organism: bacterium; assembly: GCA_030426945.1. Classification (GTDB taxonomy): domain Bacteria; phylum Myxococcota_A; class Bradymonadia; order UBA7976; family UBA1532; genus JACKDN01. The sequence goes on from JAUHXL010000403.1 coordinate 4,346, forward strand.
CTCACCGGGTGGCCGCGGGCGAGCTGGACCCCGACGCCATCGACGCCGACGCCATCGAGGACGGCCTCTACACCGCCGGCTGGCCCGCGCCGGACCTGATGATCCGCACGAGCGGCGAGGTGCGCTTGAGCAACTTCCTCTTGTGGCAGGCCGCCTACGCCGAGCTGTACTTCACGCCGGTGCCCTGGCCCGAGTTCCAGCGAACGGATCTCGAGGAGGCCTTCGCCAACTTCGCGGCGCGCCAGCGACGCTTCGGGCTGACCGGGACGCAGGCGCTGGCCGCAGGGGGCGGGCGGTGACGGCGCGCCTGCTCTCGGGCGTCGTGATGGCCGGCGGCATCGTCGCGGTGCTGCTGTACACGCCGTGGTGGGTGATGGGCCTGGTGGTGCTCGCCGCCCTGTTCGTGGGCGCCGACGAGTACATGGGCATGGCGCGCCCGGACGCGACCGCCTGCGACAAGGCCGTCTTCCTCTTCGCCAACCTGCTGGTGCTGGCCTGGCCCGTCGCCGAGCCGCACTTCCCGGTCTACCAGCACGGCCCGGCGCTGATGCTCGGCTTCGTGGCCCTGGCCATCGGCCGGCTGGCGCGCCCGCTGCCCATCGAGGCGGCCCTGTCGCGCCTGGGCGCCGACGCCGTGGGCCTGCTCTACATCGGCGTCACCTTCCCCTACATCTTCCAGCTGCGAAACTTCGAGTACGGCGGTTGGGTCTTGGTGATGGTCATGGCCATCACCTTCATGAGCGACACGGGCGGGTACTTCGCCGGCCGCTTCCTCGGCAAGCACAAGCTGTATCCGAGCGTCAGCCCGAAGAAGACCATCGAGGGCGCCATCGGGGGCATCGCGGCGGCCACCGCCGCGGCCTTCGCCGCGCGCGCCCTGTTCCCCGGCCACGACCGCCTCGACGTCCTCGACTGCGTCGTCCTCGGCGTCGGCGGCGCCGTCTTCGCCATCATCGGCGATCTGGTCGAGTCGCTGATGAAGCGCGCCTACGGCGTGAAGGACTCGGGCAGCCTCATCCCCGGCCACGGCGGCGCCCTCGACCGCATCGACGGCCTGCTCTTCGCCGGCCCCTTCTGCTGGTTCTATCTGCGAGCGACCGGCCTGTGGTGAGCGTGCTCGCCTTCGTCGTGCTCCTGGGCGTCCTCATCACGGCCCACGAGCTGGGCCACTTCGTCGTCGCGAAGCTGTCCGGGGTGAAGGTCGAGACCTTCTCGATCGGCTTCGGTCCACCCATCGTCAGCTTCACGCGCGGCGACACCGAGTACCGCATCGCCTGGATCCCGCTCGGCGGCTACGTGCGGATGCTGGGCATGGATCCGGGCGGCGGCGCGGGCGAGGGCGTGGCGCGCCCCACCGGCGAGGTGCCGCCCGAGGACGTCGGTCGCGGCCTGCTCGACAAGCCGCCCTTCATCCGCATGCTGATCGCCAGCGCCGGCCCGGCGATGAACCTGCTGCTGCCGGTGCTGCTGCTGTGGCCCTTCATCCTGCTGTCCGAGCGCTTCGACGAGGTGCCCGGCAACCAGGTGGGCGCGGTGGACGAGGGCCTGCCGGCGTGGCGCGCCGGCATGCGCGAGGGCGACACCATCGTGGCCATCGACGGGCAGCGGGTGGACGCCTTCTGGCAGGTCACCGGCCACATCGACGACTACGCGCCCGATCAGGGGCCCCTGACCATCACGGTGCGGCGCGACGGCGTCGCCGAGCCCCTCGATCTCGAGGTGACGCCCGAGCGGGTGGAGCAGACCAACAAGCTGCTCGGCTTCAGCAAGGACTACTTCCGCATCGGCTATCAGCACGTCTACCTCGCTGGCGACGTCGCGGTGGCCGATCCGCAGGGGCCGGCGGCGCGGGCCGGCCTGCGCACCTTCGACCGCGTCCTCTCGGTCGGCGGCCAGCCCACCCCGCGCTACCTCGACGTGCAGCGCGCGCTGGCCGCGGTGCCGCCGGGTGAGACGACGCCGGTGGTGGTCGAGCGCGACGTGCGCTTCGCCGAGGAGTTTCCCTTCCTCGCGCGCCTCGACGAGCACCGCCTGACCTACACCGGCGGCGGCGATCCCGGCCTGCGCCACGCCGGCACCTGCGTCTCGTCGATCGATCCCGACAGCCCGGCGGGCGAGGTGCTGCGGCGCGGCGACTGCATCCTGGCGGTCGACGGCAACCGCAACAGCCTGCCCGCCTTCATCCTCGCCCGCCTGAGCAACAAGCCCGCCGAGCCCAAGACGGTGACGGTGCTGCGCGACGGGGCCGAGCACGAGATCACGCTGCACCAGCGCCAGATCACCATCGACGATCCCCTCGCCGGCGAGATCAAGCTGTGGCAGATGGGGCTGGTGCTGCTGGCCCGGCGCAGCACGGTGCCGATGGACATGGTGCCCAACCAGCACCGCGCCGCGTTCGCCTGGCAGGAGACCGTCGACCGCGTCTTCTACGAGCTCGAGCTGACGATGCGCACCCTGAGCGGCATGTTCTCGGGCGCCGTCAGCCCCAGCCAGCTCAGCGGGCCGGTCACCATCTTCTACC
>JAUHXL010000404.1 GCA_030426945.1 bacterium
TCGGGTGGACCCAACGCGCGGGTGGCGCTCGGCCTCGCCGCGCAGATCGCCCGTCACCACCAAGGCACCCTGACCGCGCTGCACGTCGAGCCGGACGCGATGGAGGACGCCGAGCTGGTGGGGCGCCAGGTCTTGAAGCGCGCGCTCGAGCGCGCGGGCGTCGAGGCGCCGAGCGCGTCGGTCGAGGCCCGCACGGTGGTGTCGTCCGACGTGCGGGCCGCCATCTGCGAGGCGGCCACGCACCACGACGTGGTGCTGTTGGGCGCCTCGAACCAGAGCATCGTGACCCGCCTGCTGTTCGGCACGCTGCCCGAGCGGGTGATGCGGGGGCCCTCGGGCAAGGTCGTCGCCGTCGTGCGCCACGCGACGCCCTGGTCGACGCGGCTACGCGAGCGCGTCGAGCGGGTGCTGGCGCTGAACGTGCCCCAGATGTCGCGGGCGGATCGCGTCGACCTGTTCGAGAAGGTGCAGAACGGCTCGCGCTGGAGCTTCGACTTCATGGCGCTGATCGGGCTGTCGACCTCGATCGCCGCGCTGGGGCTCATCCAGAGCTCCGGCGCGGTCGTCATCGGCGCCATGCTGGTCGCGCCCCTGATGACGCCGCTGCTGGGCAGCGGCCTGGCCCTGCTGCAGGGCAACCAGGTGCTGCTGAAGAACTCGACCAAGGCGATCGTGCTCGGCTTCCTGATGGCCCTCGCCCTGGGCCTCTTGATGGGATTGCTGAGTCCGATCAAGGTGTTGACGCCGGAGCTCGCGGCGCGCGGCGGGCCCAACCTGCTCGACCTGGGCATCGCCTTCCTGTCCGGCACGGCGGCCGCGTACGCCTACGCGCGCCCCCACCTGATCGCCGCGCTGCCGGGCGTCGCCATCGCGGCGGCGCTGGTGCCGCCGGTGGCCACCACCGGCATCTCGTTGGCCTGGGGCGAGATGGACAACGCGAAGGGCGCCGCGCTGCTCTTCGGCACCAACGTCGTCGCGATCATCCTGGGCTCGGCCCTCACCTGGTACGCGGCGGGCATCCGCGGGCGCAGCGATCAGCGGCTGTGGGCGCGGCGCACGCTGGCCGGGCTGGCGCTGGTGTTGGTGGGGCTGACCGTGCCCTTGGGCTCGTACCTGGTGTCGTTGGTGCAGCGCGACGTCAGCGGCTTCCGCGAGGACGTGCAGCGGGCCGTCGACGCGCAGGGCTTCGGGCTGGTGGGGGTGCATCGCCGCGACGGGGTCATCGAGGTCGAGGTGCGCGCGCCGGCGCCGGCGCCCGCGTCGCTGGCCGAGGCCCTCGCCGAGCAGGCGCGGGCGCGCTTCGACACGGCGATCCCCGTGCGGGTGGTGACGCGCCTGACGACCGAGAGCGCCGGCCGCTGAGCCGGCCTACTTCGGCCGCGCGATGAAGGCCTCGGGTACCTCGGCGCCGTCCTGCACCAGCCGGATCACCGGCCGCGGCGGCAGGTTGCGGCCGCCCTCGAAGCGCACGGCGATCCAGGTGGTGTCGTCGGGCCCGTCGAGGCCGTCGCCGTCCGAGATCACGTCGCCGCTGCCCGCGAGGTAGAACAGCACGTCGCGCACCAGCTCGTCGATCTGCTCGAAGGTGAAGGCCTCGCGCGGGAAGGCGACCTCGACGTCGGGCAGCCCGAGCTGCTGCATGCCCACCGAGTCCATGACCAGCCAGGCGCCCTCGTCGTCCAGCTTGCCCACGCGCACGTTGGTCCAGAGGTCCAGCGGCAGCGCGTCGTCGAGCTCGAACCACTCGAGGGCCTGCTCGACGATCTGCGGCGGCCGGATGGCCTCGCCGGCCGGATCGAACAGGCAGATGACCCCCACGACGCCGCACATCGCCTGCGCCAGTCGGGTGAGGAAGAGGAGCTCCTCCTGCAGATCCTGGTCGTCCGGTACACCCGTCGTCTCGTCGTCCTCGACGTAGGTGGTGCGCAGGCGGATGAAGCCCTTGTGCTGACGCACGGCCGCCGAGGCCTGCTTCCAGGCCCAGCACTGCGTGCCCGCGCGCTCCAGGCAGCCGGGGAAGGCGCCGGGGCCGAAGCCCCCCATGCTCCAGGCGGCGAAGAGGCCGGGATCCTCCTCCGGATCGCCCGGCGCGTCCGGCCAGCGCTCGTTGATCACGTCGACGACGACGCGCCCGTCGACGGTGCCGGGCAAGGGCACCACCAGCGCCGGCGCTCCGAAGGCCCAGTGGGCGCCCTCGTCACCCCCCGTGCGGCCGAGCACCTCGAAGTCGCCCAGCGCGCCCTCGAGGTCGTCGAGGGTCAGCTCGCGGCTGGTCAGCAGGATCAGGCTCTGGGTGAACATGGGCGACTCCGGCAGGGGCGAGGGGCTGATGCTCGCACGTTCGCGGCGCGGGCGAAAAGAGTGCGTGTAAGACGGCCGCCGGGGGGGCGTCGGGTGGCGCGACCGATGGGAAAGGAGAGCGACATGAAGCGCAACCTGACGTGGATGGCGGCGATGGTGGCGGCGGCGATGTTCACCAGCGGCTGCGACGACGGCGGCAGCGACAAGGAGGCCGCGGGCGGCGAGTACGGCGGCTACGCCGACGGCGGCGCGTACCCGGGGGCCGGCGGCTCGCCGGGCGCGGGCGGCGCGCCGGGGCAGGGCGCGCCCTACGATCCGGGCTTCGACGCCAGCGCGCCGCCGTCCGCGGCGGCCGACGCGGGCGCCGCGCCGCCCCCGGTCGACGAGGACGGCGACGGCGTCGACGACAACTTCGGCCGCGTGGTCGAGAACCCCTTCGTCGACACCGCCGAGGATCCCATGTCGACCTTCTCGGTCGACGTCGACACCGCCAGCTACACCCTCACCCGCCGCGCCCTCGACGAGGGCCGCCTGCCCGACCCCGACAGCGTGCGCATCGAGGAGTTCATCAACTTCTTCCGCTACGCCGATCCCGCGCCCACGCCGGACGACCCCGAGCCCTTCACCATCAACCTCGAGGCCGCGCCCTCGACCTTCGGCGAGGGCATGCACCTGCTGCGGGTGGGCATCAAGGGCCTCGAGGTGCCCGCCGCCGAGCGCGCGCCGGCCAACCTCGTCTTCCTCGTCGATGTCTCCGGCTCGATGCAGAGCCCCGACAAGATCGGCCTCGTGCAGTACTCGCTGACCCAGCTGACCAACGGCCTGCGCCCCACCGACACCCTGTCGATCGTCACCTACGCCGGCGCCGATCAGGTGCTGTTGCCGCCGACCGAGGTGGGCGACCGCACGGCCATCCTCGACGCCATCGACGGCCTCGAGGCGGGCGGCTCGACGGCCGGCGCCGCGGGCATCACCACCGCCTACGAGCTGGCGCAGCAGGCCTTCGTGGCCGAGGGCATCAACCGCGTGGTGCTGTGCACCGACGGCGACTTCAACGTCGGCGTGACCGGCGAGCCGCTGGTTCAGCTCGTCGAGTCCTGGCGCGACCGCGGCATCACCCTGACCGTGCTGGGCTACGGGCACGGCAACCTGAACGACGACTTCCTCGAGCAGCTGACCAACCGCGCCGAGGGCCAGTACGCCTACATCGACAGCCGCAACGAGGCGCTGCGGATGCTGGGCCGCGACCTGGTCGGCACGCTGCAGGTCATCGCCAAGGACGTGAAGATCCAGGTCGAGTTCGATCCGGCCGCGGTCGCCCGCTTCCGTCTGGTGGGCTACGCCAACCGCGTCCTGGCCCACGAGGACTTCCGGGACGACACGGTCGACGCCGGTGAGATCGGCAGCGGCCACGGCGTGACCGCCTTCTACGAGGTCGAGCTGCAGCCCGAGCCGGCCGCCGACGCCCCGCTGGCCACCGTGCGCCTGCGCTACAAGAAGCCGAGCGGCGGCGAGAGCCGCGAGGTCGAGACGGCGCTGCCCCAGGACGCGGTGCACCTCGAGATGGGCGACGCGTCACCGGCCCTGCGCTTCGGGGCGGCCGTCGCCGAGTTCGCCGAGATCCTCTTCGGCAGCGAGCACAGCGAGGGGGCGCGCTTCGAAGAGGTGGCCGAGCTGGCCCAGTCGGCCACCGGCCAGGACGAGGAGCGACAGCAGTTCGTGCGGCTGGTCAACCGCGCCGCCACGCTGTGGGATCGCGAGTAGCGCCGCCGGCCCCACCGGACCGGGCGCCGCACGTCAGCCCGCGTCCTCGTCCCACAGCGCGCGCAGCGCCTTGAAGATGAGGCGCCGCGCCTTGGCCCCGCCCGACGCGTCCTGCGCCCGCCGGGCGAGCTGGCGCAGCCGCTGGCGGTCGGCCTGCGGCTTGACCGCCAGCAGCGCCTCGATCGCCTCGTCCCCCTCGGCCACGATGCGCGCGCGCCACTCCTCGAGGGCCGCGTCCACCGCCTTCACGGCCTCGTCCTGCGCCTCGAAGCCGGCCAGGTGCGCCCGCAGCGCCTCCACGTCCACGTCGCTGATGCGCTTGGCGACGAACGCGATCTGCCGGTTGCGAGCGCCCGACGCCTTCAGGTCGCGCGCGATGTCGATCTCCCGCCGCAGCGCGGCGTCCATCTCGACGGCGTCGTAGCGCTCGGCGGGCAGATCGGCCACCGCCTCCACGACCCCGCGCGTCGCGTCGATGGCCGCGCGCCGGGCGTTGCGGATCGCGGTGCGGCTGAGGGGGGCGTCGTCGTCGTCGTCGTCGTGCTTCATCGCGGCCCACGGTGCCGCCGCAGCGCCCGGCCGGCAAGGGGGTTGCGCGGGCGCGGGGCGTCGGCGTTAGGTTGAGTCATCGGAGAGGGGGATCCATGAGCGTCATGTTGGCTCTGCTCATCGCGCTGGCCGCCCCGCCCGCGGCGCCCGATCACGGCTACCTGTCGGTGGCGGCGGTCCCGTGGGGCTCGGTCCAGGTGGACGGCGAGCGCGTCGCCACCGAGACGCCGCTCGTCAAGTACCGCCTGGCGCCGGGCACGCACGAGGTGGCGTTGTGCCCGGCCGCGGATTGCAGCGGCGACGTCCGGGTGCAGACGGTGGAGATTCGGCCGGGCAAGACGACCGCCGTGCACTTCGGCCCCGCCGCGGGCGGCCCGTCGAAGGCGGCTCCGACGGCCGGGGCGACGAGCGAGGGGGATCCGCACGCGGCCGCGGTCGCCCACGTGGCGCGCGGCGAGCGGCAGGCGGCCGTGGCGCTGCTCGAGGGCATCCTCGCGAAGGATCCGGACGACAAGCGGGCCCATCAGCGCCTGTGCGCCATCTATCGCCCGTTGGGTCGGCTGGAGGACGCCCTCGCGCATTGCCGCCGGTGGCGCGCGCTCGAGCCCAACGCGTCCTATCACCCGGCCATCGACCGAAACATCGGGTCGCTGGAGGCCGAGGTCCGCGCGCTGAAAGCGGCGCCCTGACGAAAGCGGTGGCAACCGCCCGCCCGCCTGGGGTATCCGCCCCCGCATGAACGACGCGATCCCCGACCAGAGCTCCGACGAGGCCGCGCGCGACGGCCTCTGGCTGCGTCTGATCTACATCGTCTCGGCCATCCTCGCCGCCGCCGTGGCCTTCCTCATCCTCGGTCCGCGCCCGGAGGGCTTGCACGGGCGCCTGGACGTGTCGGCCCTGCCCACGGTCAACGCCGCGCTCAACGGCACCGCCACGCTGCTGCTGCTCACCGGCTTCGTGCTGATCAAGCGCGGCCATGTCGAGGCGCACCGCAAGGCGATGCTGGCGGCCTTCGGCGTCTCGGCCGCCTTCCTGGTCAGCTACGTCGTCTATCACTGGTTCAAGGCCGGCCCGAAGGCCTACGCGGGGGATCACCGCGGCCTCTACCTGACCATCCTGCTCAGCCACATCGTGCTGGCGGCCGTGGTCCTGCCTCTGCAGCTGATCACGCTGTATCGGGGCTGGCGCATGCAGCGCGCGAAGCACCGCCGCGTCGCGCGCTGGACCTTCCCCATCTGGCTCTACGTCTCGGTGACCGGCGTCGTCATCTACGCCATGCTCTACCGCTGAGCCGCCCGGCTCACAGCACCTCGTTCTTGATGCGCTCGGTCACCGCCGAGTAGCTCGTCGTGTTCACCAGCTCGGCCAGCTGCGCGGTGTAGTCGTTGACCAGGTCGACGCGCCCGCGCTCGCGCGCGTCGCGCAGGGCGCGGTAGACGGTGATGAACGCGCGCTCCGAGTTGATGAACCACTCGGTGGCCATCACCACCACGCGCAGGGCGGTCGCCACCAGGGAGCGCCCGCTGGCCTCGAACTCGAAGGCGTGGCCCTCGCTGTTCGACACGACCAGGCCCACGGCGGCCTCGGCGTCGGCGCCGTGGTTGCCCTTGCCCGTCTCCATCTGTCCCTTGACGCTGAAGCCGGTGAACACGAGCGTCTCGAGCGAGGGGTACTCGCGGACGTAGTGCTGGTGCAGGGCGTGGTACAGCGCGTCGATGGCGCCGACGCCCTCGCCCGCGAGGGTCATCGTGTGGTCGGGCTCGTGGGCGTGGTGCAGTTGGATCGAGACGCTGGCCGCTCCCCCCTCCGAGGTGTCTTCGGTCAGCGTGTAGCGGTCGACGATCAGGTTCAGGTAGCTGTCGCGCAGCACGCGCTTGACCAGCTCGGTGGTTGCGGGGCGCCGGTTCATCGTGGCCTCCGTGGCGGGTGAGGGTCGGTCGCGCTCATCGTAGAACATCGGCTCGGGGCAACGCATGCTGCACGGCGGGTCGCCGCGCACCACACGCCTCACAACGCACCCCGGGCCGCGGTTTACTCCACGCGGGGGGTCGGGCACGATGCCGCGCGGGAGGTGCACGGCGGTGAGAGCCCGGCACGCTTGCTGGATGCTGTGGGCCGGGGCGCTGGTCGCGTGTGGCGGCCAGAAGACCGCGGAGCCGCCGGGCGCGAAGGCCTCCGAGGACGCGCCGGCGCGCGACGCCGCGGGCCTGCTGCCGGCCGACGCGCCGGTCTCCGGGGTGGT
>JAUHXL010000015.1 GCA_030426945.1 bacterium
CGCCCGGACGAGGAGCGTCGTCCCCAGGAGCAGGGTGATGAGGCCCACCCGCAGCAGCATCAACCACTGCAGGCGTGCGACGATCTCGTCGTCGGCGGGGTGGGACGGGGCGTGGGTCGGGGGGGCTACGCGGGCGGCGGTCGTCACGAGCTCAGCCGGCCTTGATGTTGCCTGCCACCTCGAAGATGGGGAGGTACATCGCGATCAGGACCGTGCCGACCACGCCGCCGATGCCGACCATCATGATCGGCTCGAGCAGCTTGGTCAGGCCGTCGACCGCGACCTCGACCTCGTCCTCGTAGAAGTCCGCGATCTTCTGGAGCATGGTGTCCATCGCGCCCGTGCTCTCACCGACCGCGATCATCTGCACCACCATCGACGGGAACACGCGGGTCTTGGCCAGCGGATCCGCCATGTTGCTGCCCTCCGAGATCTTGTCCCGCACGAAGTAGATGGCGGCCTCGATGATCTTGTTGTTCGCCGACTTCGCGACGATGTCGAGGCCGTCGAGGATCGGCACGCCCGAGGCGATCATCGTACCGAGCGTCCGGGTGAACTTGGCCACCGCCACCTTGCGCAGCAGCGAGCCGATGACCGGGATCTTCAGCAGGAAGGCGTCGAAGGCCGTGCGGCCCTTCTCGGTGGCCACGACCTTGCGAAACACGTAGATGCCGCCGAAGAGGCCGATGGCCACCCAGTAGAAGTTGCGGCCGAACCAGTGGCTGGCGTTGATGACGATCTGGGTCAGCGCCGGCAGCTGGGCGTCGCCGAAGTCGCTGAACATCTTCTCGAACGTCGGGATGACCCACTTCAGCAGCGCGGTGACGACGCCGCCGGCGACCACGCAGATGCCGATGGGGTACATCATCGCGCCCTTCACCTGGCGCACCAGCTTGACGTTCTTCTCGATGTAGGTCGCGAGACGGTTGAGGATGGTGTCGAGGATACCGCCGATCTCACCGGCGGCGACCAGGTTCACGAACAGCGAGTCGAACACCGTCGGGTGCTTGCGCAGCGAGTCCGCGAAGGTGGCGCCCGACTCGACGCTCTCCTTGACCTCGTAGAGCACCTTCTTGAAGAACTTGTTCGGCTCCTGGCTCGACAGGATGTCGAGGCACTGCACCAGCGGCAGGCCGGCGTCGATCATCGTGGAGAACTGGCGCACGAACACGACCAGCTGTTCGGCGGTGACCTTGCCACCGAACGAGGGCAGGGCGATCTTCCTGCCCTTCTTGCGCACCTTGTTCGGCTGGATGTTCTGCTGGCGGAGGCGGAGATGGACATCCTTCTCGGTCTCGGCTTCGATCACGCCCTTGCGAATCTCGCCCGCGCGCGTCTTGCCTTCCCAGGTCCATTCGGCCATCTGCGCCCCCCTCTGGCCCGCCGGGCGAACCGAGCATTGATTGAAACGGCCGCGCCCGGCGCGACGCCGCCCCGCGGATCATAGCGACCTGCGCTGCGACGCGAAAGCTCGCGCGGCCCCCGGCTCAGCGCTTGGAGCCCTCGCCCGCGATCATCCCCCGCAGCTCGTCGATGTCGTTCGAGTGCGCCAGGGCGTCCTCGAGCGTGATCTCGCCCCCGCTGTACAGCGCGTGCAGCGACTGGTTCATCGTCTGCATGCCGAAGCGCGACTGACCGACCTGCATCTGGCTGTAGACCTGATGGATCTTGTCTTCGCGGATCAGGTTCCGGATGGCCGCCGTCGGCACCATGATCTCGCAGGCCAGCACCCGCCCCACGCCCGAAGACTTCTGGATCAGCTGCTGGCTGATCACGCCCTCGAGGACGAAGCTCAGCTGGGCCCGAATCTGTCCCTGCTGGTGCGGTGGGTACATGTCGATGACGCGGTTGATCGACTGAATCGCCGAGTTGGTGTGCAGCGTGGCCATGCACAGGTGGCCCGTCTCGCTGATCGTCATCGCGGCCGCGACGGTCTCGAGATCGCGCATCTCGCCGACGAGCACCACGTCGGGATCCTGCCGCAGCACGTACTTCAGCGCCCCCCCGAAGGTGAGCGTGTCGGCCCCCACCTCGCGCTGGTTGACGATGCAGTTCTTGTGCGGGTGCAGGTACTCGATCGGATCCTCGATGGTGAGGATGTGCATGTGCTGTTCGCGGTTGATCTTGTCGACCATCGACGCGAGCGTCGTCGACTTGCCCGAGCCCGTGGGGCCGGTCACCAGCACCAGGCCCCGCGAGCGCGTCGTCAGCTCGCCGACGATCTGGGGCAGGCCGAGCTCCTGGAAGTTGTGGATCTTGGTCGGGATCACCCGGAAGGTGCCCGCCACCGCGCCGCGCTGCATGAAGATGTTCGCGCGGAAGCGGCACAGGCCCTTCACGCCGAAGCTCAGGTCGAGCTCGTTGGTCTGCTCGAACTTGTGCTTCTGCGCCTCGGTCAGGAACGAGTAGCAGAGCTGCTGGGTCTCCTCGCGGCTCAGCGGGGCCGACTTCAGCGGGATGAGCGCGCCGTCGATGCGCAGCTGGGGCGCCGTCCCGCACGTGATGTGCAGGTCGCTGGCGCCCTTCTCGACCATCAGCTTCAGCAGCTGGTGCAGGTTGGCCATGTCAGTCGCCGACCGAGCAGCGAACCACCTCGCTGACCGTCGTGACGCCCTCGGCCAGCTTGGACAGCGCCGACTGACGTAGCGTCTTCATGCCGAGGTTGATGGCCTCCCGCTTCAGCTCGACGCTCGACACGCCCTGCAGCACCAGATCCTTGAGCTCGTCGCTCATCGGCATGATCTCGTACAACGCGACGCGACCCTTGTAGCCCGTCTCGTTGCAGGTGCGGCAGCCCGCGCCCTTCATCAGCTGGGCCGCCTTGGCGATCTCGGGCTTCATGCCCAGATCGATCAGCACCTGCGGGTCGACGGTGTGCGGCTCTGCGCAGTCCTTGCACACCCGGCGCGCCAGGCGCTGAGCGAGGATCGCGTTGACCGACGCGGTCACCAGGAAGGGCTCGACGCCCATGTTCAGCAGGCGGCTGACCGTCGAGGGGGCGTCGTTCGTGTGCAGGGTGGACAGCACGAGGTGACCCGTGAGCGCCGCCTTGACCGCGATCTCGGCCGTCTCGAAGTCGCGGATCTCGCCCACCATGATGATGTCGGGATCCTGCCGCAGGAACGAGCGCAGCGCGGCGGCGAAGTTCAGCCCGATCGCGTCGTGCATCTGACACTGGTTGATGCCGCCGAGGTTGAACTCGACCGGATCCTCGGCGGTGGAGATGTTCTCCGACACCTTGTTCAGATCCGACAGGGCCGAGTACAGCGTGGTCGTCTTGCCCGAGCCGGTGGGGCCAGTGACCAGCACCATGCCGTACGGCTTGTAGATGGCCTCCTTGAAGATGTCGATCTGGGACTGCTCGAAGCCCAGCTTCGTCATGTCGAGCTGCAGGTTGCTCTTGTCGAGGAGCCGGAGGACGATCTTCTCGCCGAAGAGCGTCGGCAGCACGCTGACGCGGAAGTCCATCTCGCGCCCGCCGCCCATCTTGATCTTGATCCGGCCGTCCTGAGGCAGGCGGCGCTCCGCGATGTCGAGCTGCGACATGATCTTCATGCGGCTCGTGATCGCGTTCTTCAGCTTCAGCGGCGGGTTCATGATCTCGTAGAGCACGCCGTCGATGCGGTAGCGCACCCGGAAGGACTTCTCGTAGGGCTCGATGTGGATGTCCGAGGCGTTCTTCTTGATCGCGTCGACCAGGATCAGGTTCACCAGGCGGACGACCGGGGCCTCCTCGCTGGACTTCTCGAGGTCGACGACGTTGGGCTCGCTCTCCTGCTCGGCGACCTCGACGTCTTCGGGGTTGAACCCCTCCATGATCTCTTGATAGGTCGCCGACTCGTCGTAGTAGCGGGCGATCGCGTCGCGGATCGCCTCCTCGCTCGCGACGACCACCTCGACGTGATAGCCCGTGTTGAACTTGAGCTCGTCGATGGCGTTGAGGTTCGACGGATCGCTCATCGCCACGATCAGCGACGAGCCCGCCCGGTTGATCGGCAGCACCTGGTGCCGATGCGCCAGCTCCCGCGGGATCAGCTTGATGACGTCGTCGTCGATCTCGAACTCGTCGAGGTTGATGGACGGGACGCCGTAGTGCTTGCTGAGGAAGGTCGTGAGGTCGCGCTCACCGACGATCCCCGTCTTGGTCAGCGTGTAGGTCAGGCGGTCGCCGGTCTTGCGGGCGGTGGCCTGAGCCTCCTTCAGCTGCGCCAGGTTGATCAGGTTCTCGCGAACCAGGAGCTCGCCGAGGCGGTCGGACATGCGCGTCCCTCGTCGGGTCACGGCGGGCGCGTGAGCGCTCGGCCGGTTGATGCCGGGGGCGCCGGACGCGAGCAACGCGGCGACGCCGAGCCATTAAACGTGTTCCGAATGCGAGGTGTCAATCGGCCCGCGGCGCTCCGCCGACGGCCTCTCGCAAGGCAGCCACGACCGGGGCACCCGGAGGGCGCAGCCCGGTCCAACGCGCGAACGCGGCCAACCCCTGCGCCGCCAGCATCACCAACCCATCCTCGGCGACGAGCCCGGCGGCTCGCGCCGCGGACAGCAAGGTCGCGGCGGGCGCACCATAGGCCAGGTGGAGCACCCGGCACCCGGGCGGGCAGGTCCGCCAGTCCACCGCCGCTTCCCCCGACCAGGCGCCCGGCGGCAGGGCCCAGACGACGAGGTCGGCGCTGGGCTGGAGCGTCGCGAGGTCGCCCAGCCCATGAGCGTGCGCGGGATCGCGGCCGACCCCTTCGAGCAGCTCGCGGGCGCGCTCAGGTCGGCGGTTGACGACGTCGACGCGCGCGACGCCGCGCGCACCGAGGACATCCAGGACCGCGCGGGCGGCCCCCCCGGCGCCGACCAGTACGGCGTGTCCCGGCGTGGCGGCCCCGAGCAGCGCGGCGAAGCCCTCCACGTCCGTGTTGTCACCGGCCCAGCCGTCGTCCGCCCACCAGAGCGTGTTCACGGCGCCCGTCCGCTCCGCCGCAGGGGTCAGGCGGGTCGCGCACGCCCGCCATGCCGACCGCTTGTGCGGCGCGGTGACGTTGAGACAGTGGCGGTCATCGCGGCGGCACGCGGCGAGCGCCTCGTCGAAGTGGCCGGGCAGGACGTCGACGAGGGTGTAGTCGACCGCCACCCGGACGGCCGCGCCGGCCGCGCCGTGCAGCACGGGCGAGAGGGAGTGATCCACCGGGTGGCCCAACAGGGCGGCGCGGAGGGGACCGATCACGGAAAGGTGGGTGTCGGCGCGTCGGCCAGCAGCGCCCGCGCCGCGTCCCGGTCCGCCTCGATGCGCGCGCGCAGGGCCTCGACGCTCTCGAACTTGCGCTCGTCCCGCAGCCGGCGGTGGAAGAACAGCCGCACCGGCAGGCCGTACAGATCCAGACCGTCGGCGTCGATCACGTGCGCCTCGACGGTCTGGGCGCCCGGGCCCTCGCCGAAGGTCGGGTTGAAGCCCAGGTTGGCCACCGCCGGGCGCGCCCCGGCGCCCCAGTCCAGCCAGCCGGCGTAGACGCCGCGCCGGGGCAGCAGCCCGTCCTCGTGGCGCAGGTTGGCCGTCGGAAAGCCCAGCGTCCGGCCGCGCTGGTGGCCGCGCACCACCGCGCCGTTGACGTGGTGCGGGCGCCCGAGCACCAGGGCCGCTCCCTCGACCTTTCCCTCCATTAGAAACGCGCGCGCGCGCGTGGATGACGCGACCAGCCCGTCGCCCACTGACTGGGCGGTGACGATCTCGACGCCGAAGCCCAGCTCGGCACCCAACGCGATCAGGGTGTCCGTGGTGCCCGCGCGACGCGCGCCGAAGGTGAAGTCGTAGCCGACCACGACGTGCCGGGCGGCGAGGGCGTCGCGCAGCACACGCCGCGCGAAGACCTCGGGCGCCAGCGCGGCGAAGGCGCGGTCGAAGCGCTGCTCGAGCAGGACGTCGACGCCCAGCGAGGCGAGCAGCGCGCGCTTGTCGGCGTGGCTGCACACCAGCGGGGGCGCGAGATCGGGCGCCAGCACCTGCACCGGGTGGGGGCGGAAGGTCAGCACCCCCACCGCCAGCCCAGCGCCTTCGGCGGCGGCCCGCGTGCGCTCGAGCAGGGCACGGTGACCGCGGTGCACGCCGTCGAAGTTGCCGATGGTCATGCTCGAGCCGTTCCGCGGCGCGGCCATCGTGGCGAAGTCGTCGAAACACTTCATGGCGCTCTGATAGGGCCTGGCCGAGGCGGTGTCAACGCGCCCCCCCGGAGCTGAGCGCGGCGGGGGCCGCCGAGGACGTTCGCCGCCCGTCGGACCGCGGACGCGGACGATTCTGACCCGCGGGAATGTAGCGCATCGCGTCGACTGCCGAAAAAGCGCAGGGAAATCAACGATCAGCAGGTCGATCGAACGTGCGGGAATTTCCTTTACATGAGGAACAGCACGGGTAGAGTACGGGCACCCAGAACACGGTCCCGGCGGTCGGGATCAGGACGGCCCCCACCCTGATCGGGTTTGGCGGGGTCAGATGACGGAGGAGTGGAATGTCGCGGATTCGCGTGGTTCTGATGGCCCTGGTCGCGATGGCCTTCACCGTGGGTACGGCCCACGCCGTGGACCTCAACGGCAAGAAGGGCATCGGCTTCGCTCAGTCGATCGGCGGGCCGAGCGGCTTCGCCTTCGACTACGGCCTGGGCAACCTTCACCTCGAGGCCCTCCTCGGGGTGCCGATCCTCATGCCCGAGGGCGGCGAGACGGGCTACACGCTCAACCTCGGCCTCGGCGCTCACTTCCAGGCCCTGCGCACGGACGCCGCCGCCTGGACCATCGGTGGTCGCGTCAACATCGGTCTGGCCCAGCCGCCGATCAAGGACGCGGACTCGGTCACCCAGTTCGGCATCGACATCCCGATGCGCGTGTACTGGTTCCCCAACAAGAACATCTCGCTCCACGTGGAGGGCGGTATCGCCATCCAGCTCGAGGGCGACAAGGGTGGCGTGTTCACCGGCAACGGCGAGGGCACCTACATCAGCTTCCTGAACCCGATCTCCGCCATCGGCATGACCTTCTGGTGGTGAGATCGGTTCGCGTCCCCCCGGGGGACGCGCGCTGAGCGAAAGCCGACCTTCGGGTCGGCTTTCGTGTTTCTGGGGCCGGTTCCGGGCGTCGCGAGATGGGATGGGCCGTGAAGGCAGCGTAGAGTTTTGTGATGTGACGAGAATTGTCACCCCTACGAAAAGTTGTTAGGGTCTGAGCGGCGACACGGACCTGGGAATGGGGGGGGCCGCGTCCCAACTGGCGGCACGTTCGTTGCTTCGAACCGTGCCCGACCGTCGGCGAGACCGCCGGCACGATTTGGAGGGGGGCGAGCATGCGGACGAAGGACCGGCGGGGCTTCACGCTCATCGAGTTGATGATCGTCGTGGCCATCCTGGGCATCCTGGCGGCGATCGCGATTCCGGCGTTCACCAAGTACATCCGACGCGCGAAGACGACCGAAGCGGTGATGAACCTGCGGAAGCTCTTCGACGGCGCCGTCACGTACTACGAGCGCGACTTCAGCGACCGCTTCGGCCGGGGCATCGCGCCGCAGTTCCCCGGCGTGGGGCTCAACTATGGTCCGGTCCCGGGCGTCAACCCGTGCTGTGGCCAGCCCGCTGACAAGTGCGACCCGACGTTCGGTGACCACCAGGACGCGTTCGACGGGCCGGTCTGGCAGGCGCTCAGCTTCGCGGTCGACGATCCCCACTACTACTGGTACCACTTCCGGGCCGCGGGCACCGGCGTGGGCTCGGGCTTCACCGCCAGCTCGCACGGCAACCTGAACTGTAACCAGGCGTGGTCGACCTTCGAGCGCGTCGGCGGCGTGTCGCCCGAGGGCGACGTGATGGGCGGCGCGGGCATCTTCAGCGTACGGCCGCTCGAGTAGCGAGAGGACATCCCGCATGCCCGGTGTCCGCACCGTGTGGCTCCTCGGCTCCGACCGCAGCCTCGACGTGTTGTGCGAGGCGTTGCGCGGTGAGGGCGCAGAGGTGGATCGGCTGGGTCCCCCCCAGGTCCAGAGCTGGCTGGAGCAGGTCAACGCGGGCCAGACGCCCAGCTCGCTCCCCTCACTCCTCGTCGCGTCGGCCTCGCTGGCGTGGGCCGAGGATGGCCGCCTTCTCCGCACCCTCGCCGAGCGGCAGCCCTGGCGCTTCCTGCCCCTGGTGGTCGTCGCCGACGCCGAAGACCCCACGCTCTGTGATCGAAGCTATGATCTGGGCGCCGCCGGCTGGGTGGTGATCCCGGTCGACGATGTCGACGCCCACGAGGCCAGTCAGACCTTCGCGCGCTATTGGTTGCGCACCACGCTGCTGCCCGAGATCGGCCCCGCCGCCCGCCTCTGACGCCGCCGCTCGCTGCGCTCCCACCTCGGACATCCGTTGCGCCGCCGGGCGTCCAGAATCTGGACACCGTGGACGGTCGATACGCCCGGTGTGGATCTCAAGCATCTGAAATGATTGACGAATAGTCTGGCTCGGCGCTTGCCGGTAGGGGGCTCACACTCGACGGGAGGTGAGCACGATGGACGAGCGAAGTCTGGCCGAGTTGGCGCCGGAGGAGCGGCCACGGGAGCGGTTGCGTGCGGCGGGGGCGGCGGCCTTGGACGACGCGTCGCTGCTGGCTCTGGTCCTGGGCACCGGCCGGGGCAGCGGCGAGGACGCGTTGCAGCTGGCGCGGCGCATCCTGCGCAGCGTCGGCGGCGTGGGCGTGCTGGGCGCGGCGGCGCCCGCCGATCTGGAGACGATCAACGGCATCGGCGCCGTCCGGGCGGCGCGCATCTGCGCCACCTTCGAGCTGGGCCGGCGCGCTGCCGGTCCCGGAGCTGGGGGGGCGTCGCCCGCTCGGTCGTCGGCGCCGCCACCGCCGGCGCCGCCGATCGATCCCTTCGAAGCCGCGATCGAGCGCCTGCGCGGCCAGGTGCCGACGGGCGAGGCGGCGGTGCTGGGGTACCGGCCGCTCGACGCTCGGCCGCCGGTCACGCTCGGGCTGGGCGATCAGCTGGGCTCGGAGACCCGGGCGGGCGCCTACCTGGCGCGCCTGCTGACCGAGGGGCCCGGCCCGTGGTGGATCGTGTCGGTCCGACCGGGGGGCAAGCCCGCCCAGCGCGAACGCGGCGCGGCTGATCGTCTGCTCGAGGCGGCCACCTTGGTGGGCGTCGAGATCGAGCGCGTGATCGTCGTGGGTGGGCGCCGGGGCTGGATCCTGGCGGGGGCGGGTGCGTGATGGCGCTGCTCATCGCCCTGCTGTTCTGGAGCTTCGACCGGATCGAGCCGCCGTGGGCGGTGCTGGTGGGCGACGACGGGCGTGTCGTCGAGGTGCCGGTCGAGCGGCTGCCCCCGGACGCGCGACCCGGCGACCGCCTGCAGACCCTGGCGGGACCGGTGGTCGGCGACCGCGAGGCCCGCCGGGCGCGGATCGCGGCTCGGCTGGCGCGGCTGGCGGGACTTGCATCGACCTCGCCCGTCGGCCATCGTTCGGCGGTGAATCGCCGTCGACCGGATCACTTCGCCCGCCGCGCTCAGCGCGAAGGCTTCGCCGCCCGCAGCGTGTACAAGCTCGAGGAGATCGACCGGCGGGTCGGGCTCCTGCGGCGCGGGATGCGCGTGCTGGACCTCGGCTGCTCGCCGGGATCCTGGCTTCAGTACGCGGCGGCGGCGGTCGGACCGCGCGGCCGTGTGGTCGGCATCGATCTCAAGCCCGTCGAGGTGGCGGGCGGGGCGCACGTGCGGGCCGAGGTCGCGGACGCCTTCGAGACGCCGCCGGCCCAGCTGCTCGACTGGGGCGGGGGTCCCTTCGATCTGGTGCTCAGCGACATGGCGCCGGCCACGTCGGGCAATCGTCTGGCGGACCACGCCCGGTCCATCGATTTGTGCCGGCGAGCCCTGACCGTCGCCGAGGCGGTGCTCGCGTCGGGCGGCGGCTTCGTCTGCAAGGTGTTCGAGGGCGAGGACGCCGCGGACCTGGCGGCGGACGTGCGCAGCCGCTTCGAGCGGTTCAAGCGCATCAAGCCCAAGGGCACGCGGTCCGAGAGCGTGGAGCTCTTCTTCGTGGCGCAGGGCTATCGAGCGGGGCAGGGGACGTGATCGCGTTGCCCCCCGAGGTCGTCGCCACGATGGCGGCGAGTGGGCTGTCCGTCGAGGTCTTCGACCGGCTGCGCCGGCGACTCACCGAGGGCGGCTGGCGCGCCGACGAGAACCGGCTGCGGTGCGTCGTCGAGGCGCCCGCAGAAGGCGACATCGGGGGGCTGCCGACGGACACGGCGGCCCTGCGAGCGCGGGGCGAGCAGGCCTTGCGGGCCGGGCAGGTGGGCATCGTCCTGCTCAACGGCGGCATGGCGACCCGCTTTGGTGAGCGCGTGAAGGGCGTGGTCGAGGTCTCGGAGGGTCGCTCCTTCCTGGGCCTCAAGGTGCTCGACGCTCGGCGGGCCGCGCAGCGCGTCGGCGGCCCGCCGGTGCCCGTGTTGCTGATGAACAGCCGAGCGACGACGGAGGCGACGGCGCACCATCTGAGCGCGCGCGACCACTTCGGCCACCCGGCCTCGTCCATCTGGTCCTTCGAGCAGCAGTGGGCCGTGCGCCTGCAGCCCTCCGGCGCGCTCTTCCGAGACGACGAGGGGCGGCCGTCCTATTACGGCCCGGGCCACGGCGACCTGCCCGACTGCTTGCAGCGCAGCGGCCTGCTCGAGCGCTTCGAGGCGGCCGGCGGCCGCTATCTGCTGATGAGCAACGTGGACAACGCCGCCGCGACGCTCGATCCGGTCCTGCTCGGCTGGCACATCGAGGGGGGGGGCGCCCTCACGGTCGAGGTCGTGGACAAGCACCCGGGGGACGTCGGAGGTGCTCCCTGGCGCGTGGACGGGCGCGCCCAGATCGTCGAGACCTTCCGTTTGCCGGCGGGCGTCGATCCGGACGCCTCGCCCGTGTTCAACACGAACACCCTGTGGTTCTCCGCCGAGGCCCTGCGTGGGCCCGCGCCGCTCACCTGGTTGATGGTGCGCAAGCAGGCGGGGGGGCGGCCGACGGTGCAGTTCGAGCGGCTGATCGGCGAGCTCAGCGCGTCGGTGGACACCCGCTTCGTCCGTGTGCCGCGCGTCGGTCGGGCGACCCGCTTCGTGCCGGTGAAGACGCCCGAGGATCTCGCGGCCAACCGCGCCTGGCTGACCGAGGCGTGGGGGGCTCGATGAGGGGGCGGGCGACGGCGCGGATGGTCGCCGGTGGGCTGCTGCTGGCTGCTCTGCTCGGGTGTGGAGAGATCGAGACGCTGGCCCTCAGCGAGCGGCCGAGCCGCGCGGACTTCGACGAGGTGGTCCACCCCCTCCTCATCGAGATGGGCTGCAGCCGCAACGGCAGGTGCCACACGATCGTCTCGGGTGAGCTCCGCCTCGATCCGGCGCGGACGCCGGCGACGCTGGATCAGGACTTCCTGCTGGTGCAGGGCTTCATCGATCTGGACGACCCGGACGCCTCGCAGCTGCTGAGGACCGTGCTGCAGGGGACCGACTCCACCCACCGGCCGCCCTTCTGCTTCCGCTCGACGCAGGATTGCGCCTATCGGAAGGTGCGCGCCTGGATCGCCTGGAGCGGTCCGGACGATCCCCGGCCCCAGGACATCGACTGTGATCTGGCGCAGGAGGGTTGCCCGTGAGGCCCGACCACGCGCGGGGGCCGAGGTCAGTAGCCGTAGCGCGCGAAGACACCGACGCTGAAGAACTGGTCGCGCGTCTGGGCGTCCGTCACGCCGGCCGCTCGGGTGCCCTCGCCGGCGAAGTCGTGCCCGATGAAGGTGGCGTCGACGCGGGCGTGCAACCCCCACGCGCCGGCGAGCCGGCTGACGGCTTCGAGTCGAGCCCCGTAGCCGTGGCTGCTTCGGGGATCGCCCGAGTCGGTCGGCGTCTCGCGCACGAAGAACGGCAGGTGTCCACGCAGGGTGCCACGCAGCCACAGGCGGTCGCCGAGCACCGGCCAGGCGACGCCGGCGGTCAGCTCGGGACCCGCCACCGTCCGATCCACCAGCAGAGCGGGCCGTTGAACCTGTGCCGTCTGGTGCAGCCCGCGCAGGCCGAGCCCCACGATCAAGGCGACCGCGTCGGCGCGGGGCCCGAAGAAGTGCCGACCGCGCGCGCCCGCCTCGAACTGGTGCACGTTGAGCTGGAAGGTCTGATCACTCTCGGGCACCGCGATCGCGGCGCCGAGTCCGAGGGCGGCGCCCGCGTAGAGGCCCAGCGCCTCGGTGGACCAATGATCGATCCCGAACGCGAGGGCGGGCAGGGCGGTGAGGGCGGCCTCGACCTGGGTGGACGCGGACTCGACCGCGAGGTGCCCGCTCAGGATCTCGAAGCCCGTCCAGACGCCGCTTCGCGTGCGCGCCTGCTGCAGCGCCTCGGCGGAGGTGGCCGCGTGCCCCGAGGCGGGCGCGGCGCAGGTCAGCAGCAGGGGCAGCAGCGAGGCGAGGTGCGGGCGCATGGGCGCATCTTAGAGCGGGCGGGCGCCCACCGAAACCTGGGCGGTGGGGCGGCTGGTCGCCTGGCCGCGCTCCTGCTCGCGGGGTCCGCGTGGCTGCTGGCGCCGCGCGCCGCCGCTCAGCTGAGCGACTCGGCGGCCGAGCAGGCGGTCCAGTCGGCGCTGGGCGTCTTCCTCACCACGCCGGACCGACGAGAGCAGCACGAGCGCGTCGCGCTGCAGGGTGGCCGGCTGGAGATCTGGTTTCTTCGTCCGGTGCGTCGCCAGGACGGTGACCGTCCCCTGTGTGACGGCTTCCGCTGGCTGCTGGTCGGGCGCCTGGCCGACGCCCCCGGCGTGCGGTCGCTCTTCGACCAGCTCCCGTCGGTCGACGAGGTGACGCTGGTGTACTACGACCTCGAGACGCGCGTGGAGCCGGACGCGTCCGGACGCTATCGGCAGTTGCGCAACGCGGCGCCCCACGCGCGCTTCACCGTGTCGCGCGCATCGGCCGCGCGGTTGAACCCGCAGGCGCTCGAGGGCCAGCTGCAGGGGCCGGACTGCGTCGCCTTGGGGCGTCGGCTGGTGGACAGCGTCTGGGTGCCCTGACCGGGCGCTCGCCAACGTGCGCCCGCAGCGCCCACCGCGGCGCGCCGCGGGTCGGCGCGTACGGAGGTGGGATCAGGAGATCGGGCGACGCAGCAGGCCGATGCCGCTCGGCGACTCCAGCATGCCCGCGACCGCCTGGTGGAACAGCCGCACCAGGGCGGAGGGCTCGGGCTGGCCGAGGGCCTCGTAGTAGGCGTCCCGCTGGTGCGCAGCCAGGTGGGCGGGCGGGTAGCCCCGCGACAACAGCAGCAGGTTGGTGAACAGCCGCGCCGTCGTGCCGGGGTTGCGCCGGAAGGGGTAGATGAACATGAGCCGGTGGTGCACCTCGGCCGCGAAGGCCACCGGATCGCAGGCGTCGTCGTACTCCTGCTCGACCTGCTCGAACAGCTTGCGCAGGTGGTAGGGCACCTTGTCGGCGGCGCAGATGCGCTGGAAGTAGTCGCGATGCACGGGCGAGGTGCGCCGGTACAGGCCGCCGCGATCCTTCGGATCCGGGGTCAGCATCCGGTGGATCGCTTTGAGGTTCTCGAGGTTCACGGCCTCGAGACCCTCGTGGGCGCGCGACCAGACGAAGTGGACGGTGTCGACGTAGCGCCGGATCTCGTCGAGCAGCGGGTGCAGGTAGGGATCGAGGCGATCATCTTCGCCGCGCAGGGCGAGCGCGATCTCCTCGGGCCGGTACAGCCGCCCCTCCAGCATGTTGTCGTGGTGAACCCAGGAGACCAGCAGTCGCTCGGAGACAGGCTCCGGCTCGGGCTGGCGGCGGGCGAGCGTGCGAGCGCGGTGGTGCTCGAGCTTACGGATGAACTCGGTTCCGGGGGCCACGGGCATCTCCTCGGTGCGGCGAAGACGCTTCCGGGGCTATGCGAAGGCCGTGCCGCCGAGCGCTCAGGCGCCGAGGCGGTAGGCGTGGCGCCACTCGGGGTGGGTGGGGTCATCGCCCTTCACGATGGCGAAAAAACGCTTCGAGATCATAGCGGTAACTTCGCCCGGTCGGCCCGGCCCGATCCGCCGATCGTCGACCTCGCGCACCGGCGTGACCTCGGCGGCGGTGCCGCACAGGAAGATCTCGTCGGCGGTGTAGAGTTCGTCCCGCGTGAAGAGGCGCTCCTCGACCACGACACCGAGGTCACGGGCGATCTGCAGGCACGAGTCGCGGGTGATGCCGCCGAGGATGCTGCCCCCGTAGGGCGCCGTGATGACGCGGCCGTCGCGGACGAAGAACAGGTTCTCACCGGTGCACTCGGACACGTAGCCGTTGACGTCGAGCATGATGGCCTCGTCGTAGCCGGCCGCGAGCGCCTCCCGCTTCGCTATGACACTGTTGACATACTGTCCGCAAATCTTGCCCTTGGCGAGGTTCACGTTGACGTGCAGCCGGTTGAACGAGCTGATCTTGCAACGGATCCCCTTCGACATGCCCTCGTCGCCCAGGTAGGCGCCCCAGTTCCATGCGGCGATCGCGACCCGTACGCGGTTGTTCAGCGCGCCGAGGCCCATCGCCTCGCTGCCGAGGAAGGCGATCGGGCGCAGGTAGCCCTCGTCGAGTCCATTGGCCTGCAGCGTCGCGACGCAGGCCTGCGTCAGGTCGCCGCGGCCGAACGGGATCTCCATACCGATGATGTGGGCGCTGTCGAACAGCCGGCGCACGTGCTCCTCGAGGCGGAAGACGTGGCTCTCGCCGTCCGCGCGCCGGTAGGCGCGGATGCCCTCGAAGACGCCGAAGCCGTAGTGCAGCGTGTGGGTCAGCACGTGCACGGTGGCCTTCTCGAAGTCGACCAGCTCGCCGTCCAACCAGATCTTGTCGGCCTTCACCGCCATGTCGTCGCTCCGTCCGATTCTCGTTCGCCGCAGCGCGCCCCCGATCCGAGGTCGCGTGGCTCGGTGTCAGTCGCTCGCGGGTCCGAAGACCTGCTCGAAGCGCCGCCGGACCAGCGCCGTGGTGCGCTGATAGTCGTCCAGCAGCTGCCCACCGAGGCCGTCGGTGCCGCCCACCTGAGCGGCGCCGCGGTAGCCCAAGCGGCGGGCGAGGCGGTCCAGAGCGGTGGGGTCGGCCCGAAGCTCCGGCACGGGTCGGCCCCGCATGATGCGCAGCCGGTGGTCGAGCCGTCGCAGGAAGCGCCACGCGTCGAGCAGCGGGTCGACCTCGTCGAGCACCCCCGATGCGCCGAGCGCCGCGAGGGCGGCGCAGGTGTTGGCCGTGCGCAGCGAAGGTCGACGACCACCGTTCTCGATCTGCAGCACCTGGGCGATGAACTCGAGATCCATGAGCCCGCCGCGGCCTACCTTCGGGTTATAGCGATCCGGTGTTTCGCGGGCAACCTCGCGCTCCAGGCGGGACCGGATGCGTCGAAGGTCGGCCCGCAGGCTGGGGGGCGGCGGCAGCGCGAAGGTCAGGCGCTCGAGGGCGGGCTCCAGCCGCACGCAGAGCGCGCGATCACCCGCGACCGGACGCGCGCGCACCAACGCGACGCGCTCCCACGCCGCGGCGGTCTGTTCGTGGTGGGCGACGAAGCGGGCCAGCGACACCACCAGCGTGCCCTGGGAGCCGCCGGGGCGCAGGCGCGTGTCGACGCTGTACAGCGGCAGCCCGGCGCGCGTCGGCAGGCCGAGCAGGGACAGCGTCCGCTGGGCGAGACGGGTGCACCAGGCCAGCGCCTCGGCGGCGGTCGTCCCATCGGCCTCGGCGTGGTCGTAGACGAAGACCAGGTCGAGGTCGCTGCCGTAGGACATCTCGCGACCCCCGAGCTTGCCGAAGGCGAGGATCGCCGTCTCGATGGCGGTGGGGGGGGCGCCCCGGCGCGCCTCGGTGTCCCTGCGCGCGCGCTCGAACACGGCGCGCAGGATGGCCGCGGCCAGGTCGCTGAGCGCCGCCTCGAGCCGCGGGGCGTCGAGCTCGCCGGCGACGTCCGACAACCCGATGCGCAGCAGCGCGGCCTGCTTGTAGCGCGCGACCGCCTCGACGAAGCGCTCGGTGTCCTCGGTGGCCGCCGCCCGCGCGAGCGCCGCGGCCAGGTGCGCGTCTTCGTCCGTCGGAGGCCGCCGGTCGAAGAGCGAGTCGAGCAGATCGGGCTGCCGGATGAGCATCGTGCTCAGCAGATCACTGGTGGCGAAGACGCTCACCAGGAGCCGCACGAGCACCGGGTTGCGCTGCAAGCTGCCGACGTAGGCCGGGGTGCGGGCCAGGGGACGGGCGAAGCCGGCGAGATGCGTGAGCGCGCGATCCGGCTCGGCCGAGCGGAGCACCTCGGTCACGAGCGTCAGGCCGAGCCGGGCGAGGGCGCCGTCGGCGCGCGGCGACAGGGGGCTCTGCGGCCAGCGCCCGGCGGTCTGGAGCAGGTGCGCCGCCTGATCGGGATCCACGAAGCCGGCGGCCGCGCAGAGGGCCCGCCGGTGAGCGGCGTCGGGGGTGGCCAGCAGCGCCATGGCCCGGCGGGCGTCGTCGTCCTCGGCGCCGCGCTCGCCGGCGAGCAACGCGTCGAACATCGCACCGACCCGGGTCTGGTGCGCTTCGAGCGTGGCCAGCAGCTCGGCGCCGGGGGCCACGCCGCCCAGGCCCAGACGGCTCGCCAGCCCGTCCAACTCCGCGCCCTGGGGCAGCGTCTGGGTCTGGCGCTGGTCCAGCATCATGATCCGGTGCTCGACGCGCCGGTACAGCACGTACGCCTCGGTCAGCTGGTCGCGCTCCGTCTCGGTCAGCAAGCCCGAGGCGACCAGGCGATCCATCGCGCCGAGGGTGGACGGATCGCGCAGCCGAGGGTCGCGCGGCGCGTGCAGCAGCTGCAGCGCGTTGACGAAGAACTCCACCGCGCGGATGCCGCCGGGATCCAGCTTCAGGTCGTGGTGCGCTCCCCGCAGGGCCCTCTCCTGGCGGCGCCGCGCGCCGATCTGCGCCTTCAGCTGCCCGACCGCGTCGAGCGTCTCGGGTCCGACGGTCCGCTGGTAGATCCACGGCGACAGGACGGCCAGCGCCCGGGCGCCCAGCTCGAGGTCACCGGCGACCGGTCGCGCGCGCAGCCAGGCGATGCGCTCCCAGGTGCGCCCCCAGGCCTCGTAATAGCGCTCCGCGCCCGCGAGGCCGTTGCAGATCGGACCGCCGCGGCCCTCGGGCCGCAGATCCAGGTCGACGCGGAAGACGAAGCCGTGCTCGGTCGTGGCGCCGACGAGGCGGGTGATCAGATTGCTGACGCGCACGAAGAAGGCGTGCGGGGTGGGCGCGTCGGGAGCGCCTTCGTCGGTGCCGTAGAGGTAGATGAGGTCGATGTCCGAGCTGTAGTTCAGCTCGCCACCCCCCAGCTTCCCCATGCCCATGACCACGAAGGGGATGCGCGCCCCCGCCGCGTCGACGGGGGCGCCCAGCTCCGCCTCGACGACGCGCAGCGCGTACCGGGTCGCGGCGCGCAGGGCGGCCTCGGCGATGGCGGTGAGATCGGCGCAGGTGGCTTCGACGGTGGCCCCGAGGGCGACGTCGCGCGCCGTGACGTGCAGGAACGCTCGCAGCCGCCCCCGCCGAAGCCGTCGGCTGGCCGCGTCCTCGTCGGGCGCGTCGCTCAGGTCGAGCGCGCGCTCGAGCTGCGCTCGCCGCAGGGGCGCGCGCAAGCGCTCGATCTCGAGCAGGTCGTCGACGAGCGCGGGCGTGGTGGCCATCGCCGCGGTGAGGAAGCGGCTGTTGGCCAAGACCGGGATCAGGGTCCGCGCCAGGCGCGGATCGTCCAGCGCCGCGCCGGCCTCGGCCAGCCGGTGGAGGCCCGCGCGCACCGGCCCCGGGGCGGCGCAGGCGTCGGCGGCGGTGAGCAGCGCGGGATGCACGCCGGCTGTCGTCGCACACCGGGCCGGGAAGGGCAACGGGCCCGGGCTGCCCGCATCCATTGACACGACAGGGCGTCTCCGTGATACCGGCGACGGCGGCGCGCATGTTCCCGCGAGGGCAGCGCCGCGAAGGACGAAGGGGGAATCGTGGGGGCGCGACGGAAAGCAGTGGTGCTGATGGCGGCGGGGCTGGGGACGCGGCTGCGCTCGGCGACCGTCAAGGTCCTGCACGCGGTGGCCGGGCGGCCGATGATCCACTATCCGGTCCGGAGCGCCCTCGAGCTGGGCGCCGACCCGATCGTCGCGGTGCTCGGGCACCAACGGGAGGCCGTCGAGGGCTACCTGAGGGGGGCGTTCCCGGACGCGCCCCTGCGCGTGGCGCTGCAGGCGGAGCAGCTCGGCACCGCCCACGCGGTCCTCTGCGCCCAAGAGGCCCTCGCCGACTTCGACGGGGACGTCTTCATCCTGAGCGGTGACGTGCCGACGCTGCCGACCGCGCTCATCGAGCGCCTCGACGCCGTCTGCGGAGATGCGACCGTCGGCGTCGTGGGCATGCGGCTCGCTGATCCGGGGGCCTATGGTCGTCTGGTGCGCGACGAAGACGGCCAGCTGAGTCGCATCGTCGAGTTCCGTGACTGCGCGCCCGCCGAGGCCGCCATCGACGAGGTCAACGCGGGCATCTACCGCGTCGACGCCCGGTTCCTGTTCGAGACGCTGGCTGGCCTCGGCCGGGACAACGCGCAGGGCGAGTATTACCTGACCGACATCGTCGCGGCCGCGCGCGGCGCGAGTCACCGGGTGAGCACGCTCGTGCTCGATGGGGCCGAGGCCGCGCTCGCCGCCGGGGTGAACGACCGGATCGACCTGGCGGCGGCCGAAGCGCGCATGCAGGCCGCGCTGCGCACCACGCTGATGCGCGAAGGCGTGACCCTGGTCGATCCCGGCTCCGTCTTCGTGGACGACGGGGTGGAGGTCGGGCCGGACACCGTCCTCGAGCCCGGCGTGCGCCTGGCGGGGCGGACCCGCGTCGGTCGCGGGTGCCACCTCGAGCAGGGCGTCGTGCTGCGGGACAGCGTGCTCGGCGACGGGGTCGTGGTGCACGCCTACAGTCACGCGGAGCGCGCGATCATCGACGACGCCTGCCACGTCGGGCCCTTCGCGCGCCTGCGAGAAGGGACGGTGCTGCGCCGGGGGGTCAAGGTGGGCAACTTCGTCGAGACCAAGAAGACCGAGATGGAGGAGGGCGCGAAGGCGAGCCACCTGTCCTACCTCGGCGACGCGCGCGTGGGCGCCGGGGCCAACGTCGGCGCCGGGACGATCACCTGCAACTACGATGGCCGCTCGAAGCACCGCACGGACATCGGCGCGGGGGCCTTCATCGGCTCGGACACCCAGCTCGTCGCGCCCGTGCGGGTCGGCGACGGCGCCTATGTCGGCGCGGGCAGCACCATCACCGAAGATGTCCCCGCGGGCGGCCTCGCCCTCTCGCGGACCCGCCAGCGCAACATCCCCGGCTGGGTGGAGCGCAAGGCGCGCGCCCGCGCCGAGCAACACGGAAAGGACTGAGTCATGTGCGGCATCGTCGGCTACATCGGCGGACGCGAGAGCGCCGGCATCCTGCTCGGCGGCCTGCGGCGGCTCGAGTATCGCGGCTACGACTCGGCCGGCCTGGCCGTCTTCGACGGGGAGGCCACGCGGGTCGTCCGCTCGGTGGGCAAGCTGATCAACCTCGAGACCGAGCTGCGCGCGTCTCCGCTGCACGGCAGCCTGGGCATCGGGCACACGCGCTGGGCGACCCACGGGCGGCCTTCGGAGCAGAACGCCCACCCCCACACGGCCGGCCCGGTGACCGTCGTCCACAACGGCATCGTCGAGAACCACCTCGCCCTGCGCGCCGCCCTCGAGGCCCGCGGCCACGTCTTCAAGAGCGAGACGGACACGGAGATCTTCTCGCACTTCATCCGCGAGAAGGTCGACGGGGGCGCCGATCTCGAGGCCGCCGTGCGGGCGGTGGTCGGTGAGGTGGAGGGCAGCTACGCCGTCGTGGTGATGTCGACGACCGAGCCCGACAAGCTCGTCGCCGCCAAGAACGCCAGCCCCCTCGTGGTGGGCGTGGGCGCAGGGGAGATGTTCCTCGCCAGTGACATCCCGGCGCTGCTCGACCACACCCGCGAGGTGCTGTTCCTGCACGAGGGCGAGATGGTCGTGCTGACCCGCGACGGGATGCGGGTGACCGACCTCGACGGCGCGCCCATCGAGCGGCCCACGAAGCACATCACGTGGACGCCCTCGCAGGCCGAGAAGGGCGGCTACAAGCACTTCATGCTCAAGGAGATCCACGAGCAGCCCCGCGCCCTCGCCGACACGCTGCGGGGCCGCATCTCGCTCGAGCAGGGCGACGTGCACCTCGAGGACGTGCACCTCGACGCCGACGACATCGCGCGGATCGAGCGCATCGTCGTGACGGCCTGCGGCACGGCATGGCACGCCGGCCTCGTCGGCAAGCGCTTCATCGAAGAGGCTGCGCGCATCCCGACCGAGGTCGATCTCGCCAGCGAGTTCCGCTACCGCGATCCGCTCGTGGACGACCGCACGCTGTTCATCGCGGTCAGCCAGTCGGGTGAGACGGCCGACACGCTCGCGGCGCTGAACGAGGCCAAGCGCCGCGGGGCGCGCGTGCTGAGCATCTGCAACGTCATCGAGAGCAGCATCGCGCGCGCCAGCGACGACATCGTCTACACCCACGCGGGACCCGAGATCGGCGTCGCCAGCACCAAGGCGTTCGTCACCCAGATGCTGGGCCTGCAGCTCTTCGCGCTGTATCTGGGCCGGCGCCGCGGCACGATGACGCCGGACGCGGTGCGGGCGCGCCTCGGCGAGCTCGTCCAGCTGCCGGTCGTGATCGAGCGCATGCTGACCGACGTGGCCCCGGTCGAGGCGGTCGCGCGCAAGTACATGCACGCCCGCGACTTCCTCTTCCTCGGCCGCGGCGTGAACCACCCCATCGCCCTCGAAGGTGCCCTGAAACTGAAGGAGATCAGCTACATCCACGCCGAGGGCTATGCGGCGGGCGAGATGAAGCACGGGCCCATCGCGCTCATCGACGAGCAGATGCCGGTGGTGGTGATCACTCCCCTGGGCGCGCATTACGAGAAGACGGCGTCCAACCTGCAGGAGACGCGGGCTCGGCAGGGTCGCGTCGTGGCCATCGCCAGCGAGGGCGACGACGCCATCACGGCGCAGGCCGACGACGTGCTGCGGGTGCCGGTCGTCGACGAGCAGCTGCAACCCTTCGTGACGACGATCCCGCTCCAGTTGCTGGCCTACTACGTCGCTGACCTCAAGGGCACCGACGTCGACCAGCCCCGCAACCTGGCCAAGAGCGTGACGGTCGAGTGAGCGCCGGGGCCGTCCTGGACCTCGAGGGCCTCAACCCGGTTCAGCGGGCGGCGGTCCAGCACGACGAGGGGCCGTTGTTGCTGCTGGCCGGCGCCGGCAGCGGCAAGACGCGGGTGGTGACGCACCGCATCGCGCGGCTGCTGCTCGAGGGCTCTTCCCCCGACAGTGTCCTGGCGCTGACGTTCACCAACCGCGCCGCCCGCGAGATGCGCGAGCGGGTCTTCGGCCTGCTCGGCGCGGACGACCTGCCCGGCCTCACCATCTCGACCTTCCACAGCCTGGGCGCCCGCTTTCTGCGCCAGCACGCCACGGCGGTGGGTCGCACCCGCGCCTTCACCATCTACGACGACGACGACCAGACGGCCGTGCTGCGCGAGGCCCTCAACGACCTGAACGCGGGTCTCAGCGCCAAGGGGGTGCGGGCCTGGCGCCGCGCCATCGATCAGGCCAAGAACGCCGGCCTCGACGCGCGCGAGGCGACGCCGCCCAGCGAGGGCGCCTTGCTGGATCCCGCCGAGGTGGGCGCGCGCTACGAGCTGCTGATGGAGCGCGCCGACGCCTTCGACTTCGGTGATCTCATCCTGCGCCCGGCGCAGATCCTCACCGAGGTCCCCAGCCTGGCCGAGTCCTACCGCCGGCGTTGGCGCTGGGTGCTGGTCGACGAGTTCCAGGACACCAACCGCGCCCAATACGCCTGGCTGCGCACCTTCGCGCCGCCGGCCAGCAACCTGTTCGTGGTCGGCGACGACGACCAGTCCATCTACGGCTGGCGTGGGGCCGAGGTGGAGAACATCCTCCAGTTTCCCCACGAGTATCCGGCCGCGCGCGTGCTGCGGCTCGAGCAGAACTACCGCAGCGACGGCCACATCCTGCAGGCGGCCAACGGCGTCATCGCCCACAACGAGCGGCGCCTGGGCAAGGATCTCTGGACCGAGCGCAGCGAGGGCACGCGGATCGAGCTCTACGAAGGCCACGACGCGCGCGGCGAGGCGCGGTGGGTCGCCGAGCGCATCGCCGGCCTCTGCCGCGAGGAGGGCTACGCGCCGGGCGACGTCGCGGTGCTGATGCGCGCCAACCACCTGTCCCTGGATCTCGAGGAGACCTTGACCCGCGCGGGCCTGCGCTATGCCGTCGTCCGCGGGCGGTCCTTCTATGATCGCGCCGAGGTGCGCGACGCGCTCGCGTACGTCCGGTTGCTGGTCAACCCCAACGACGATGTCGCCTTCCGCCGCGCGCTGGGCGTGCCGTCGCGGGGGGTCGGCAAGACCTCGCTGGCCCGCCTTGCCGAGTTCGCGGACGCGCGCGGAGAGAGCGCCCTCGCGGCGGCGGCCGCCGCCCTCGACGCGGCGGTCCTCCGCGGTCGGGCGCGCAGCGGGCTCGCGGACTTCCTGGCGGCCCTGGCGGCCGCCCGCGCCGAGGCGTCCTCGCCCAGCGCGCAGGTGCGCGGCCTGCTCGAGCGCGTGGGGCTGATGGAGCACCTGGCTCACGAGGATGTGGAGCGCGAGGCGGGTGAGGGTCGGCAGGCCAACGTCGAGCGCCTGCTGCAGGCCATCGAGAGCTACGAGCAGGAGACGCCGGACGCTTCGCTGGCGGGCTATCTGGAGCAGGTCAAGCTCGTCAGCGAGGTCGACGTGGCCCAGCTGTCGGGCGGCGCCGTCTCGTTGATGACGGTCCACGCGGCCAAGGGGCTCGAGTTCCCGGTGGTCTTCGTCATCGGCCTCGAGGACGGCGTGTTCCCCAACGCGCGCGCCCTCGACGACCGCGACGGGGCGGGGGAGGAGGAGGAGCGGCGCCTCTGCTACGTCGCGCTCACCCGCGCGGAGCGCCGGCTGATCCTCACCCGCGCGCGGCAGCGCCGCACCTTCGGAGAGGTGCGCCACAACGCACCCAGCCGCTTCTTGCGCGAGCTCCCGCGCGGTGCGGTCGAGTCCCGCTACGTGCCCGAGCCACCGCCCGCCGCGCGGGCCTGGCAGCGGCGCGCCTCCGGCTGGCCTCGCGAGCACGACCCGGTCGCCGTGGCCCCCGCCCCCTCGGACGATGAGCTGTGCGTGGACGTCGTGTACGACGAGTTCGGAGGCTCGGACGGCCCCGGCTTCTCCCCCGGTATGCGGGTGTGGCACGCCCAGCTCGGCGCCGGCCGGGTGCGGAAGGTCAACCCCGGCATGCGCCCCTCGCTCACCATCGACTTCGACGACGTCGGGCAGCGCAAGGTGCTGGCGAGCTTCGTCGCCCCCTACCAGGGCTGACCGCGTCCGCCGAGCCGACCCCGAAACCAGCGGGCTCGGCGAGGTCCGCAGCCCTGGGGCGCGTGGGTGTTATCGCGCGTACTGGCGCTGGCCGGGGCCCTGTGGCAACGTCCTTTAGTCGTGCAGGTGCGATGCCGCCATTGTGGAGCAGTGAACGAGGCCCAGCCGGTCAGCGGGGGCTCTGTCACCGTCGTGTGCGATCCGTGCGGTCGTCCCTTCACGGTCGACGCCGACGCAGCGCCCGCGCCGCCGGCCAGCGGCGCTGGGATGGGCCGCGGGCTGCTCGGTGCGCCGCCCTCGAGCTTCGGCGCCCTCGGTCGACCGGGCGGCTTCGATCCGGGGCTGGGCCCTCCGGCGCCGGGTCCCGACTTCGGCAGCCTCGCCGGCGATCTCGAGCCCGACGACGGCCCGGCCACCCGCGAAGACGAGCTGGGCCCCATGCCCACGGGCGGCGAGCGCTTCGACCTGTCGAGCATCCTCGATCCGCTGCCCACGCCGGCCAGTGAGGAGCCGCTCGGCGGCGGCAGCTTCACCTTCGGGGACGAAGACGAGGCCGCGACGCGCCTCGACGCCGACTTCCATGAGGACGAGTCGACGCGGGTGGTGGATCTCGACGCGACGGCCAAGGCGACCATGGGGGCCGCCGCCTGGCGCGTCCGCAGTGATCGGGGCCTCGTCTACGAGCTGCCTACCCTCGACGCCGTCGTCGCGTGGCTCGAGGGGAAGACGGACATCTCGCAGGTGCACCTGGCGCGTGGGGACAGCGCGTTCCTGCCGGTCGATGCGTGGCCCGACGTCAGCCAGCGGCTGACGCCTCGGGGACCACCGACGCCGGGAGGTGACGAGCTCGCGTTGGACACCGCGCGCGCGCCGGCGAAGCGACCGCCCCGGACCCAGCAGCCCGCGCGCGCGCCCGAGCTTCGGCGCGCCAGCCCGCGGGACGGGGCCAGCGCGCCCGCCAAGAAGGAGGCGCGGCTGCCCGACAGCCCCCTCGGCTTCGGCTTCGTGTTGATGCTGCTGGCCGGGGGCACCCTGCTGGCCGGCGGCGTGGTGGTCGCGGGCGTCCTCGGCGGCTGGATGGGCCTCCCGCCGACCGTCGAGGGCAGCGCGCTCCCCGCCCCGGCGCCAGCCAGCGCGTCGCTGGCCCGCGCCATCGAGCTCTTCGAGGCCGAGCAGTACACCGCCGCGACGCGTCTGCTGCAGACCGTCGCCGACCAGGAGGAGGATCCGCGCGCGCTGCGGTACCTGGCGCTGGCGCTGCACCGCAGCAACCGACAGGCCGAGGCACGCGCGGCGCTCGAAGCGTATCGGGCCCGCCACCAGCGGACGAACGGAAACGATGGACGTCAAGTGCGAGAAATGCGGCACTGAGTACGAGTTCGACGACGCGAAGGTCACCGAGGCCGGCATCACGGTCAAGTGCACCAACTGCGGACATCTGTTCCGCGTCGTGCGTCATCGGGTCGTCTTCGACGAGTCGCCCGTCGCCTCCGAGCCGGAACCCGAGCCGGCGGAGAGTCGCGCGCCCAGCCACCAGTGGCGCATCCGCACGGGGGGCGGGGATGTCCACGCTTTCAAGGATCTGGCCACGCTGCAGCAGTGGATCGTGCAGGGCAAGGTGGCCCGCGATGATCAGATCTCGAAGACGGGGGACAACTGGAAGCCGCTCGGATCGATCGTCGAGCTGGCCAGCTTCTTCCCCGGCGAGGACACCCCCGCGCCCGGCCCGGCGCCGATCGAGCGTGACACGGTCCCCCTGACGCCCGCGCCGGGGCCCGCGCCGCCCCCGCCGCAGTCGCGCAGCGACCTGCTCGACACCGGTG
The DNA here is from genome assembly GCA_030426945.1 of bacterium. GTDB lineage: Bacteria > Myxococcota_A > Bradymonadia > UBA7976 > UBA1532 > JACKDN01. The sequence continues at coordinate 25,312 of JAUHXL010000015.1, forward strand.
AGTTCCGGCTCGAGGGTCCGGATGATCGCCCGACGCTGCGGACACCCGCGCTCGACGCTCAGCGCAGCGGATCCGGTCCCCGCGCCACGCCTGCCCCGCAGCGCGTGGCCCGGCGCGCGCCTCCGCCCCCGCCCCCGACGCCGCCGCCCAGCGTGGCGGTGACCCGCACGCCGCCTCCCGGGCTGCGCGCCCAGGCGACGCCGATGAGCTTCGACGGTGAGCTGCCGCCCGGCTATCGGCCCGTCGGCGGGGCCACGGCCCGCGGCTTCCTGATCGGGGTGCTGGCGACCATCGCCCTGGCGGGGGTGGCTTATTTCGTCTGGGATCAGGTCAGTGAGCGCTCCGGCGCGCGGGGCCCTCGCACGATCGGCCGCGCGGGCGGGCCGGACCTGGCAGACGCACGGGCGCGGATCGAGCAGGCCGAGGCTGCGCTGCGGGCGGACACGACCGAGGGCCTGGCGCGCGCCGAGGACGCCTTCTCCGCGGCGCTCGGCACGCTGGGCGAGCCGCCGGCCGACGCGGATCTGGCCCTGCGCGCTCGGCTGGGCCTCGCGAGCGCGGCGGTCGAGGCGGCCGAGTACCTGCGGCTCGAAGAGAGGGACGCCGCGCCGGCGCTCGAGAAGGCGCTCGTCAGCCTCGCGTCGGCTCGCGCCCTCGCGCCCGACGACGCGCGCGTGGCGCTCGGGTTCGCGGACTACTACCGGGTGGCGGGTCAGCACGAGATGGCTCAGCGCCAGCTGGATCGGGCCGAGTCGGCCGGCGCGCCGCGCCCGGCCGTCGAGCTGCAGCGCGCGGCCCTCGAGCTGCACGTCGAGGGCGCGGACGCCGCGGCCAGCGCGCGCAAGCTCGCGGCGCTGTCGACGGACGCTCGACGCCTGCCCCGCGCGCAGTACCTTCAGGCGGTGGCCTATCGCCGCGCCGGCCGCGACGAGGACGCCACCCAGACCTTGGTGGAGCTGGTCGCGGCGAACAAGGGGCACGCGCCGGGCAGCCGCATGCTGGAGCAGCTGGGCGCGGCGCCCCCAGCGGGGGACGCGGCGACGCCCCGCGACGCCGCGCCGGCGACCGTGGCCGTCGCCCCCGTGGCGCCCAAGCCGCCGGCGGTCGAGCCGAAGCCGCCCGCGATCGAGCCGAAGCCGCCGGCGGTCGAGCCGAAGCCGCCCGCGCGGCCCAAGGCGACCGAGGAGCCTCCCGCCAAGCGCGCCGCCCCGCCGCCGCCCGAGTCCTACGACGTCATGTTGAGCCGCGGCTACAAGCTGCTCGAGCGGGGGCGATCCGCCCAGGCGCGCCGCTTCTTCGAGCAAGCGGCCCAGTCGCGACCGCAGAGCCCGGAGCCCTGGGCCAACCTGGGCTGGTGCGACCTCGACACCGGGCGTCTCATCAGCGCGGTCGACAACTTCAAGCGCTCGCTGAACCGCAACCCGCGCTACGCGGACGGCATGTACGGGCTCGCCGTCGCCTACGAGAAGGCGGGGCGCAAGCTCGACGCCGTGCGCTCCTACCAGGCCTACCTCGACGCCCACCCGCGGGGCCGCAAGGCCGCCATGGTGCAGCGCAAGCTCGAACGGTTGCGCTAGGGCCGACGGGGGCCTATGACGGCCCTGAGACGACGCCGACGCCCCCGACCCTCGGAGCCACGATGAGCGACCGTGCCCCCCTGGACGCCGCCGCCGTGCGGCACATCGCCCAGCTGGCGCGGCTGGGCCTCACCGACGACGAGGTCCGCTTGCTGGCGGGTCAGCTGACCGACGTGCTGCGCTACGTCGAGCAGCTCGCCGAGCTCGACACCACCGACGTGGAGCCTACCCACGCGGCGCCGGGGGGCACGGCCTGGCGTCCCTCGGGGCTGCGCCTCGAGCTCGCGCCCGGGGAGGCGCTGGCGGCGGCGCCCGCCACGACGGACGGCCAGTTCCGCGTGCCGAAGGTGATCGGATGAGCGGCCCACTCTGCGAGGCGCGCGAGGCCCTCGTCCGGGGCGAGCGCACGTCCGTCGAGCTGACGCGCGCCTGCCTGGCCCGCATCGAGGCCACCGATGAGCGCATCAACGCCTGGCTGCACGTGGACGCGGCCGGGGCGCTGGCCCAGGCGGCGGAGATCGACGCGCGTCGCGCCCGGGGCGAACACCTCGGCCCGCTCGCCGGCGTGCCGGTCGGCCTGAAGGACATCTTCCTCACGCGGGATCTGCCCACCACCTGTGGCAGCCGCATCCTGGAGGGCTACCGGCCGCCCTACGACGCGACCGTCGTCGCCCGCCTCCGCGCCGCGGGCGCCGTGATCCTGGGCAAGCAGAACATGGACGCCTTCGCGATGGGCTCGTCGAACGAGAACAGCGCCTTCGGCGCGGTCCACAACCCGTGGGGGCTCGACCGCACCCCAGGCGGCAGCAGCGGGGGCAGCGCCGCGGCCGTCGCGGCGGGTCATTGCCTGGGCGCGTTGGGCACGGACACGGGAGGATCCATTCGGCAGCCGGCGGCGCTGTGCGGCGTCGTGGGGCTGAAGCCCACCTACGGTCGGGTCAGCCGCTTTGGGGTCATCGCGTTCGCGAGCAGCCTGGATCAGCCCGGCCCGTTGGCCCGCACCGTGCGCGACGTCGCCGCCCTGTTCGAGGCCTGCGCCGGTCCGGACCCGCACGACGCCACCTCGGCGGACGTCCCGCTGCCGGTCGGCCTCGAGGCCATGCCGCGCGACGCGGACTTGGCCGGCGTCCGGCTCGGTGTCCCCGCGGAGTACTTCGGCGAGGGCCTCGAGCCCGGCGTCGCCGCGGCGACGCAGGCCGCGCTCGACCGCCTGCGAGCGCTCGGCGCCGAGCTGGTGGACGTGCACCTGCCGCACGCGCGCTACGGCGTCGCGGCCTACTACCTGGTCGCGACGGCCGAGGCCTCGAGCAACCTGGCCCGCTTCGACGGGGTGCGGTACGGCCAGCGTCGACCCGGCGCCGATCTGGCCGCCATGTACGGGGCGACGCGCGACGCCGGCTTTGGCCTCGAGGTCAAGCGCCGCATCATGCTGGGCACCTACGCCTTGTCGGCCGGCTACTACGACGCTTACTACCGCAAGGCCAGCCAGGCGCGCACGCTGGTGCGCCGCGACTTCGACGACGCGCTCGACACGGTCGACGCCATCGTCACGCCGGTGTCGCCGACGACGGCCTTCCGCCTCGGCGAGCGCGTCGACGATCCGCTGGCCATGTACCTGGCCGACGTCTTCACCATCGGCTGCAACCTGGCCGGCCTTCCCGGCCTGTCGGTGCCCTGCGGCTTCGACGAGGCGGGCCTGCCGGTGGGCCTGCAGCTCATCGGGCGCGCCTTCGACGAGGCGACCCTGCTGCGCGTGGCCGCCAGCTACGAGGACGCCACCGGGTGGTGCGGCCGCCGCCCGGCGCTGTGCGAGGAGGCCCCGTGAGCGCCGCCGACGCCACCGGCTGGGAGACCGTCATCGGCCTCGAGGTGCACTGCCAACTGGCCACCGCCGAGAAGCTGTTCTGCGGCTGCCCCAACCGCTTCGGTCAGCCGCCCAACCTCGACACCTGCCCCATCTGCCTGGGCCTGCCGGGCGTGCTGCCGGTGCTCAACCGGCAGGCGGTCGACTTCGCCCTCGCGGTGGGCGCGGCCCTCGGCTGCACCGCCCACCCGCAGAGCGTCTTCGCCCGCAAGCACTACTTCTATCCGGACCTGCCCAAGGGCTATCAGATCACCCAGTACGACCGGCCGCTGCTCACCGGGGGGGCCGTGCCGGTGGACGCCGAGGACGGCAGCGTGCGCGCGGTGCCGCTGACGCGCATCCACCTCGAGGAGGACGCCGGCAAGTCGACCCACGACGCCACCGACGCCACCCTCGTCGACCTCAACCGGGCCGGGGTGCCGCTGATCGAGATCGTGGGGGAGCCGGCGCTGCGCACCCCCGAGGAGGCCGGCGACTACCTGCGCGCGCTGCGCGCCATCGTCCGCTACCTCGGCGTCAGCGACGGCAACATGGACGAAGGCTCGTTCCGCTGCGACGCCAACGTGTCGGTGCGGCGGCGCGGCGCCACCACCCTCGGCACGCGCACCGAGATCAAGAACCTCAACACCTTCAAGGGCGTGCAGCGCGCGATCGCCTACGAGGCGGCGCGGCACGTCGACCTGCTCGAGGCCGGCCAGTCGGTCACGCAGGAGACGCGGCTGTGGGACGACGCGGCGGGCCGCACCCGCGGCATGCGGGGCAAGGAAGAGGCGCACGATTATCGCTACTTCCCCGAGCCGGACCTGCCCGTCGTCGAGCTGTCTGCCGCCGAGCTGCGCGCCGCCGCCGAGGGGCTCCCGGAGCTGCCCGCCGCGCGCCGTGCGCGCTTCGTCGACGCGCTCGAGCTGACCCCCTACGACGCGGGCGTGCTCACCGCAGAGCGCGCCCTCGCCGACTACTTCGAGGCGGCCCTCGCCGCCCACCCCAGCAACGCCAAGGGCGTCTGCAACTGGATCACCAGCGAGCTGCTCGCGCGCGTACCCGCGGGGGACATCGCGACCGGCCCCGTGGCGCCCGTCGATCTCGGCCGCCTCGTCGCCCTCATCGACGACGAGACCATCAGCGGGCGTATCGCCAAGCAGGTGTTCGACCACATGCTCGCCGGGGAGGGCGCGCCGGACGCGATCATCGAGGCGCGCGGGCTGCGCCAGGTGACCGACACCGCCGCGATCGAGGCCGCCTGTCGCGCGATCATCGCGGAACATCCCGACCAGCTCGCGCAGTTCCGCGAGGGCAAGACCCGCGTGAAGGGCTTCTTCGTCGGTCAGGTGATGAAGGCGACGCGGGGCAAAGCCAACCCTCAGCAGGTCAACGCCCTGCTCGACCGGCTGCTGGCCGAGGACGCGAGCGACCCATGACGACGAGCGCCTTCCGAACCATCGACTGGCGCGGCGACGCGCTGGTGCTGCTCGACCAGCGCGTGCTGCCGGTCGACGAGACCTACCTCACCTGCGCGGACTGGCGCGCCGTGGCCGACGCCATCAAGCAGATGGTCGTGCGGGGCGCCCCGGCGATCGGCATCACCGCCGCCTACGGCGTCGTGCTCGCCGCGCGGGAGGCGGGGGACGACGCGGGGCCCGAGGCGCTCGCGCCGGCCTTCGAGGGCCTCGCCGCCACCCGACCGACGGCGGTGAACCTGTTCTGGGCGCTCGATCGGATGAAGGCCCGCGCCGCCGCGGGTCGGGGGCCGGCGCTCACCGCCGCCCTCGAGGACGAGGCCCGCCGTATCCACGACGAGGATCGCGCCATGTGCCGCGCCATGGGCGACCACGGCGCGGCGCTGCTGCCCGACGGCGCCCGGGTGCTGACCCACTGCAACACCGGCGCGCTGGCCACCGGCGGCGACGGCACGGCGCTGGCGGTGGTCCGCAGCGGTTGGCGACAGGGCAAGGTGAAGCTGGTCTACGCCGACGAGACCCGCCCCTTCCTGCAGGGGGCTCGCCTGACCGCCTGGGAGCTGCACCGCGACGCCATCCCGGTGCGGGTCATCACCGACAACATGGCGGGCCACCTGATGCAGCTCGGCCAGGTCGACGCGGTGGTCGTGGGCACTGACCGCGTGGCCGCCAACGGCGACGTGACCAACAAGATCGGCACCTACGCCGTCGCGGTGCTGTGTCACCACCACGGCATCCCGTTCTATGTCGCGGGGCCCACGAGCACCATCGATCTGGCGACGCCCACCGGCGCCGACGTACCCATCGAGCAGCGCCCAGCGCGGGAGGTGACGCACGTGGGGGATCGACGGCTCGTGCCCGAGGGGGTCGCCGTGGAGAACCCGGCCTTCGACGTCACGCCGGCTGCGCTGGTCACCGCCATCATCACCGAGCGGGGCGTCGCGCGCGCGCCCTACGAGCAGAGCCTGGCCCGCCATGTGGCGGAAGCCGGTGGTCGGGCCGACTGAATCGCCGAGCATCCGACCGACCCCTTGACTTCGGGCGCGCGACCTCGTAATTTCCGCGCCCTCGTGACCTCATCCCGGCGAGTGGAAGATTCCATGTACGCGATCATCAAGACGGGCGGTAAGCAGTACCGCGTGAGCAACGGGCAGGCCCTGCGCGTCGAGAAGCTCGACGGCGAGGTCGGCGACGCGCTCGACCTCGAGCAGGTGCTGCTCGTAGGTGGCGACGGCGAGACCCGCATCGGCACGCCTTTCCTCGACGGCGCCAAGGTTGGGGCGAAGATCAAGGCCCAGGGTCGGGCCAAGAAGATCATCGTCTTCAAGAAGAAGCGGCGGAAGGGCTACCACAAGAAGCAGGGCCACCGTCAGGCCTACACCGAGATCGAGATCACCGGCATCAGCGCCTGACGGCGTTCGGGGTCCCCGGCTAAGGAGTCAGCAAGATGGCGCACAAAAAGGGTCAGGGCAGTACGCGGAACGGCCGCGACTCGAACGCCAAGCGGCGCGGCGTCAAGCGCTTCGACGGCGAGACCGTCAGCGCGGGCAGCATCATCGTCCGTCAGTGCGGCACCCGCATCCACGCCGGCGCCAACGTCGGCGTCGGTCGCGACTTCACCCTGTTCGCCCTCAAGGACGGCCAGGTGAAGTTCGAGCCGCACGGCCGTGGCCGGCGGCGGGTCGCCGTCTATTAAGTTCATCGACGAAGCGCGCATCCTGGTCCGTTCGGGCCACGGAGGCGCGGGCTGCGTCAGCTTCCGCCGCGAGAAGTTCGTCCCGCGCGGCGGCCCCGACGGCGGCAACGGCGGGCGCGGCGGCGACGTCATCGTCCGCGCCGACGCCCACCTCGCCACGCTCCTCGACTACCGCTACAAGCGACGCCACTTCGCGCCGAACGGCCGGCCGGGGGAGGGCAAGGACTGCACCGGGGCCGACGGCGACGACCGACTGGTCCTGGTGCCGCCGGGCACCGAGGTCTTCGACGAGGGCACCGGGGCGCTCGTGGCCGACCTCGTCGAGGACGGCCAGCAGATCGTGGTCGCGCGGGGTGGCCGGGGCGGCAAGGGCAACGCGATGTTCGCGACGCCTTCGCGCCGCGCGCCCGACTACGCTCAGCCCGGCGAGGAGGGTGAGGAGCGCGAGCTGCGGCTCGTGCTCAAGCTGCTCGCCGACGTCGGGCTGGTGGGCTTCCCCAACGCGGGCAAGTCGACCCTGATCTCGAAGGTCAGCCGGGCGCGGCCGAAGATCGCCGACTATCCGTTCACGACGCTCGAGCCCAACCTCGGGGTCGTGCGGGTCGACGTCGACCGCAGCTACGTCATGGCCGACATGCCGGGGCTGATCGAGGGCGCGGCGGACGGCGTGGGGCTCGGCATCCAGTTCCTGCGTCACATCGAGCGCACGGCGCTCTTCCTGTACGTCGTGACGCAGGATCTCGAGCCCGGCCGGACGCCGGCCGACGACTACCGGGCGCTGCGTCGCGAGCTGGGACGCTACGACGCGGCGCTGCTCGAACGACCCTTCATGGTGGTCCTGTCGCAGACGGATCGGCCCGAGGTCGAAGAGGGGCTCGCGGCGTTGACCGAGGCGGTCGGCGGCGCGGCGCCGATCCATCCGATCAGCGCGGTCACCGGCGCGGGGCTCGACGCGCTCCTGAGGGCGGTCGCGCAGGCCCTGGTGATGGCTGGCCGGTGGGGTCGGGCCCCCGACTGATCATGGCTAAGGTGTTGATCTGAAAGGACTTCAAGTTTTTCGGATCCGCCGCCGTATTGTTGACAGTCCTTGGAGCCGTGTGCTAGTCCCCATCACGATGATCGACTTCGGTGACGGTCCCGGCCGGGAGCCCCTTCGATGCGCAGGCTGAGCGGTTGGATCCTCTTGCTCTGGGTAGCCACTGCGGCTGCCCAGCCGGCTGGGGAGGGCGGTGGTGCGGCCGAGGCGCCGGCGGAGGCCGAGGCCCCCGCGGAGGCGGAGGCCCCCGCGGAGGCGGAGGCCCCCGCGGAGGCGGAGGCCCCGGCCGAGGCGGAGGCGCCGGGCGAGGCCGAGGCGCCGGCCGCGGCAGGCGGGGAGGGCCCGAAGGCGCCGCCGCCGCCGCCGGCCGACGCCGCCACGCGCGTGGACGTGGCCAAGGAAGGCGCCGAGGCGCCTGCGGCGGCCGGACCCGAGACCGGTGACGAGGCCTACCGGCTGAAGATCACCGAGCTCGAGCGCCGGGTGAACGAGCTCAAGGAGCGCATCTTCCGCACCAAGACCCGGCTGGCCATCCTCAAGGAGACGGTGCTGTCGAGCAGCATCGCGGGCTCAGAGGCCCGCCTCGTGCATCGCAACGAGATGGGGTCCAGCTTCCGGCTCGAGAAGGTCACCTACAGCCTCGACGGCACGCCCATCTTCTCCAAGGTGGACAAGGACGGGGACCTCGACGGGCGGGAGGAGATCGAGATCTTCAACGGCCCGATCGTGCCCGGCAACCACACCGTCTCGGTCGTGATGGTGTACCGGGGCAACGGCTACGGCATCTTCTCGTACCTCCGGGGATACGTCTTCACGCTGCGCTCGTCCCACACGTTCCACGCGGAGGAGGGCAAGCAGGCCGAGGTGGTGGTCGTCGGGTACGAGAAGGGCGGCATCACCACCGACCTGAAGGATCGCCCGGACATCCGCTTCGACAGCCGGTTGAGCGACGTCGGGCGGGGCGCGGCGCCGGAAGCCGCCGCGCCGGACACGGACGGGTAGGGCCCCGCGATGAACCGGGCGAGCCGAGCGGTCGGCGCGATCCTGCTCGTCGCCGCGGCGAGCGCGCACGCGGCCGAGCCGGACACTTTGCAGGGCGAACTCGCCGAGCTCGGGCAGGCCGTCGACGCCCTCGAGCAGCGCTACCTCGCGCCCGCGCTGCTCGAACAGCAGCACAAGGTCGCCGCGCGGCTGAGTGACGGGCAGTTCTTCTTCGCCACCGGCGACTATGATCGGGCGGCCATGGTGCTGCTCGACGTCGTCGAGAACCCCGGCAACAAGCGGCACCCTGGCTACGGCGACGCCCTGTTCTTCCTGGCCGAGTCCCTCTTCCACACCCGCAACTTCAAGGCGGCGACCGCCTACTTCGAGCAGGTCGCGGTGCAGGCTCGCCCGGAGCGCCAGCAGCGCGCCCTCGGTCGGCTGCTGGAGATCGCCCTGCAGACCGGCGACGTCGACGCCGCCAGGCGCTACCTCGCCCGGGCGTCGCAGCTCCTCGAGACGACGCCCAACGCCAGGCTCCTGTACGCGGTGGGCAAGTACCACTACGAGGTCGGCGAGCTCGAGCGAGCGCGGACGACCTTCGCCCGCGTGCCGGCGGGCACGGGCGAGTGGCTGCGCGCCCAGTACTTCATCGGCGTGCTCGATGTCCGTGGCGGCCGGTTGGCCGAGGGCATCGCGCGTTTCCAGTCGGTGGTGGACGCGCCGGCGGTGCAGGGGGAGTCGTCGATGCAGGTCGACGCGGCGGTGCGGGATCAGGCCCGGCTCGCCATCGCCCGCCTGCACTACGAGCAGGGGGCCTTCGACAAGGCCATCGACGCCTACACCAGCACGCCGCGCGAGTCGAAGGCCTTCGACGAGGCCATGTACGAGACGGTCTGGATCGCGATCAAGCAGGGGGAGTACGAGCGCGCGCTGCGGCGCCTCGAGATCCTCCTGATCTCTCAGCCGGACGTGCTCCGCGGCCCGGACGCCCGCCTGCTGAAGGGCAAGCTGCTGATGATGCTCGAGCGCTACGACGACGCGGCGCTCGCGTTTCAGGAGGTGCTCTTCGAGTTCGGCCCCATTCAGGCCGAGATGCAGGCGATCCAGAAGCAGAGCGCCAACGACTTGCCGGCGCACTTCAACCGGGTGATCGGCCAGAGCATCGCCGAGTTCGACCTCAGCTCGTTCCTGCCGGCCCGCGCGGCCGAGTTCGCGGGGCCGGACGTCGAGGCTGACCGGGCCCTGCTCCTCGTCGGCGATCTGGCGGCGCAGCGGCGCGACATCGACGAGGCGGAGCGCACGCTGGCGCGGCTCGAGGTCGCGCTGTCGGCCGACAGTCGCATCAAGATCTTCCCCAAGCTGCACGAGGGCTGGTTGCGGGCGCTCGAGGTGCAGGCGCGCATCACGTTGGCGCGCCGCCGAGTGATCGACGAGGCCGCCGGCGCTGGCGCGGGCGATGGCGAGTACGCGCGGCTCCGGGCGCTGCGCGAGCGGGCCGCGGAGCGCTTCGACGACGTGCCCAAGTCGGCGACGGAGCTGCACGCGCGCGATGCCCGGATCGACGACGAGATGCAGCGCCTCGACCAGGAAGCCTTCAAGCTGGGCCTGGAGATCCGCGCGCTCGAGGCGCAGCTCGTGGCCATCGACAAGTACGTGCGCGACACGACCGCCTCGACGGGCGAGCTGCCCAAGGACACGGCGGCGCGGGCGCAGGTGGTGCGGGAGCTGCAGCAGAGCAAGGCCCTGAAGGCGGAGCTCGACGTGCTCGCCGAGGCCATCCAGGCGGAGCGCATCCGGATCGGGGTGAACGACTATGCCTCGAAGGAAGACGCGCGGATCGCGCAGACGTACCGCGAGGCGCTGGCGGCGGAGGCCCAGTGGCTCGCGACCCGTGGCGCCTCGGTCAACGGCGAGCTCGGTCAGCTCGACGCGCTCGAGCGGCGCGTCAAGACCTTCCGGCAGCGCGCCATGGGCCTGGTGGACGACCGCGTGTCCGAGATTCGCCGGGTGCTCGAGCGCGAGCGCGCCAACGTCGTCGCGTACAACAGCCAGCTGCAGAACTATCAGGGCGAGACCGAGTCGCTCGGTGGCGCCATCGCCGCGCGAAGCTTCAACACCGTCCTCGAGCGCATCGACGCCGTCGTGCTCGAGGCCGACGTCGGTCTGATCGACGTCGCTTGGAAGCAGAAGCAGGACCAGTCGGGACAGATCAGCAAGATGTTGGCGCGCCAGCGGGCCGAGTACGAGCAGCTCGACCGCAGCTTCAAAGAGGTGACGGGTGACTGAGCGCGCCTGGGCATGGATGCTGGCCACCGCGCTGATCGGCGGACCGGCCGCCGCGCAGCCGGTCGGAGAGGTCCCCCCCGCCGAGGCGACGCCCGACGCGGCGCCCGGAGCGGTGCAGGGCGCCGAGGCGGCGCCCGAAGGGACGCCCGCAGCGGCGAAGGCCGCCGAGGCGCCGGCTGCAGACGGCGCTGGCCCCACCGGTAGCCTGCTCGACGCGGCGGCCGCCGAGGCCGAGGCCGAGGCCGAGGCCGAGGCCGCCAAGGGCACGCCGCTCGACCGTGCAGCCGGGGCCGTGGCGCCCGGAGAAGAGGGCCCAGGGGTGGCGCCTCTGCCCCCCGAGTTCATCGAGATGGCCGAGGAGGTCGAGCGCTTCAACGCGGCGATCGACGAGTTCCGCGACGACGCAGGGCGGCTCGTGCAGTACCGCTACGACCGCAAGCGCCGCGAGATCAAGCGGCGCTACGGCACCGTCCTCGACGAGCTCACGGGCGAGGAGCGTCAGCGGCGCGCGGACGCGATCAGCCGCTTCGAGGAGTTCCTCGGCAAGTACCCCAACAACCCCAAGTACACGCCGGACGCGCTGTTCCGCCTCGCCGAGCTGCACTTCGAGAAGTCCAACGACGCCTACGTCACGCAGCTCGAGCAGCAAGAGGATCTGATCCGGGATTACGACGAGGGGCGCCTCGACGAGCTGCCCCCGGAGCCCAAGCAGGACTACCGGCGCACCATCGAGCTCTTCGACCAGCTGGTGCGGCAGTGGCCGCAGTACCGGAACATCGATGGCGCCTACTACCTGAAGGGTTACTGCCTGCTCGAGATGGGCGAGGACAAGCGCGCCCTCGACGAGTTCCAGACGCTGGTCCAGCGGTTCCCGCGCAGCCGGTTCGTGCCCGAGACGTGGACCCGGATCGGCGAGTACTACTTCGACTACAACCGGCTGCCGGAGGCCATCGCGGCCTACCAGGCGGTGGTCGAGTTTCCCGACAGCCCCTACTTCGACAAGGCGCTCTACAAGCTGGCCTGGACCTATTACCGCAACGACCAGTACGACGACGCCATCGCGCGCTTTCGCCAGCTGATCGAGTACAGCGACGAGCGGGCCGCGAAGACCGGACAGGCGGGCTCTGATCTGCGGGCGGAGGCCATTCAGTATCTGGCCATCTCGCTGCAGGAAGAGGACTGGGACGGCGACGGGCTGCCCGACACCGACGCCGGCTTTCAGCGGGTGTTGGGCAAGGTGAGCGGGGACAAGGCCTACGACGTCGAGATCCTGCGCGCGGTCGCCGACATCTTCTTCGACAACGCCAAGTACCAGGAGGCGATCGACACGATCCGCCACCTGCTCGCCACCTTCCCGAACCACCCGGAGAACCCGGAGCTGCACGCGCGGATGGTGACCGCCTACGAGCGCCTGCAGCAGTTCGACCGCGCCTTCGCCGAACGCGACA
>JAUHXL010000405.1 GCA_030426945.1 bacterium
CCCGAAGAAGTTGGCCGCGTTGCTCGAGTCCTCGCCGCCGAACAGATCCAGCGACACCGTGTACCAGAAGTTGATCGCCCGCTGGACCATGTCCACGGGGATGGCCCCGAAGTCCCGCGGATCCCCCTCCTTCATGCGCTCGGCGGCCCTCTGCAGGATGCGCGCGATGCCCGTCTGGCCCACGAACATGTGGTGGGCCTCTTCGGTCAGCATGAAGTTGCACGTGCGCGCCAGCGGATCGAAGCCGCTCTCGCTCAGCGCCCGCAGCTGGTACTTGCCGTCGCGGTCGGTGAACGTCGTGAAGCAGAAGAAGCTGAGCCAGTCGTCGCAGGGCTCGTTGAACGCCCCCAGGATCCGCGGGCTGTCCGCGTCACCGCTGCGCCGCTCGAGCAGCGCCTCGGCCTCCTCGCGCCCGTCGCGCCCGAAGTACCGGTGCAGCAGGTACACCATCGCCCACAGGTGCCGCCCCTCTTCGACGTTCACCTGGAACAGGTTGCGCAGGTCGTACAGCGACGGGCACGTGTGCCCCAGCTGGCGCTGCTGCTCGACGCTGGCGGGCTCCGTGTCGCCCTGCGTCACGATGATGCGCCGCAGCGTGTTCCGGTGCTCGCCCGGCACGGCCTGCCACGCCTCGTCGCCCATGTGATCGCCGAAGTTGACCTTGCGCTCGCCCTCGAAGGGCGTCAGGAAGATGCCCCAGCGATACTCGGGCATCTTCACGTGCCCGAACTGCGCCCAGCCGTCCTTGTCCACGCTGACCGCGGTGCGCAGGTACACCTCGTCCTGCTGGAATCCGTCGGGCCCCATGTCCATCCACCACTGGATGAAGTCGGGCTGCCACGCTTCGAGCGCGCGCTGCAGGCGCTTGTCGCTCTGCAGGTCGACGTTGTTGGGGATGCGCTCCTGGTAATCGATGCTGCCCATGCTCAGGTCCTCTCCCAGGCGAAGGTGGCGGGGGTCGGCTGTCCGAACGCCTTCAGCGCGCCGTGCTCGCCGACGGCGTTGGGGCGCTGGAAGATCCAGTTCTGCCAGGCGGTCAGGCGACCGAAGATCTTGGTCTCGAGGGTCTCGGGGCCGGCGAACCGCAGGTTGGCCTCCATGCCCGTCAGCGCGTCGGGGCTGAAGCTGGCGCGCTCCTCGAGCGCGATGCGGATCTCGTCGTCCCAGTCGATGTCGTCGGGGGCGAAGGTGCACAGCCCCATGGCGTCGGCGTCGGCGGTCGCGAGCTTCTGGTTGCACACCTCGAGCGCCCGCCCGACCGCCTCGGGCTCGCCGAGGAAGCGCGTCTGCAGGCGCGTCAGGCCGTTGCCCATCCAGTACGGGCCAGCGTTCATCGCGCTGGTCGCGATCCAGACGGCGCCGTCGGGATCGTCCAGCAGGAAGAAGCGATCGGCCGCCAGCGCCAGCTCGAGCAGCGTGCCGGCGAAGGCGGAGCCCTCGTCGCCCACCGCGATGAACGTCTTGGCGGTCACGTCCATGCGCTTCAGCACGCGCCGGATGTAGTGCCGCACCTCGCCGACGAACCAGTCGTCGCCCAGCGCCTCGAGCACGCCGTCGACGCCCAGCGCCGCCTCGCCGTCGCCCTCGGCCCGCACCACGACGGTGCCGATCGCCAGCTGGTTGAACCGCAGGTGCAGCAGGGCGTCGTCGATGGCGCGGAAGGTCGCCAGCGGCCACCAGTCCATGCCGGCGTCGCGCACCGCCTCGGCGGTCGTCGGCCCGACGCCCTCGGGCGCGCGCACGGTCAGCGTGGCCTTGCGCCCCTCGGCGTCCAGCGTCAGGTCGACGTGCGGGTAGCGCCGGCTGCCGTCCTCGCCCACCTCGACCTTCAGGGGCGTCCAGGCCACGGGGCGAGCCGTGGGCTTGTCGGCGGCGCCGTCGGCCAGCGCGCGCGCGTGCTTCTTCACCGCCTCGTCGAACTGCGACAGCTTGTAGGTGGCGTCGACCAGCCGCCACTCGACCGCGCGCTTGCCGCGCACGCCTTCGGCCAGGGTCGAGAAGTGATCGGCCAGATCGCGCCGCACCTTGCGCTTGTCGACCACCCGCGTCAGGCCGCCGGTGCCGGGCAGCACGCCCAGCAGCGGCACCTCGGGCAGGCTGACCGCCGAGCTGCGGTCGTCCACCAGGACGATGGCGTCGCAGGCGATGGCCAGCTCGTAGCCGCCGCCGCTGGCCGTGCCGTTCACCGCCGCGAGGTATCGCTGGTTGCTGTGCTGGCTGGCGTCCTCGATGCCCAGGCGCGTCTCGTTCGTGAACTTGCAGAAGTTCACCTTGAAGGCGTGGTTGCTCGAGGCCAGCATCGGGATGTTCGCGCCCGCGCAGAAGATGCGGTCCTTGGCGCTGGTCACCACGACGGTCTTCACCTCGGGGTGCTCGAAGCGCAGCCGGTTGACGGCGTCGGCCAGCTCGATGTCGACGAAGACGTCGTAGCTGTTCAGCTTCAGCTCGTAGGGCTTGCCGCTGCCGTCGTCCTCCTGCACGTCCATCGCGAGCGTGGCGATGTCGCCGTCGACGCTCAGCTTCCAGTGAGCGTAGCGGTCCGGGTGGGTCTCGAAGCTCTCGATCTTCATCCGCGTCCTCGTGCTGGCCGGGCAGGGGATTCGACGCGCCACCGCGTCGAGTCGGCGCAGTGTAGGTGCGCCGACGCGCCGCTCGCAAGGCGCGGGTTGTGTGCGCCGACGCAGGGGAGGTCGCGCAGGCTCTTGTCTCGGCCGGGGCCGCGCACTACGGTGCGCGCCGTGAGTTCTCGCGGTCCCAAGCGCCCCCGCCCGCACCCCTTCCTGAAGTGGGCCGGGGGCAAGTACACCAAGCTGCCGGCGCTGTTGAAGCGGCTGCCCCCGGGGCCCATCGATCTGTTCGTCGAGCCCTTCCTCGGGGGCGGCGCGCTCTTCCTCGAGCTGGCCCGCCAGGGCCGCATCCGCCGCGCGATCCTCAACGACCGCAACCCCGAGCTCGTCGAGACCTGGCAGGCCATCGCCGCCGATCCCGACGGCGTCTACGACGAGACGCAGGGCTGGTTCAACGACGAGCAGAGCTATTACGAGGTCCGGCAGGCGCAGTACGACGAGGCGAACAAGCGCGCGGCCCGCGTCCTGTGGCTCAACCGCACCTGCTTCAACGGGCTGTACCGCATCAACCGCAGCGGCGGGTTCAACGTCCCCTACGGCCACTACAAGAAGGTCCGCTTCGACCACGCCAACCTGCGCGCGGTCTCGAAGGCGCTGCGCGAGATCGACGTGGAGATCTGCAACGACGACTTCGAGGCCGTGCTCGAGCGCGCGGGCGCAGGCGCCGTCGTCTACTGCGATCCGCCCTACTGGCCGGTGAGCGACACCGCCAAGTTCACGGCCTACGACGGCATCCCCTTCGGCGCCGACGACCAGCGGCGGCTCGACGCCGCGTTTCGTGCCCTGGAGTCCCGCGGGGCCCGCGGGCTGCTGTCCAACGCCTGCGTCCCGGCGACCCTCGAGCTCTACGCGGGGCTGCCGCAGGCGCGGGTGGCCATGCGCCGGAGCATCAACCGGAACGCGACCGGGCGGGGCCCCGTCGACGAGCTGCTGGTGGGCACGCCCTCGCTGGCGCCTCGCTTCCGAGCCGCCCGATGAGAGGCCACGCGGCGCTCCTCGCGCTGTGCCTCGTCGGCTGCTCCGATCCGGCGGACGTCGCGCGCGGCAGCCGGGACGCGGGCGTCGACGCGGTCGTCGACGCGGTCGTCGACGCCAACCCGTTCCCCGCCGCCCATGACGCCACCGTCACCGACTGGAGCCTGCCGGCGGCCGACGCGCCGGCGGACGACGCGCTGCGCGCCGCGCTGGCCGACTTCGCGGGCGACGTCGCGGTCTACGCCCGCAACCAGGTCACCGGCGAGGTCGTGCTGCAGGACGCCCGCCGCCGGATATGGGGCGGCTCGGCGCTGCGGCTGGTCGCGGTCGTCGCCTGGTCGGCCGCGGTCGCCGATGGCCGCCTGGCCGAGGACGCCACGGCGCGCGTGCGGCCCGAGCTGGTGCGCGGCAGCGCCGGGTTGGGCGACACCGCGGTCGGGGCGGAGGTGCTCGTGCGCGACGCCGCCCGCGCCGCGCTGCTCGACGGCGATCTCACCGCCGAGGCGGTCCTGGTGGACGCGCTGGGGGGGGAGCAAGCGGTCGCCGACACCCTGGCCAGCCTCGGCCTGGCCGGCATGGGCGCCTACCGATCGCCCTGCGGCCGCGCGCGCGCCCTGGCGACGGCGCTCGACGTGCAGTCCTCGGCCGAGAGCTGCGCCGCGCTCTCCGCCTGGATTGATCGCGGCGACACCCGCGGGCTGGGCTTCGAGCCGGCCGAGACCGACGCGGCCGGGCTGCGCGCCGCGGTCGAGGTGGCCGCGGCGAGCGGGCAGGGCACCGTGACCGCCGCGGCGCTGGGCGGTCTGCTCGCGCGGCTCGACGCCTACACCCTCCTGGGGCCGGCGGCCGACGCCCCGGTGCGGGCGCTGCTCGACGAGAGCCTGGGCGCCGGCGGCGGCGCGGACGACGTGCCGCTGCACGCCTGGGCGGGCAGCCTGGAGGCCGGCCTCCCGCTGGGGCGACACTGGCTCGGCCTGCTGCGCGGAGCGGGCGACCCCGTCGTGCTCGTGGTGCTCACCGACGCCCACGCCTCGCCCGAGGTCGGCGCCGGTTCGGCCTTCCGGGCCGCCGGGCGCAGCGCCTGGCGCGCCCTGGTGGGGGATCCCGACGAGGCGCCGCCCGCGCCGGCCGGGCTGGTGCCGCCCTGGTTCGCCGACGCGGTCCTCGTGGAGCCGGGCGAGGCGGGGGTGTGCGACGGGGGCGATCGCGGCTTCGACGACGCCCTCGATTGCCGTCGCCAGCGTAGCCGCGGCAGCTTCGAGCAGGGCGAGCGCAGCGCCGCGACGGTCTACCTGCGCACGCCGCCCGCCGTGGACGTCGCGTGGATCTGGTCCGCCCCGGATGGCCGACGCCATCGCTACCAGGTGCGCTTCGGCCCGGACCGCCTGTGGATCTGGACGCGCGCGCTGCGCGTCGCGACGCCCGGCGACTGGCGGCTGGACGTGCTGATCGACGGCGTGCCGCGGGCCGCGTTCGCGTTCCCGGTGCGCTGAGAACCGTGTAAGGTCGCTGCCATGAACGCACCCCTCTTCCAGTTCAACCGGCACCGCGACGACATCGAGCGCGAGGTCGTCGGCCGGGTGGTCGATCAGCTCGGGCGCCACGCGGGCAACGATCCCGTGCGCAGCTATCAGCTGGTGCTCAACGACGCGGCCTTCCACGAGATCCACCGCCTCGAGCGCACGCACGGGCGCGAAGCGGAGCGCCTCGACAGCTGGCAGCGGCTGGCGCGTCGCATCGGTCGCATGGGCGGCGACGAGCTGCGCGACGAGGTGCAGCGCCTCGCCGCGTGGTACGTCGGCGACGTCGTCGGCCACTTCGACCGCCGGGTGTATCGCTTCGCGACCTCGGCCCTGCCGGTGGGCCTCAGCGCGCTGTTCAACACCACCGACCTGGCCACCGGCTTCGGCGCCCTGCGCGATCTGTCGAAGCGCATCCAGATCGAGGGCGATCTCGAGCTGCTGCGCCGCCTGGCCGACGAGGGCACGCTGGTGGTGGTGCCGACGCACTCGAGCAACCTCGACTCGATCGTCCTGGGCTGGTCGCTCTTCGAAGCGGGGCTGCCCCCCTGCACCTACGGGGCGGGCAAGAACCTCTTCACGAACAAGATGATCGGCTACTTCATGCGCAACCTCGGCGCCTACCGCGTCGACCGCCGGCTGCGCCACGTCCTCTACAAGGATGTCCTGAAGACCTACTCGCAGGTCCTGCTCGAGCGGGGGTATCACTCCCTGTTCTTCCCCGGCGGCACGCGCAGCCGCTCGGGCGAGGTGGAGCAGAAGCTCAAGCTGGGCCTCCTGGGCAGCGCGCTGGCCGCCTTCTCGGAGCGTCTGCAGCGCGGTGACACTCGGCCCATCTACGTCGTGCCGGTGACCATCAACTACCCGCTGGTGCTCGAGGCCGAGACGCTGGTCGAGGACTACCTCAAAGAGGCGGGCGAGGCCCGGTACATCATCGAGGACGACGAGTTCAGCCGGGCCGGCCGGGTCGCGCACTTCGCCGTCAAGGTGATGGGGCTCGACACCAGCATGGTCATCCGTTACGGGGCGCCGCTGGACCTGTTCGGCAACCGTATCGGCGCCGACGGGTGCAGCGCGGGACCGGACGGCACGCGCCTGGACGCCGCGCGCTACCTCACCCGGGACGGCGTGCCGGTGGCGGACGCCGACCGCGACGCCGAGTACACGCGGCAGCTGGGGCGCGAGGTCAGCCGCGCATTCCTGCGCGAGACGGTGCTGCTGCCCACGCAGGTGGTCGGCTGGCTGCTCTTCGAGCGCGAGCGCCGGATGGCGCCGCACCTCGACCTGTTCGCGCTGCTGCGCACGACCAGCGGTGACCGTCACGACATGGCGGAGCTCTGCGCCGACGGCGAGCGGCTGCTGAACGCCCTGCGCGCCCTCGAGGACGCGGGCAAGCTGCGGCTGGCGCCGGCCCTGCGCACGGCGCCGGTGGACGAGGTGCTCGACGAGGCCGTGCGCACCTTCGGCATGTACCACGCGCGCGAGGCCGTCGAGCGCACGACGGAGGCGATGGTGGTGCGCGATCCCAAGCTGCTCTTCTTCTACGGCAACCGACTGGCCGCGTGGGCCGAGGGCCTGCGGGAGGTGCTGGCGTGAGCGTCTGGGGAGTCATCGGCGACGGGCCCTGGGGCTGCGCGCTGGCGGCCCGGTTGGCCGAGGTCGGCCACGACGTGCGCATGGTCGGGCTCGG
>JAUHXL010000406.1 GCA_030426945.1 bacterium
TAGAGGCAGGCCGCGCCGTCCGGGGTCACCGCCAGGGCGTCGATCGCCGCGTGGCGGCGCCAACAGTCACGAGGCTCCCGGCCGTCGAAGGTGATCCAGCGCAGGCACACCTTGCCGTCCTCGGCCGTTCCCACGCCGTACACGCGCCGCCGCCGGGGACAGAACGCGTAGCCCGGATCGGCGCGCAGGCGGGCCTGAGAGGAGAGACCCAGGGTGGTGCCCGAGGGCGCGCGCCCGGCCAACGAGGCCGCCGACTCGCCGGCGCGATGCGGATCGAGCAGCGACAGCTCCCACAGATCCTGGATGCCGGGCCGGCGCAGATACAGCACCGCGCCGCTGGCGTCGGTGAAGTGGGGGCGACGGCACCCTCGCCGGTCCGGGTTCCCGGCGCCAGCGAGCAGCGCGGTCCGGGGCGGCCGATCCGTCGGGTCGAGCTGCCACACGTAGATGTCGGCGCTCGGCGTGCCGTCGACGTAGCCCTCGAGGGCCAGGTGACCCCCCTCCGGCGAGAAGACCCCCCGGCTGGTGCGCCACCGGGGATCGTCGTCCCAAGCGGCCGCCGACAGGGCGCCCGTGTCGAGGTCCAACAACCGCACCCGGACGGCGGGGCCCGACGCGCGCTGGCCGACGACGGCGACGTCGAGCGCGACGAGGCGTCCGTGGGGGTGCACGGCGGGATGCAGCGGGGCGGCACCGGCCTGGGCGAAGACGATCGAGCGATCACCGGACGCGAGGTCGAGCAGCACCAGCCGCACCTGCCCCTCGTCCTCCTCTTCGAGCAGCAGACGCACCACGCGAACGACGTTCACCCGACCGAGTGGATGGGCCGCCGGGGCCCACGACGCTGCGACTTCATCACGTTCGGGGGGGCGAATCCAAGCCCCCAATGTTCTGGCATTCGCCCCGCTCAGCTTCGATGATGCTCCCGTCTGCGGCCCCTCCCGCGGCCGCCAAGGGAGTGAAGCGATGAAGAACTTCGCCATGCTGGGCGCGGCCGGCTTCGTAGCGCCTCGCCACATGCGCGCCATCCACGACACCGGCAACGCGCTGGTGGCCGCCTGCGATCCCTACGACGGGGTGGGCGTGCTCGACCGTTTCTTCCCCGAGTGCCGCTTCTTCACCGAGGTCGAGCGCTTCGACCGCCACCTCGAGAAGCTGCGCCGCCGCGACGATCCGGTGCACTTCATCAGCATCTGCACGCCGAACTACCTGCACGACGCGCACTGCCGGCTGGCGTTGCGGGTGGGCGCCGACGCCCTGTGCGAGAAGCCCCTGGTGATCAGCCCGTGGAACCTGGATCAGCTCGCGCAGATCGAGGAGGAGTCGGGGCAGCGCATCTACACGGTGCTGCAGCTCCGCCTGCACGCGGAGGCCCAGCGCCTGAAGGCCGCCCTCGAGGCGCAGCGCGCCGCGGGCGGCGGACGCACCTCGGTCGAGCTGACCTACATCACGCGCCGCGGCCCCTGGTATCACCACTCCTGGAAGGGTGACGCCCATCGGTCGGGCACGCTGGCGATGAACATCGGCATCCACTTCTTCGACCTGCTCATCTGGCTGTTCGGCGCGGCGCGGTCCAGCACTGTCCACCTGCGCGAGGCCGACCGCCTCGGCGGTATGCTCGAGCTCGAGCACGCCGACGTCCGCTGGTTCCTGTCGATCGACGTCAACGACCTGCCCCCGGGCCACCTGGCCTCGGGCAAGCACGCCTACCGCGCCCTGAAGATGGACGACGCCGACTTCGACTTCTCGACGGGCTTCGACGACCTCCACACGCGGGTCTACGAGGACGTCCTGGGCGGCGGCGGCTACGGCCTCGAGGACGCGCGCGCGTCGATCGAGCTGGTGCACCAGCTGCGCACCGCCGACGTGCTGGCGGCGGGCGCGGACGCGCACCCCGCGCTGCGCGGCCGATTGGGGAGCTGAGCGGGCCGGGGGTACGCAGCGCGCCGCCCCGCCGTCGGCGCCCGCCGGGGGGAGGGCCGCCGACCAGACCCGGGGGCGCGCCAGGCGGTCGCGGTCAGTCGATGGGGTGCATCGCGCCGTGGATGGTCTGGTGAATCACCCGGGGGTCGACCCCCAGCTGACCGGCGATCCGCTCCATCAGGCGCATCTCTTCGTCCTGCACCGCGCCGTCGGCCAGGGCGATGATCGTCAGGTGCTGAAGCAGCTGAGCCCGGCTGGCCAGCGGCGTTTCCTTGGCCGCCTCGATGCGACCCTCGAGGTTGCTCAGCGCGGAGTCGATGTTGCTCGGGATCTCCGACTGCTCGGCCCCCAGCAGCTTGCTCAGCGCCTCGACCTCGCTGCGCTCGATGCCCCCGTAGGCGGCGGCGACGGCCAGGCCGGCGGTGAACAGCAGCCGCCGGAGGATGTCGGCGGTGTCGCCGCGCTCCTGCAGGTAGGTGGGCTCCATCAGCCGGAGGTCGTTCTCGACGATGGCCTCCACCTGCTCCATGCTCAAACCACCCGTGGCGTCCAAGCCCATCGCCTGCAGGTAGGGGGCCGAGCGGCTGAAGGCCCAGACCGCCCGGACGCGCACCGGGTTGTAGGGGTGCGTGCTGAAGCTGTCGAGCGTGTCGTCGTCGTCGCGCGGATCCTCGCGCGCCTCGGGCGCCGCGATCAGCGCGTCCACCTGCCGCGAGAAGGCCTGCAGATCGGGGCGCACGCGCTCGCTGGACATGCCGCTCGCGAGCTTGAAGAAGCCGCTGGCGGCCGCCTCGGGATCGCGGGCGCAGAGCAGCCCGACGCGATCCGCCGAGACCTCGGCCCACCGGCACCAGGCGTACAGGTGCAGCGCCGTGTCCCGCGCGACGAAGGGAATGCCCAGCTCGCGCAGGGTGGCGGTGAGAGGCATCGGGATGCCGTAGTGGTCCAGCGCCGCGTGGCCCATCTCGTGGCCGATGACGAAGCGGAGCTCGGCGGGCGTGAAGGCCTCGAGCAGGCGGCTGCTGAGCGTCAGGACGGTGGGCCCGTGGTCCTCGCGGAAGCAGCTGGCGTTGAACACCTGCTCCGGCACGACGTAGACCTCGACCGGGTGCCGGTAGCCCAGCATGTGCGCGCAGTCGCCCACCACGTCGGCGACCTCGGGCGACATCGCGCGCGTCAGCCGGAGGGCGCGACTGAGCAGTCGCCGCCGGTACCCGTACCCGCGGCCGTGGGTCAGGGTGCGGATGCGGTCGAGGGCCTTCTTGACCCCGAAGTCACTGTCGAGCTGGGCGCGCAGCTCGCGATCCCGACGCGCCTGGATGGTGCCGGCGTCGATGCGCAAGGGAGCCTCCACGTGCAATTGGGGCGGACCGGCCCGTGGGCCGGCCACCGGTAGGGACGTTGCCCGGTCAGCGGCCGGGACGTCGACGTTGCGGGCAGGGTAGGGCGGACACCGCCCCCGCGCCCAGACCTCAGCCGCAGCCGCGCCGCGCGCGGCGAGGACACTGTTCGGACGTCGCGAAGGGGGGCCGGCGACGGGCCCGCGAAGCTCTCGACGGGGCCCGGTGGTCGCCTCGGTGCCGCCCGCCGACGCCCCGACGCCTCAGAGGGTCAGCAGAGGCAGCCGGCCTGCTGCGCGAACCGCCGCGTCCCGCTTGGCACAGCCGGGCACACGCCACCTGGGGAGGCACGGCAAGTGCGTCCGCCAGTGGCTGTGCATCCCGCGCCTTGCTCATCGGGCGCCCGGCCGGCCCGCTCGCGACGGCGTCGTGCCTCCGCGGGCCAGGTCAGCTCTTGACGTACTTGATCGACAAGACCTCGAGCATCCGCTGCGCGAGGTCGTCGGGCACCTCGAGCACGCGCTGCATCGCCTCGAGCATCCGATCCTCGGACTCGTCGACGTCGCCGCTCGACATGGCGATGTCCGCCGCGAGCAGGTAGGCCTTGTTCTTCAGCGCCTGCGTCGACAGCTCGCCGAGGGCCTTGACCGACTCGGGCAGGCTGGGATAGCGCCGCAGGATCTTGACCGCCGCGTCGTACACATCGGGGAAGTGCTTCCCCTCGAACTCCGGCAGCTGCGAGAAGTACGCCTGGACGGTGTCGACCTCTTCCTGGTCGAACATGCCGTCGGCGCCGCACATCAGCATCATGCCGTGCACCAGCAGGGCGTCGTCGCTGGCCTTCTTCTGGGGGGTGACGTTGCGCGTGAAGCGGGAGAGCAGACCCATGGTTCCTCCTCTTGATCGTCCCCGACGCGGGGATGCTGCCCCCGACTATCCCTCCGGTGGGCCGCCGTCAAGGGGTGAGTGACGGTCCCTGACGATGGCAGAGTCGGATGTCGTTGGGGGCAGTCCGAATGGAACACGAGGGGCTCCCGTCGGGTTCACGCTTTCGGGTCCCCCTGTTCGCACCGCTGAGCGTTGGCCGTCGCGCCGGGTCTCGGCGCCCAGACGCGCAAGAGGAGTCGCCGTGGAGTTCACCGCCGCCCATCACCCCGTCCGACCGATCGACACGCCCCGCGCGCTCGATGGCCTGACGCGAGGCCTCCCCGTGCTGATGGCTGTCGCCGGGACGGCCATCACCTACGCGCTCGTCGACGCCTTCCTCCCGCGCGACGGCCGCCTCGCGACGCTGCTGTTGGCCCGCGGTTGGACCCAGCCCGTCACCCTCGGGCTCTTCTTCTGGGGCCTGGGCCATGGGGTGCGCCGCGCCCTCGTCCACAGCGTCGAGCGGCGCGCCGTGCGGGCCTGCGCCGAGCAGCTCTGGGACGAGCGCCTCGCGCCGGTCAACCTGCCCGGCCTCGTCGCCTCGTTGCAGCGCCACCGGGCCACCCTCGCGGGCCAGGTGCTGCTGGGCATCGTCAGCTTCTTCCGCGGCCACCGCCCGGCCCGCGACGAGGTGATGAAGGTGGCCCGCCACGAGATGGACCGCGCCTACGACCGCGTCGAGGGGGACTACCGGGCCCTGTCCGCGTGTATGTGGCTGATGCCGCTGTCGGGCTTCCTCGGCACGGTCATCGGCATGGCGGCGGCCATCGGATCCTTCGACATGGTGGTCACGGCCCTCGGCGACGACCTGGGGGCCCTCGCGCCGGCGGTCAACGGGCTGGCCACGGCCTTCGACACCACGCTGCTCGCCCTGGCCCTGGTGGTGCCGCTCAAGCTGCTCGAGGTGGGTCTCGAGGATCGCGATCGACGCCTGCTCGAGCGCATCGACCAGACCTTCGCCACGGGCTGGGTGCGCAGCATCGACCTCGCCGGCCTGGCCCAGCAGTCGCCGGTGGAGGAGGCGCTCGAGCGTCAGGCCGCCGCCATGGCGCGGCTGGAGCAGAACCTGCTGCGGGTGGACGCCGCCCTCGAGAAGGTCGTGGCCCAGGCTCAGCGCGCCCCGCAGGTGCTGGCGGCGCTGGCCGAGGTCACGGGCGCCGCGAAGGTCACGCGGGATCACCTGCCCGACATGGCCCGCGAGCTGGAGGCCCTGCGCCAGCAGAACGACCGCCCGCTGCGGCTTGTGCGCGAGCGCGACACGTGAGGCGGCGCCGTCGCCAGGAGGCCGAGGCGTTCGGGACCTCGCTCGCCGACATCCTCACCACCGCGCTCGGCTGTGTTCTGCTGCTGTTCATGGTCGCGGTGATGCACATCCGCACGACCCTCAGCCGGGAGCAGGACGCCCGTGAGCGGGCGGCGCAGGCGTTGGCCCTGCGCTCCGCCGATCTGAACGCGGCCCAGGCCGCGGGCGACGCGGCGCGGGGCCGCCAGCAGGCCGCCGAGGCGGCGCTGGCCGAGGCGCGCGCCGCCGCCGCCGCCGCCGGCGCGGCGCGCGCGCAGGCCTTGCAGGATCGGGACGACGCCCAGCGACAAGCCGACGCGCGCGCGGCCGACCTCGACAGCCTCCGCGCCGACCACGAGCGTCTGCGCGACGCCGCCCGGGTCGCGCTCTCCGAGCTCGACCCACGCACCGCGAGCCCGGTCGACGTGATGCTGGTCATCGATGGCACCCGCTCGATGAAGGCCAACCTCGACGCCACCCGCGCGAACCTGCGGGCCACCCTCGACGCCCTGCGCGTCGTCAGCCCCACCGCGCGCGTGGGCGTCGTGGTCTTCCGCGATCGAAACGAGCTGCCGGCCCTGCGCCTGCAGAGCCACCCGCTGACCGCCGACGAGGCCGAGCTCGGCACCTTCCTGGCCGACATCGAGGCCACCAGCACCGGCCGGGATCGAGACCTGCCCGAGTGGCTCTGCGGCGGCCTCGAAGCGGCGGTCGGTGCCGCGTGGCGTCCCGACGCGATCAAGCTGGTCATCGGCGTGTCGGACGCGGGCAGCCAAGCGCCGGAGGCAGCCCCGTGTGTTCGCCTCGCGGCCGACTTCCGGGCCCTCGGCGGCCAGGTGCACATGCTGTCGGCGCGCCCGCGCGGATACGGCCGCTCCCGCCGGATCACCCGCCACTTCGAGGGCACGGTGCTCGAGCAGCACGCGCGCATCGCGGCCGCGGGTGGGGGCGTCCACGTCCAGGCCGAGGACAGCAACGCGTTGCTGCAGGAGGTGCTGCGAGCGGCCTTCCGGTCCCGGACCGCCCAACCGCTCGACAGCCTGCGGCGCGCAGTCGATGCGGCCCCGCCGGGGGTGGAGTAGGCTCCGCGCGCCGCCCGTGAACGGTCGATCGGCGACCCCCGCCTCGCGGGCAGCATCCCAAGGCGGCGATGGGCGCCTGCGCCCACGGCCCGTCCGTCCACGCCCGCTGGGCCCCACCCAGCGGCCGTCCTCGAGAGTGCAGCGTGCTTCAGTTCATCTCCGCCCTCCTCGGCCTCGTCAGCCTGCTGATCATCGTGGACGCGGTGTTGTCGTGGGTGATGCCCAACCCG
>JAUHXL010000407.1 GCA_030426945.1 bacterium
GTGCCGAGGCACGCGGTGCGCGCCCGGCTGGGGCTGGCGCTGCGCAAGGTGGGCCAGACCGCGGCGGCGGAGCACGCGCTCGGGGCCGCGATCACCGAGGCCGAGGCCGAGGGCGACGGGCACCAGGCAGCGTTGGCGCGCCGCTACCTCGGGCGGCTGTACGCGGACACGGGCCGGCTGGCCGAGGCGCAGGCCGCCTACGACGCGGCGCTGGCCTGGCATCGCGCCGAGGGTCCGCCCTCCGACGTGCTGAAGCTGCAGATCCAGCGGGCCGGCCTGGCCTGGGTGCGGGGGGATCTCGAGACGGCCTACGCCGCCTACCTGGACGCGCACGGTCGCGCGCAGGTGGCCGATCAGCCCACGCTGCGCGGCATGGCGCTCGATGGCATGGCGCTGTTGGTCGGCCAGGTGGGGGCGTTCGAGGACGCCGAAGGGCTGCTCGACCAGGCGGCGTTGCTGTACGCGCGGGCCGGGCGGCTGGACGTCGCCGCGCAGTCGCGCGCCAACGCGGCGGTGTTCGCGGCGATGGCCGGCGATCACGCCGAGGCGGCGCGGCGGGCGACCGAGGCCTTGTCGGCTGCGCAGGCGCAGGGCTTCGCGCTGGTCGAGGCGCAGGCGCAGGTGGCGCTGGCGCACGCGCGCTACGGCCTGGGTGAGGTGCCGGCGGGGCGCGCTGCGGCGGCGGCGGGTCTGGCGGCCGTCGCCGGGGCGTCGCTGGACGCGGGGCTGCGCGTGCAGGCCCGGCTGGCCGTCTGCCGCGGGGCGCTGATGGCCCGAGACGACGCGGCCTTCGCGGCCTGCGCGGCGGCGCTGCGCGGCGCGGCGCTCTCGGCCGAGGCGGCCGGCGTGCTCGCCGGGTTCGAGGCGCGGCGCGCGCTGCGCGCCGGTGACGAGGCGGCGGCCGAGGCCGCGCTGACGCGGGCCGTGGACGCGTACGAGCGCGCGCGCAGCGAGATCGGCGCGCTCGACCTGGCCGGCTGGTTCGTGGCGGAGCGGGCCGGGGTGTACGAGGCGCTGATCGATCTGCGCGCCGGGCGCGGCGATCACGCCGCGGCGCTGGCGGTCATCGACCAGGCCAAGGGGCGGGTGTTCACCGAGGCGCTGTTGGGCGACCGGCCCGACGAGGAGGGAGCCGACGGGCTGCCCGCGCCGCGGGCGATGGAGCGCGCGGTCAACCTGTCCGCGCTGCGGCGGTCAGCCGCCGCGGCGCCCCAGGGCGCGGTCCCGGCCGACGTCGCGATCATCGAGGTCTTCCTGCTGCCCGACGCCTGGTGGGTGTTCTACACGCAGGGCGGGTCGACCCGGGCGGTCCGCCACCCCGAGGGGCGGGCCGTGGTGGAGCGGCAGGTGGCCTCCGTGCTCGAGGCGGTGCGGGTGGGCAGCGCCGCGTGGCGGGCCCCGGCGAGCTGGCTGGCCGAGCGGCTCATCACGCCCTTCGCGCCGGCGCTGCTGGGCGAGGGCGCGCCGCGGGCCCTGGCCGTGCTGCCCCACGGCGCCCTGCACCACCTGCCCTTCGAGCTGCTGCCGGTGGGCGACGCGCTGTTGGTGGATCGGCTGCCCGTGTTCAGCGCGGCCAACCGCGCCGCCCTCGGCGTCGCCTTCGCGGGCGCGGCGCCCCCGCCGCCGCGATCGGTGCTGGCGGTGGGTGATCCGATCGGTGATCTGCCGGGGGCGCGCCTGGAGGTCGACGAGGTCGCGCGGGCCTTCACCGAGGCGAAGACGCTCACTGGCGTCGAGGCGCGGGAGGGCGCGGTCCGCGACGCCGTCGCGGGGGTCGACGTGCTGCACTTCGCGGTGCACGGGGTGCGCCCCGCTCCGCACGCGCCGGCCTACCTGGAGCTGCAGCGCGACGGCGCCCAGGACGGGCGCCTGCACGCCGACGAGCTGGCCACGCTGCCGCTGCAGGCGCGGCTGGTGACGCTGTCGGTGTGCGACTCGGCCCGCGGTCGGGCCAACCGGGGCGACGAGATCGTGGGCGTGGTCGACCGGGCCTTCCTGCTGGGGGGGGCGCGCACGGTCCTGGCCAGCCGGTGGCCGGTGCACGACGCGGCCAGCGTGCTGTTCATGCGGGTCTTCTACGCGCAGCTCTTTCGGGGGGACGTGCTGACCGCCTTCCACCGCGCGCAGCTGGCCCTGCGCCGGGGCGAGCTGCGCCCGGACACCCTGGGCGCCGAGGTGGTGGCGGCCCTGGGCACGTCGCGGGCCGCGCTCTTCCGCGGCGTGCGCCCGGCCCGCTTCGGCCAGGACGCCCGTGACTTCACCCACCCCTACTTCTGGGCCGCCTTCACCCTGCGGGGGGATCCACGCTGACCGGATCAGCAGAAACAGTCCGCCTGCGGCGCGAACCGCTGCATCCCGCTGGCCGGCGTTGCGGAGCGCACGACGGCTGGGGAAGCACGGCCAGTGCGTCCGCCAGATGGTGTGCACCCCGCGCCTTGCCCAGCAGGCGCCCCGGTCCGCTCGCGACGGCGTCCCACTTCCGCTGACCCTCTGAGCCGGTGAGCGCCTGGGCGGGTCGGTCCGGACCCAGCGCCCGAGGCGCGCCGGAAGTCGCCGCGCCGCGGTGGCGCGTCTATGCTGCGCCGATGGCGCTGTCGCTGCACGACTGGTTGGACGATCTCGAGCGGCGCGCGAGCGCGCGGGGGCAGAAGAGCATCGCCCTCGCGGTGCGCGCGCTCTCGCTGACGACGGAGATCGGTCGGCAGCTCGTCGGCGACCAGGCGCTGCGCACGGCCGCCGCGCTCGCTTTCACCACCATCCTCTCGATGGTGCCGTTGATGGCGGTGTCCTTCGGCATCATGAAGGCCATCGTGCCCAACGAGGAGCTGGCCGGGCGGGTGCGCGGCTGGCTGCTGCACTCGCTGCTCGCCGACAGCGTGGGCGAGGTGACCGGCATCCTCGACAGCTTCCTCGAGCGGGCGCAGGGCGGCGCGATCGGCCTGGTGGGCTTCGTCTTCCTGCTGGTGACCGCGCTCTCGCTCTTCCTGTCGATCGAGCGCGCCTTCAACCGCATCTGGCGGGTGCCGACCAGCCGCCCGCTGCACCGCCGGCTGGTCACCTTCTACAGCGTCATCACCCTGGCCCCCGCGCTGGTCGGTCTGGGCTTCGTGGCCGTGCGTTGGATGCAGGCCGGCCTGGACGCCATGCCCTTCGGGTTCACGTTGGGCGCGCAGTTCATCAACTTCTGCCTCGAGGTGATGGCGCTGCTGCTGATCTACCGCCTGCTGCCCCACGCGCAGGTGCAGTGGCGCGTGGCGCTCTTCGGCGCCCTCTGGGCGGCGACGATGATCGCGGCCTCGAAGTGGGGGTTCAACACCTACATCGACTCGATCTACACCGGCTCGGTTCAGTCGAAGATCTACGGCTCGTTCGCCCTGATCCCGGTGTTCTTCATCTGGGTGTACCTGGCCTGGATCATCGTGCTGGGCGGCGTCGAGCTGGCGTACATGGTGCAGAACCGGCATGCGCTGACCCGCGCGATGCTGCACCGCCGCCGTGGGCCGGATCAGCGGCTGGTGTCTCCGCCGACCGGCTACCTCGTGGCGCGCGTCTTCTTCGAGATCGCCCGGCGCTTCCGCGCGCAGGGGGGCGGCCTGCCCCTGCAGACCATCGCGGCGCACCTGCAGATCGAGCTCGACGAGATCGAGCCGGCCCTGCGCCTGCTGCGCGACGGCGGCCTGGTGCTGCAGGTGAACGGGGGCGAGGCCCACGGCGAGCTGGTGCCCTCGCGGCCGCTCGATCAGGTGACGTTGCGCCAGCTGATGGCCCTCTGCGACGACATCGGCTACCAGCCGGGCGAGCTGCCCGTGGAGGGAGTGGAGGCGCTCGAGGAGCACCTGATGCGCCTGCGCGTCGCCCATCGAGGCGCGCTCGAGCGCACGGTGGCGTCCTTCCTCGACGCGCAGGTGGGCGTGCCCTGGCGCTCCAAGTCGTCGTCGCCCCCGCCGTCGTCGCGCGACGAGGGGCAGACGCCGTCACCGCGTGTGCCGAGCGAGGGCGCGCCGGCCGAAGACGAGGGCGCGCCCTCGGCCGCCGAGGACGCTACTCCGCCTGCCAATCACACGGCTTCTTGACCGGGTTGCCCTCTTTGTCCTTCTCGGGCGGCGGCATCTGGTCGAGCGGCACGACCTCCATGATGCGCACCACGTCGTCCTTGCAGGCCTTCTTGTCCTTCAGGTGCTTGTCGTCGCACTTGAGCCGCACGGTGTCGGCGATGCCGTTCTTCGAGATGCCGTAGCTGGCGGTGACCTCGTAGGTGCCCGGCGGCAGCGACCAGAAGGTGAACTCGTCTGCCCAGTCGCCCTCGGGGATCTCCCGGGCGAGGTGCATCAGGTGCTCCTTCTTCGTCTCGGTGTGCTTGGCGACGACGGTGCCGATGGACTCGATGGTGTTCTTGTAGACCGGGCAGATGCGCACGGTCAGCCGGCCCTCGCCCGGCTGCGTGGTCTGCTTCTTCTTGAGCGCCTCGTCGCGCGCCTTCTTCTTGGCCTCCTCCTTGGCCTTCTTCATCGCCGCCAGCTCGGCCGCGGTGCGCTCGCCCTTCTGGCAGGTCTTCTCTTTGCAGATGAAGCCGCTGGCGCAGTCGTCATCGCTCTCGCACGACGCGGCCGTGTGGAACTTGCTGTTGTCGGGCTCGGCGGGGCCACAGGCCGCCGCGGCCAGGCCGAGGATCATCGGGAGCAGCAGGCGCGGACGCATGGGACCTCTCATCGACAGGTGACGCGGCGGTCAAACTATCGCATGCGGGTCGTCGGCGCGAGGGACCGTGAACCCGAGCCGGCGGCCGGCGTCGACGGGCAGGTCGCAGGTCAGGGGGCTGCCGTGCCGGGCGGCCACGCGGGCCACCAACGCGTGCAGTGAGGCGGGGCCGGGCGCGGCCCACGCGCTCGGCGGGGGCAGCGCGCGGCCCGGCCCGGTGTCGCTGACCCACACGTGCCAGCGGCCCCGGCCGCCGCGCAGCCCAACGGTGATCTGGCGCGGCCCGGACCAATCGCCCAGCGCCCCGAGGGCGTCGCGCACCAGCAGGACGAGGGCCAGGCGAATCGCCGCCGCGTCGCCCAGCGCGTGGGCCGCCCCGCCCGGATCGACCACGGCCAGCACCACCTGGCGGGCGTCGGCTTCGGCCGCCAGCACGGTCGCCACCTCGGCCAGCAGCGCGCCGAGATCGAAGGGGACGGTGACCACCCCCACCTCGGCGTGGGCCACGTCGCCGAGCAGGGCGTCGAGGGCGTCGGCGGCGTCGCGGGCGTCGGCGTCGTCCGCGCGCGCGCGCCGCCGCAGCGCCGCCAGCGCCGGGTGCGCGGCGCGCTCGACCTCGCGGGCGGCCGCGTTGAGCACCTCGGCGCGGTGCGCGCGGCCCAAGGCGCGCTCGGTGGCCAGGCTGCGCGCCAGCCGGTCGGCCCACCACTGGGGATCGAGCGTCGCGCCGAGGGGGCCGGACAGGCGCGCGAGCTGGCGGTACGCCGCGCCGTCGGGTGGGCCGCCGTCGACGCGCGGCCCGACGCGCAAGACGCCGACGAGCGCCGCGCCGCGGGTGCACGGCACGACCAGCGCGGCGTCGCCCACGACCGCCTGCTCCTGCAGCGTCAGGGGGGCGGCGCGCAGCGCCTCGGCCGGCACGGGGGCCTCGTAGGCGGCCAGCAGCGTCAGCAGGCGCCCCTGTGGCGAGATGCGGTGGGCGCGCACCGGCTCGGTGGCCAGCGGGCGCAGCACGCCGTGCCCCTCGTGCACCAGGTAGGTGGCGTCCCGCACGCCGAGGGTCTCCATCACCTCGGCCCGCAGGCGCGCAGCCGCGGCGGTGGCGTCGGCGGCGGCGGTCAGCGCATCGGGCAGCGCCGCCAGGCGGGCCTCGGCCGCGGCGGCGCGCGGGCGCGCGGCGCGCAGCAGCCGGGCGGCGCAGCGGCCGCGGAACAGGCGCCAGCCGAGCAGGCCCGTGGCGACGCCGACGCCTCCCAGCACGGCGCCCAGGCCCGGCGCCGCGGCGTCCCCCCCGGCGTTCAGCGCCCACCCCGCGCCCGCCAGGACGCCGCCGGCCAGCAGGTCCAGCGCGGCGCCCCCGATGAGGGCGTCGGCGTCGAGCAGGCGCAGCTTCAGCGTGGCGGCGACGAGGGCGAGGGCGAAGGCGGCGTCGCCCAGCGCCGCGAGGGCCTGGCCGGCGGGCCCGCCCACGGTCGGCCCGAGCAAGCCGGCCAGGGCCCCGGCGCCCGCCCCGGCGGTCACCCAGACGGCCTGCCGGCGGGGCGTCAACGCGGCGGCGCCGGCCCCGCCCCAGCCGCAGGCCACGGCCCCCAGCGCCAGCGCGCCCGCGCTGCCGCCGCCGGCGGCGATGCCGATGATCGCGCCCGCGCCACTGGCGAGGGCCACGGCGAGCCCGCGGCGGCCCCCGAGCAGGTCGGCGCAGGCGGCGACCGCCCAGGCGGCGCCGGCGGCCTGCAACAGGCGCCCGGGCGTCGCGCGCCCCGACCAGACCGCGGGCGCCTCGACCAGCCAGCCGGCGCCCAGCAGCAGCAGGCCGACGACGGCGGCCACCGCGGCCGCGTCGGCGGTCCGCCGCAAGCTGATCACCAGGGCGCCGCCGAGGGCGATCAGGCCGGCGACGAACGGGAGGGCGGCCGAGACGGCCAGGGGCACCCAGTCGGCGCCCGGGGCACGCAGGGCGCGGGCGAGGGCCGCCGAGAAGCCAGCCAGCGCGGCCGCCGCGAGCAGGAGAGCGAGGCCCGGCAGGCCGGCGCGCACGGCCTCAGCGTCCGGGGCGCGGGCGGACGGCGCCGCGGGGGGG
>JAUHXL010000408.1 GCA_030426945.1 bacterium
CGGGTGTCGAGGATGTCGAGCACCGACGCCTTGAAAGCAGAGAGGTCGCGCCCAGGTCGCTGCAGGAAGTCGTAGAGCTCGTACTCCCGGATTCCGTGGACAGCGCCCGGCGTCGTGGAGAGGCTGGCCAGCAGGATCAGCTGGGTGGCGTCGGTGGCGTCGGTGTTCTTGTTCTTGGCGTCGATCTCCTCGGCCTCCGCCTGACCACCATGCGCGATGTCGTGGGCGACGGCTTCGGAGAGGTGCTGGTTGATCGTCCGGACCTCGGAGCCGATCTCGGAGTCGTTGAGGTCGAGGTCGTACGGATGCAGGAGCTCCAGCGCGTCCGCCTTGCCCGAGGTCCAGAGGTTCGAGACGACCATCTGGAGCAACCGGATGACGCCGCGCGTCTGCTGGAAGCCGTCGTTCTCCTTGAACCTGCCGATGAGGTCGCGCCACGCCGGGTGGAACGGGTACGAGTCCAGGATCTGCTGGTAGATGCCGTCGGACTGCGTCGACGTCAGGCCCATCTTCACGGCTTCGCCGTGGGCTTTCCGGTAGCGGTCCGCGACGGTCTCGATGCTGCTCCGGCCCGGCAGCGTCTCGAAGAGTCGGCAGCGGAGGATGTGGTACAGCTCGTCGCCCTGCGGGTTGACCGGCGTGATCGGTACCGCGCTCCGGCGGGCTTCGTTCTTCAGGTTGGCGAGCGACTGCTGAATCATGTCGCCGCCGCTCTGCCAGCTCGCTCCGGCGAGGTCAGAGATGACGACGACGACCGAGTCCATCTCGGAGACGGCCACGAGCAAGTTGGCGAGCGCCGCAGCGGTCACGACGGCCAGGTCGCTGTTGCCGATCTGGACCGAACGCGCGTGCTCCATGTAGGGCGGGAGCTCATCGAGCAGCACGATCACCGGCTGGCCGTCGAGCAGCTCCTTCCACGCCTGCGGCCCTGGTGCAGAGAGGGGCTGGTAGTAGCTCTTGAAGTGGTCGCGGCGTCCGAGTTGCTCGGCGAGGCTGCCCCACACGCCGAGCGCGGGTTCGACGTTCCGGCCGTTGAAGCCGATGACCTTGACCTTGCCAAGCGAGGGGCTCGGGTCCTGACTGCCGAGGACCTTCTTCCGGAGCGCAGGGTCGCGGGCCATCAGGCCCAGCGCGACCATGCTGTGCGTCTTGCCGCCGCCCATCGCCTGCGAGAGGAGGAAGACCGACGAGCCCGCGGTCGACCCGCCCAGGTGTCGGAAGCAGCGCTCGACGAGCGTGTTCATCCCGTTGGTGAAGTAGTTCTCACGGAAGAACGTCTCGCCGGGGATGCGGTCCGCCAGGAAGTTGTCGAGGTTGAGGACGGTCGCGCGACGGTCCTTCTCGAACACTGAAGGACGCGGCTTGCAGAGGTCGCTGAGCATCATCGGGCACCTCTAAACGTCGTGTGGCGAACCGCCAAATGAGGGATGCATCTGCGCGCAGCGAGCCAGGCTGCCGGGTCGACCGGCCCGCATCGAAAACGTCCGATTCTCATGACTTCTCCGGGAGGTGCCTAGACGAGCCTGCGACATCGTTGCCCGCAGCGCCCTCTCCTCCTGCGCGCACCCACTCGTCGACCCCAGCGACCTTGAACTTCCAGGGGCGGCCCATCTTGTGGGCGGGCAGCCCCTTCTTCTCGATCCAGCGGTAGACCGAGTTCCTCGCCACGCCCAGGTGGGTGGCCGTGCCGACGCCCGAGACCCAGGACTCAGCGTCAACGGGCGGACCGACCATGTGAGGAAGCCTCCAGGCGCAGAAGACATGTGGCCGCCGCCCTGCAGTGACCGGTGCGTAACGTATCACGGTCGGGATCGGCCCTCAACGCAGAACACGAGTACGGTCAGCACGATCGCTCGGCAGCTTGGCGGAAGGCGGAACGGGCCGCGGCTGCTACCCCCGTACCAGGGCGAGCCAGCGCCTGGCGGACGTGGCGCCCGTACGCGGATTCGGAGTCAGCGGGAATCGGAGCCCCGCGCCTTGGCCTGAAGGTCTAGACAGAACAGCAGCTGTCCATCATCTGCGGGACGCGGTCCCCTGGGGCGCCCGGCCGGCTCGCGAACTCGACGTCGTCGTTGCCTGGCTCGTCCCGGGGTGCCTGACGACCGCTTGGCGGATCGAGTGGGGGCCTCCACTACCGCCGTAGGCTGAGGCCGCTGCACCGGTCCAACGCTCATCCACTGCGGCCCCGCCTGCCGCTCTCACCCCTCCCCGCCGTCCCGCAGGAACCTCGCAAACCCCTCGAGGCTCCGCTCGTACCGCGCCGTCGCGGTCGGGCTGTCGCTGAACTTGCGGCTGAACTCGAAATCCCACGGCGGCGACTCGAAGCACTCGAGCGCGCCTGCGCTCGTGGGCGCGTCGTACATGAACACGAGGTGGCCCGCCGCGCTGAGGTCCGTCGCGATGTCGGCGAGCGTGCGGGGGGAGCGGCCGCTGGCGCGCAGGTGGGCGAGGTAGCGGGCCATGGCGTCGACGACGATCTTGGCTGCGCGGGGGTTCGCGTTGTGGTTGAGGCGCCAGTCCTCGGCCCAGCCGCCGATCCCCTCGCGCTCGACCGGTGAGCCGCTGCTCTCCTCGCGGATGGCCGAGATCCAGTCCTTCGCCGCGCGGGCGGCGGCGTCGAGGTCCAGACCCACGAGCATGAGCGTCTCGGTGCAGGCACGGTCGAGCTGGCGGAACTCCCGGCAGGCGATGCCCGTCCGGCCGAACCCGCCGCGGGACTTCAGCCGCCGGACCGGCGTCAGCAGTCCCTCGGCGCGGCCGCCTGAGCGCGTGATCATGTCCTCGGGGTGGGCCCACAGGAGCATCGAAGTCCCGGACTTCCGCGTCAGCGTCAGCACCTTCCGGTCACGCTGGAGCGACCACGGGATTTCGATGACGTCGGCGGCGCGCGCGTCGATCAGATCGCGCAGGCGGTCGGCGTCGGGGTCCGCACCGCCGTCGACGCCGACTGCCTCATCGGCTCGGGCGCCGTCCGCCAGATCGACGAACCTGAGCCCCAGCGCGTCGCACGCTCGTTCGCCGAGCGTCGTCTTGCCGGCGCCGGGCGGTCCGAAGAGGAAGATCATGGGTCGCAGCTCTCCCGGTTTCTGCTGGCGTCGGGCGCTACTTGGTGCCGGTATCGGCTGCCGATCGCAAGCCCAGCACCGTCCGCCCCACTGGTCGAACGCTCGCTGGGCGCGCTGCAGATCGAAGTCGTCCGGATGCCGTTCGCCGAGCCACGCGTTCAAGTCGTCCCGGTCTCCGTTGTACGGCACCGCGCCGGTCTCGACCCAGCGCACCAGGTCGTCATAGCCGTACAGACCGCCGCAATCCTCCGGGGGCGCGGCGCGGGCGCCGCCGAGGAGGCGCCGCTGGTCGGTCTCGGCTTCGTCGTGCGTGCCGCGGAGCCAGATGTCGTGCACCCAATTGTCACCCAGGTCTTAGACGTACCGGCACGACGGGTTGACCCGCGCCGTCCGCTTGAAGTGCGCGGAGAGGGGCACGACGTGCGCGTCTTCGACCGGAGGGTCCTCGTACTCGGGGCCGTGCGACACCGCGATCCAGCGTCCCCTCCGACCCCCCGACCAGAAACGCCAGGCGCAATCGTCCTCCCAGTCGAACAAGCACTGAAGGGCGCGGTGCAGCTGCCAGAAGGTCGCGGTGGTGAGTATGCGGAAGCGGCGCCAGATGGGCGGCTCGATGACGGCGAGTCGAACCTCGAACTCGAAGCAGCGCGGCATGGTCGCCTCCCCGGCCCCAAAAACGAAACGCCCAGGCCTTTCGGACCTGGGCGTTTCGAGGGGCTCCGGCAACAGGACTCGAACCTGTGACAAGGCGGTTAACAGCCGCCTGCTCTACCGACTGAGCTATGCCGGATCAGTCAGCGGGGGCGGACACTACACGAGCGGCCGCGGGCTGATCAACCAAAAACGGTGGGCGGGCGTTCGGGCGCGTGGGGCGCGAAGTTGCGGCGTGGCGGTTGGGCCGGGGCGGGGGCGGTGCTACATTGGCGCGCGATGACGACGCCGACCTCCAAGCGCGAAGACCCGCGGACGAAGTTCCGCTTCAACGTCGAGATCGACGGGCTGGCGGTCGCCCACTTCCAGGGGGTGGGCGGGCTGAACGCCGAGCGCGAGGTGCTGGCGCAGCAGGAGGGGGGGCGCAACGACCACCTGGTGAAGCTGCCGGGGCAGGGGTCGCTGGGGGCCGTCACGCTGAAGCGCGGGTGGTCGGGCGACCGGGCCTTCTTCGACTGGATGAAGGAGGCGCGCGAGCTGGGGGTGTCGGGCAAGTCGGTGCGGCGCACGGTGGACGTGGTGCTGCTGGCGGACGACGCGGTGACCGAGACCGGGCGCTATACGCTTTTCGGGGCCTGGCCGGCCAAGTGGACTGCCGAGGACTTCACCGGCGAGAGCGGGCAGGCCATCGAGTCGCTGGAGCTGGCGCACGAGGGCATTCGGCACTCGGGCGGCGGCGGCGTCGGGGCCGGTGGGCCCTCGATGGCGTCGGGCGGCGGGGCGCCGGGGCTGGCGGATCGGCTGCGGGCGGCGGCGGGCGCAGCGCGGTCGCGGGGTGGCGCGGCGGCGGCGGCGCAGGCGGCGCGGGACGCGGCGGCGGGGTTGGCCGGCGAGGGGCGCGGGCTGCTCGATCAAGCGCGGGGCGCGGCGAGTGAGGCGCGCTCGGCGGTTCAGCAGGCGCGGGACGCGGCGCGGGAGAACCCGGCGGAGGCGGCGTGGCGCTCTCTGGGGGCGGCGCGCGGCGCGGCCGAGGGCGCGGCGGCGGCGCCGGCTCGGGCGGCGCGCGCGGCGATGGAGCAGGGGCGCGCGATGGCGCGGTCGGCGTCTTCGGCGCCCTCGCGGGCCGCGCACTCGGCGGCGAGCGACGCGGCGCCGGGGGGCGCGGGCGGCGCGCCCTCACCGGCGGCGGCGGCCAGCGCGGCGCGGGCGCGGGGCGCGGGCTTCGCGCGGCAAGGTGGCCCCCAGGACGAAGCGCCGTCGGCGGCGGGCGCGTGGTCGGACGGCGTGGCGGCGACGCAGGCCCCCACGGGCTTCGGCGAGCCGCCGCTGCAACCTGGCGACCGGCTGGGTGTCTGAACCATCTCGGCGCGGGAGATTCTCCGGCATGCGGGGGCGGTGGTGAAGGCCGGGTTCGCGCGGCCAGCGCTCGACGGCTCGCCGCAGCGTCGCCGGGAGACTGTACTCTGGCGGTCCGGCGAGCCCAGCGCGAGCAGGCACGGCGGGCAGCGCTCGGGGCTCGGCGTCCGCCGGAGGTCGGGCGGCGAGGCGCCCGGGCCTGGCGGTGATTCGGCCACTTTCGGACAGGCGGCTCGCCTTTCCGCGTAGAGGGGGGTAAACGGGCCAGCGATAGGCGCTGGCGCGTCGCACAGCACAAGCCGGGGGACACGAGGGGGTCCACCGGCGTCGGGAGCGTGAGCCCATGACGGGCAAGAAGAACGAGCAGTCGTTGCTGATCAGCCTCGACAGCCTGACCGAGGACGAGCCGAACCAGCCGGCCGAGGGCGCCGTCGCGCCGTCGGCCACCGGCAAGGGGCTGGGTGAGGCGTCCGGCTTGATCGACCTGTCCGCGCTCGAGGGCGCGGGCTTCACCGCTGATCCCGGCGCCTCGTCGGGCGGCGCGGACGCGCCGGGCTTCATGCCGGCGTCGGCCGTGCCGGTGCGCGCGCGGCGCAAGGGCTCGGTGGGGCTGGTGCTGTTCATGGTCGCCGGCGCCGTGGCGCTGTTGGCGGGCGGCATCTACGTGGGCAAGATGCTCGACGAGCCGACGCCCGCGCCGGCGGCGGGCACGGCGGCGGCGCCGGCCGCGGGCGCGGCGCCGACGGGTGAGAAGCCGGCGGGCGACCAGGCGGCCACGGCGGCGGCGACGAAGCCGGACGCCGGCGCGGCGACGGCGGCGGCGGCCGCGGACGGCGGCGCCAAGACGGCCGCGGCCGCGGCGGACGCCGGCGCGAAGGTGGCGCAGGCGGAGCCGAAGGACG
Source organism: bacterium (assembly GCA_030426945.1). Classification (GTDB taxonomy): domain Bacteria; phylum Myxococcota_A; class Bradymonadia; order UBA7976; family UBA1532; genus JACKDN01. The sequence continues at coordinate 5,975 of JAUHXL010000408.1, forward strand.
CGAAGCAGCCGGCCCGGTCGGGCAAGCGGCCCACGCGGCGGGCGGCGGCGCCGAAGCCCGACAAGCCGGCCCCGGCGGCAGAGGACGCCCCCGCGCCGGCGGTGGCGGCGGCGCCGAAGCCGGCCGAGGCGCCGGCGGCGAAGCCCAAGAAGCAGGACGAGGTGGACGGGCTGCTCGACGCCCTCGACGGCAAGAAGCCGACGGCGCAGGCGGCGCCGGATCCGACCGCCCCCGCCAACGATCCCCTGCTGCCCGAGCGCCTGGATCGCAACCAGATCCTGTCGGTCGTGCGGCGCAACGCGGCCGCGGTGCGCAAGTGCAAGGCCGAGCCTCCGAGCACCGGCGGGACCGTGCCCGTGCGCATGGTCATCTCGGGCAGCGGCAAGGTGACCTCGGCCGACGTGGCCTCGGGCCCCGCCAAGGGCACCGCGATGGGCGCCTGCGTCGAGCGCACCGTGAAGGTGTTCCGCTTCCCGCAGTTCCGCGGCGATCCGATGCAGATCACGATGCCGTTCGCGCTGTAGCAGAGCCCCCACCCGCCACCAGCGCCCACGTGCCCGTGCCCGTGCCCGTGCCCCCCAAGTTGACCACCCCGGATCGCACCTTCAGTCTTTTCGGCTACTTACACCCGCGGCTAGTACCTACGCGCGCTCTGAACGGTGGATCACCTTCGTCGGGATGGCGGTGAGGAGGTCGGGAAGACCGAGGGTCGCCGCCAGGGTGCGGACCTCGGGGGACGGCATCGTGAGGCAGCTGTGCTGGATGCCGTTGATCGCGAGTTGAT
>JAUHXL010000409.1 GCA_030426945.1 bacterium
GCGTGCAGCGCGCCGTCTCGAGATCCGCGGCGAGATCCGCCTTCACCGACGCCAGCACCGCGTCGAGCGGCACCGGCTCCGACACGGCGTCCCGGCCCCCGGCCCGCGCCCGCGACAGATCCATCGTGGCGCGGATCAGGTGCTCCATGCGCTCGGCCGCCGCCGTCACGCGCCGCACGTAGTCGCGGCCGTCGTCGCCGAGCCGGTCGCCGTACTCCAGCTCAAGCAGGTCGACGAAGCTGGCGATGGTGCGCAGCGGGCTCTGCAGGTCGTGGGCCGCCACGTACGCGAAGCGCTCGAGCTCGGCGTTCGAACGTTCCAGCGCCGCGTTCGACCGCGCCAGATGGTCGAGCGCCGTGCTCTTGTCGCGCTGCATGGCCCGGATGCGCTCGCTCAGCGCCAGGGACAGCACCACCACCTGCAGCGCCGAGCCCACCATCAGCGCGTGATCGGTGAACCAGGTCTTGGGTACGACGCCCATCCGGTTGAACGCCATCACCACGCCCGCCGCCAGCAGCAGCGCCCAAGACAGCACGAAGTAGGGGGCCGCCGGCGCCCGCCGCCGCCACGCGGCCGCGCCCGTGCCCAGCACCAGCAGGGCCGTGGCGAGGCCGATGGGCGGCCCCAGCGGCTTGACCGCCGGCCCGACCGCCACCGCCACCGTGAACACCGCCGCCACCACCGTCCCGGCCACCAGCGCCCGATCCACCCCCGGCAGATAGCGCGGCGTGTCGAGGAAGCGCCGCGTGAACCAGACGAAGGTGGTCAGCATGCCGCCGAAGGCGGCGTCGACGAAGCGCGCCTCGAAGCCCGGCGCCTCGCCCCACAGGAACTGATAGCCGACGCCGCTCTGCGCCGTCTGCCAGGCCAGGAAGAAGGCCACGTAGACGACGTACAGCAGGTAGTCGCGATCATCGGTCGCCACGAAGACGAACAGGTTGTAGAGCACCATCACCAGCAGGATGCCCAGGTACAGACCCAGCGTGAGCAGCACCCGCGCCTGGTGGCTCCAGAAGTCGGCCGGGCGCCAGATGCGCACCGGCATCTGCACCGGCCCGTCGGACTGCACCCGCACCAGCAGCGTCGTCGGCGCGTCGGCGCCCAGGGTCACCGGGAACACGAAGTGCCGATGGTCGAGCGGCCGCGCGGCGAAGGGCAGCGCGCGACCGGCGGCCCGGGGGGGCCCGCCGTCCACGTACAGGCGGACGCGGTCGAGGTTGTTGTAGGCCAGCTCGACGAAGTAGGTGCCCGCGCGCGCCGGCCGCACCCGCAAGCGCAGCCACCACGCGGCGTCGCTGTAGCCCAGGTTGGGCACCGCCCGGTCGGCTGGGCGCCAGCGGTCGCTGGCCCGCGCGGCGGCGGCGTCCAGGGTGCCGCTGGGGTCCTCGAGCAGCTCGGCCTGGGCGCCGAGGGGCCGGCCCCAGGCGTCGACGTCGAGGGTGACGACCGGCGGCGCGGGCAGCCAGCCGACCAGCAGGGCGAGGGCCACAGCAGCCATGAAACCGGACGCTACCAGACGCGGCGGCAAATGCCCCCTCTGGCGTTTCGTGCGCCGCGCAGCACCTCCCGCGGCGCCCCCACCAACGGGCTGGTGGGGGCGCCGCGGGAGCGGTACGGTGCCTCCCATTCGTCACGGAGGTCCGCGTGTCCGCACCCCTGTCCCAGATCGTCATCTTCGGCGCCTCGGGCGACCTCACGGCCCGCAAGCTGGTGCCGGCGCTGGTCGGCAACGCGCACGACGGCGCCTTCCCCGGTCCGGTGCAGGTGATCGGCGTGTCGCGCCGGCTGCTCGACGACGACGAGTGGCGCAGCGACCTGGCCGGCTGGATCCCCGCCGCGCACAAGGCCGCCTGGGACGCGCTGGCCCCGCACATCCACTACGTCGCCGCCGACACCGGCCGCCCCGAGGACGTCGCCCGCCTCGCCCAGTGGCTCGACGACGCCGCGCGCGAACGCGGCTGCGAGCCCGCCCGCGCCGGCCGCCTCTTCTACCTGGCGCTCAAGCCCAGCCTCTTCGGCCCGTCCGTGCGCAGCCTCGACGCCGCCGGCCTGCTCGACTGCCCGCCCGGCGCGACGGTCGGCTGGCGCCGGGTGGTGGTCGAGAAGCCCTTCGGCCACGACCTGCCCAGCGCCCAGGCCCTCAACGCCGAGCTGCTGACCCACCTGCGCGAGGACCAGATCCTGCGCATCGACCACTACCTGGGCAAGGAGACCGTCCAGAACATCCTGGCTTTCCGCTTTCAGAACGCGATCTTCGAGCCCCTGTGGAATCGCAACCACGTGGAGTCGGTGGAGATCACGGTGGCCGAGACGGTCGGCGTCGAGGGCGGGCGCGCGGGCTACTACGACACCGCGGGCGCGCTGCGCGACATGGTGCAGAACCACGTGCTGCAGGTGCTGGCGCTGGTGGCGATGGAGCCCCCCACGACCATGCGCGGCGACGACGTGCGCGACGAGAAGGTGCAGGTGCTGCGCGCCCTGCAGCCCTTCAGCGTCGAGGGCGTCGCCCGCGACGTCGTGCGCGCCCGCTACGTCGCGGGCCCTGGGCGCGAGGTGAACTACGTCGACGAGCCGGGCGTGCCGCCGGGCAGCACCACCGAGACCTACGTGGCCATCCGCGCCGCCGTGCGCAACTGGCGCTGGAACGGCGTGCCCTTCTTCCTGCGCACGGGCAAGGCCCTGGCGAAGCGCTACACCGAGGTCGTGCTGCGCTTCCACACGCCGCCGGTGGACCTGCTCGGCGGCCCGGTCGATGGCGACTTCTGCGCGCTGCGCCCCAACGCCCTGCGCCTGCTGATCCAGCCCCACGAGGGCATCCGGCTGGGCTTCCAGGTGAAGCAGCCCGGGCCGGGCTCGATCATGGTGCCGGCCGAGCTGGGCTTCGACTACGACGACCTGCCCCACGGCAAGGAGACGGCGCCGGCCTACCAGCGCCTGCTGCTGGACGCGCTGAAGGGCAACGCGACGCTCTTCATCCGCGGCGACGAGGTCGAGGCCGCCTGGCGCTTCGCCGACAGCGTGCGCGCCGGCTGGGCGCACGAGCCCCCGCCGCCGGTGGTCGAGTACGCCGCCGGCACGATGGGGCCGGCCGAGGCCGACGAGCTCTTCCGCGGCTGCGAGGGCACCTGGGGGCGCGGGTGAGCGCAGCGCCGGCCATCGAGGTGACCGACGACCTCGCGGCCGTCGCGGGGCCGCTGCTGATCGACGCCATCGCGCGGCGGGTGCGCGACCACGGGCGCTGCCGGCTGGCCCTGTCCGGCGGCAGCACGCCGGCGCCCACCTTCGCCTGGCTGCGCGATCACCTGCCCGCCGAGCTGTATCCGGGGCTGCAGATCACCTGGGTGGACGAGCGCCTCCTGCCCGTCGACGCCGGTGATTGGGCGACGACGGACTGGCCCGCGGACACCAACATCCGGCTGGCGCTGGACCACTGGCTGCGCGGCGCGCCCGCGCCCGGCGCGGTGATCCCGATGCTGTCCAGCGGCCACCCGCAGCCGGACGCCGACGCCTTCGCCGCGCGCTTCGCCGCCGAGCTGAACGGCGCGGTCGACGTGGCCGTGTTGGGCGTCGGGCCCGACGGCCACATCGCGTCGCTGTTCCCCCAGCACCCCGCGCTGGGCGTGCGGGACGCCGCCTGCGTGGCCGTCCTCGACAGCCCCAAGCCCCCGCCGACGCGCCTGACGCTGACGCTGCCCGTGCTCGAGGCGGCGCCGGTGACGGTGCTGCTGGCGCGCGGCGCCGACAAGGCCGACGTGCTGGCGCGCGCCCACGCCGGCGACGACACCCTGCCCCTGGGCCGCCTGCGGCCGCGGGGCGCCGTCCACTGGATCATCGACCCGGCCGCCGCGGCCGGCCTGAAACCTGGAGCGACCGCATGAGCACGACGGGCACCGCCGACATCGGCATGGTGGGCATGGGCGTGATGGGCAAGGCCCTCGCGCAGAACTTCCACAGCCGCGGCTACGAGATCGCGGTGTACGAGCGCAAGGCCGAGAACCGCGCGAAGTTCCGGGCCACGCTCGGGGCCCAGCCGGGGGCGAAGTACGTCGTGTGCGACAGCCTGCAGGCGCTGGCGGCCGCGCTCGAGCCCCCCCGTCGCATCCTGCTGATGGTCACCGCGGGCCCGGCCGTCGACGCCGTGCTCGAGGCGCTCGCGCCCTACCTCGACCGCGAGGACATCGTCATCGACGGCGGCAACAGCCACTTCGCCGACACCGAGCGCCGCGCCCAGCGCACGGACTTCCGCTTCGTCGGCATGGGCGTCAGCGGCGGCGAGGAGGGGGCGCTGAAGGGCCCCGCGATGATGCCCGGCGGCGACGAGGTGGCCTGGAACCGCCTGCGCCCGGTGCTCGAGTCGGCCTGCGCGCAGAGCGACAGCGGCCCCTGCGTCGACTACTGCGGCCGACGGTCGGCGGGCCACTTCGTCAAGATGGTGCACAACGGCATCGAGTACGGCGACATGCAGCTCATCGCCGAGGTGCACCAGCTGATGCGCCACGCCATGGGCCACGGCCCGCGCCAGGTGGCCGACACCTTCGGCAAGTGGAACCAGGGCGCGCTCGAGTCCTACCTCATCGAGATCACCAGCCAGCTCGCCGCCGCCAAGGATCCCCACGGCGACGGCCCGCTCGTCGACCGCATCCTCGACGTGGCCGGCCAGAAGGGCACCGGCCGCTGGACCTCGATCTCGGCCATCGAGATCGGCGTGCCGCTGCCCACGGTCACCAGCGCCGTCGACGGCCGCGCCCTCAGCGCCGCCAAGGCCGCGCGCGTCGAGACCGCCGCCGCCTTCCCCGACGCCGGCGGCCGCCCCCTCGAGGGCGTCACCGTCGACGACCTGGAGCACGCGCTCTACGCCGCCAAGATCATGAGCTACACGCAGGGCTTCGACCTGCTGCGCGCCGCCAGCGAGGCCCGCGACTACGGCACCGACCTCGCCCGCATGGCCCGCATCTGGAAGGCCGGCTGCATCATCCGCGCGCGCTTCCTCGACCGCGTCTACGACGCCTTCCGCACCCGCGCCGATCTACCCCTGCTGCTGCTCGACCCCACCTTCGCCGAGGACGTCCGCGCCCGCCTCCCCGCCTGGCGCCGCGTCGTCGCCCGCGCCACCGAAGCCGGCTGGCCCGTCCCCGCCCTGAGCGCCAGCCTCGCCTACTTCGACACCCTGGCCCGCGCCCACGGCAGCGCCAACGTCATCCAGGCCCAGCGCGACTTCTTCGGCGCCCACACCTACCGCACCGTCGACGCCCCCGACACCCCGGTCCACACCCAGTGGTCCGACCTCGAGCAGCTCTAACCCCTCCAGAAACCGCAACGATTACGTGCCCGTGCCCGTGCCCGAAGCCGCGCCCCCAAGCCACCCCCTGGCACTGCGCCCGCAGGCCGCGCCCCTTGCCCTTGCCCTTGCCCTTGCCCTTGCCCTCGCCCTCCCGCCGCGCCCCCCACGCACACACCCCCCCGCGCCCGCAGGCCGCGCTCCCCTTGACCTTGACCTTGACCTTGACCTTGACCTCGCCCTCCCGCCGCGCCCCCACGCACACACCACCCCCGCGCCCGCAGGCCGCGCTCCCCTTGACCTTGACCTCGACCTTGCCCTCCCCCTCCCGCCGCGCCCCCCACGCACACACCACCCCCGCGCCCGCAGGCCGCGCTCCCCTCGCCCTCACCCTCGCCCTCCCCCCACCCCCCTGAGGACCACCGTCCCCGATCCCGAGACCCCAATGTCCCACCCCCCGCGCCTCACCCCCCCGCAACCACGCGGCTAGCGCCCTGGACCGAATCTTGCGACGCTGTCCAGCACTCTCGGGGGGAGGTGTCCATGAAGCGCGTACTGCAGACCCTGCTCTGGATCGGCGCCGCCGCCTACGCCACCGGCTGCGCCACCCAGGAAGACGACCCCGAGCACGGCCACGGCCCCCACGGCCATGACGACGTCGTCTACCCGGCGACCCCCGTGGACACCCCCGTCCCGCTCAAGAACGCCGAGTACCCCCGCGCCCGCTACCTGCAGGCCCGCTTCTACACCCCGGGCCGCTCACGCGGCGTCGACATGATCGTCATCCACACCACCGAGGGCCGCTACCAGGGCACCCTCGATTGGTTCCGCAACCCGAACAACCAGTACAAGACCTCCGCCCACTACGTGATCCGCTCGAGCGACGGCGAGGTCACCCAGATGGTGCGCGAGAGCGACACCGCCCACCACGTGCGCAACTACAACAGCCGCAGCATCGGCATCGAGCACGAGGCCTTCGTGGGCGAGAGCCGCTGGTACACCGACGCCATGTACCAGAGCTCGGCGGCGCTCGTGCGCTACCTCTGCCAGAAGTACAACATCCCCATGGACCGCGCGCACATCCGCGGCCACAACGAGCTCGACCCCGCCCGCCGCTCGGATCCCGGTCGCCACTGGGACTGGGACCGCTTCATGGCGATGGTGAACAACGGCGCGGCCCCCCCGCCGGCGCTGCCGCCCGGCGCCGACAACCCCAACGAGGGTGGCGGCGTGCCGGGCGCCCAGGCCTGCAACCTGCAGCACTGGAACTGCACCGACGACCGCCAGTCGCGCTACCGCTGCGCCGGCGGCGTGGTGGCGCAGACCGAGCGCTGCGGCGCCGGCTGCCAGGTCATGCCCATCGGCCAGGACGATCAGTGCCGGCCCGAGGCGGGCGACGGCGGCGGCTGGGGCGCCTGCACGGCCAACGGCCAGCCCGGCACCTGCATGGACGCCGCGCAGTGCCGCGGCGAGACCAC
>JAUHXL010000410.1 GCA_030426945.1 bacterium
TGACCGCCGACGAGGTGATGGCGCTGATCTACGCGGCGAGCGAGCCGCTGGGGCCGAAGGCCGACTTCGGGCTGAAGCCGCTGAAGCGGCAGCGCCGCCTGTCGGTGGCGCGGGCGTTCGCGCTCGCCTGCCCCGACGGCGCGCAGATCGGCAACTGCCCGCCCGCCGCCAGCCGCCCGACGCTGCCGGCCCCGCGCGCCGCCGGCGGCGACGCGACGCCCGACTACGATGCGCTGGATCCGCTGCTCTTCGCGGACGCCGTGCCCGTCGCGATCGATGACCTCGCGCCCGACGCGGAGGGATCCAGCGCCTACCTCGATCCCTACGTCGTGCCGCAGCCCGGCTCGCCCAACTGCCCGGTGTGTGGGTTCCAGACCTGCACCCTCAAGGGCCAGCTCGATCCGAACCTGAAGGGCGCGAACCTGGGCACGCCGGTGGTGAAGGTGAAGACCTTCAACGGCCAGTTCCTGGACATCAAGCTCGCGCCGCTGCCCGACGACTCGGCGTTCAGCGTCGGGCTGTGCGGCCCGCTGGGCAACAAGGCGCCCATCTGGGGCTTCCTGCAGATCCCGGTGACCGTCGCGGGCAAGACCACGCTGACGAGCAGCGAGCTGTTCGTGTATTGACCCTCCGGTGACGCCGCCGCCCCCCACCGCCCTCACCCCCGCCGACGTCGCGCGCGCCCTCGAGGGCGACCGCGCGGCGGCGCGCCTGCTGTTCGACGCGCTGATGCCCCAGGTGCAGCGGCGCGTGTACGCCGCGCTCACCCGTCGGGCCGGCGCCAGCGGCGGGCGCGTGCTGCGGCAAGAGGTGCTCGATCTCACCCAGGAGGTGTTCGTCGCGCTCTACGCGCACGACGGGCGGGCGCTGCGGCGGTGGGATCCGGCGCTGGGCGCGTCGCTGACGACGTGGGTGGGGCGCGTGGCCGAGCACACCGTCGCGTCCATCCTGCGCAGCGGGCGGCGCAGCCCCTGGTCGGACACCCCCACCGAGTCGGCGGCGCTCGAGCACGTCGCGGGCGCCACGCCGTCGGCCCACGCGGCCGTCGAGGGGCGCGACCAGCTCGCGCGCGTGCTGGACGTGCTGCGCGCCGATCTCAGCCCGCTGGGGTACACGCTGTTTGTCGAGCTGGTGGTCGAGGAGCGCGAGGTCGAGGCGGTGTGCGCGGCCCACGACCTGACCGCCAACGCGGTGTACGTGTGGCGCAACCGCCTGAAGAAGGCGGCGCAGGCGGCGCTGGCGACCGTGATGAAGGACAGTGATGAAAGAAAGTGACACCTCGGCGCGAAGGGGTCGGTGAGAGGGTGGTGCGAGATGAGTGACCGACCCGACGATCCCGACGCCGGCGACGACCTGCTCGCCTCGCTGGGCGCGGTGGCGCGCGCGCAGGACGAGGCGCTGGACGCGTTGCCCGAGGACGACGACGCGCTGCGGCCGCCGGACGCGGCCGAGGCGGACGCGATGTTCGAGGCGGCCTTCGCCGCGATGGGCCGCGCCGAAGAGGCCGACGACGAGGATGCCCCCGCGCCGCTGCCCTTCGCGCGGCCGGCCGCGCCGCCGTCGCCCGCGCCCGCGCCACCGCGGCGCCGCCCGCTGTCCTGGGCGGCCGGCGCCGTCGCCGCGCTGGCCGCGGCCGTCGTCGTCGCGGTGCTGACGCTGGGCGACCCGACCGCGCTGCCGACCTACACCCTCAGCGCCGGCGCCGGCGACCAGACGATGCGCGCCGATCCGGTGCTCGAGGCCGGCGAGCGGGCAGCCTACGGCCCCGGCGCGCGGCTGCAGCTCGTCGCGCGCCCGGCCGCCGACGTCCCCGGCGCCGTCGTCGCGCGCCTGTACGTGCGCCAGGGCGAGGTCGACACGCCGGTCGAGGCGCCCCTGCAGGTCAGCCCCAGCGGTGCTGTGCGCCTCGACGCCGTCGTCGGCGACACCCTCACCCTGCCCGAAGGCGACGCCGCGCTGGTGCTGCTCGTGCGCCCCGCCGACCTCGACCTGGACGACGCCGCCCTGCTGCGCGCCCCCGATCCCGCCCCCGCGCGCCGCCTGATCCACCTTTTTCGTTTTTCTCGGTAAGACCCGCCGGGCGCGTCGCGAAGGGACAGGGTGAGGCCGGCACGACGCCGGCACCCATCCGAACCGGAGCAAGACGATGAAGCACTGGCAGTTCCTGTCGACGGTGACCTGCGCCCTGGGCCTGTGGGCCTGCGGCGATCTCGAGGACGCGAGCACCGAGGGGCGCTCCGAGGCCAGCGAGGCGCTGACCGTCCGCCTGGCGACCGCCGAGCCGACGCGCGACGCGCCGACCTACGAGGTGGTCGACCTCGGGGGCGGCTTCGCGGGGGGCGGCGGCTACGTGAGCCCCAACCTGCACCCCGCCCTGGCCGAGCCGGTGGTGTACCGGCAGCACGTCGCCGGGGTGACCAGCGCCGACTACGCCGACGCCTGGGCCACCTGGCGCGACCTGGGCTACCACCCGGCGGGCCTGAACGCGGTGCAGGCCGCCGCAGGCACGCGCTACACCGGGCTTTGGCATCGCGACGACCGCGTCGTCGACTGGTCGTCGCACCGCAACCTGAGCGACGCCGACTACGTGGCGCTGTGGAACGCGCGCCAGGCCGATGGCTACCGCGTGCTCGACCTCGACGCCCACAGCGTCAGCGGCACGCCGCGCTACCACGTGATCTTCGTGAAGGACGCCGCCCCCAAGCAGTGGAAGTCGCACCGCCGCCTGACGCTGAACGACCTGAACACGAAGATCGCCGACTACCGGGCGCAGGGCTTCCGGCCGACGCGCATCAACGGCTACGCCACCGGCTCGTCGACGCGCTACGCCGCGGTGTTCGTGAAGGACGGCCGCACCGACTTCCACGCCCACGCGTCGCTGTCGAGCGCGAGCTACGGCAACCTGTGGGCCCAGTACGACGCCGCCGGCTACGCGCCCTACGACATCAGCGGCTACCGCCAGAACGGGCTGCAGCGCTTCGCTGGCGTCTGGGTGAAGCAGGACGCCAGCGTGCAGGACTGGGCCTCGCGGCGCGACATGACCGAGGCCAGCCTGACCGAGTGGAACGAGACGTACACCAAGCAGAACCTGGTGCTGGTGGACGTGGACGCCTACCTCGTCGCGGGGCAGCTTCGCTTCAGCGCCATCTGGCACCGACCGGTGACGCGCCAGCTGGTCGAGTCGAACCGGCCGATCGGGGGCGACGCCAACATCGCGGCGCTGGGGGCGGCGGTCGCCGAGTTCAGCACGAACGGCAACGACGGGCAGCGCGGCACCTTCGGCTTCATCGTGCAGGACCTGCAGACGGGCGACTACGTGTCGATGAACCTGCACGAGCCCTTCTACATGGCCAGCACGTCGAAGGTGCTGATCGGGGCGCGGGTGGCCAGCCACCCCGACATCGAGATGGACGACACGCGCTTCTTCGGCAACACGGCCTGGCGCGGCGAGGCGAACCGCGGCTTCACGCAGGCCGACCTGGGCCAGCCGCAGACCATCCAGACCTACATGAGCAACATGCTGATCGGCAGCGATACGGCGTCGACCGACATGCTGCACGGCGTGCTGCGCGGGCTGGACGGGGCGCGCGGCCTCGACGACTGGCTGCGCGACGTGGTGGGCCTGCAGAACGTGGGCGAGGTGACCGACATCTGCACGGTGGACAAGCGCATCTCGGCGTCGGCCGACAGCTGCGTCAACGCGGTGTCGTGCGACACCTTCGTCACCTGGTTCCGCGCCAACGGGACGCTTTGGAACGCGAACCAGGCCGAGACGAACTGCCTGAACGGGCTGCCGAACAGCCACCGCAGCGTCGAGAACCACGAGAACTACTACACGTCGCTGGCCAACACGATCACGCCGGCCGAGTTCGGGCGGTTCTGGACGAAGTTGGCCAAGGGCGACCTGATGGACAACGCCGACCGCGCGGCCTTCCTGCAGACGCTCGACCCCTCGTGGAACGACGGCTTCGCCTCGGCGCAGGGCATCTTCTACGACGAGCTGGGCACGAAGAACGGCGGCAAGCGCCGCGTGTCGAGCCAGGTGGGCGTCATGTGGGACTGGAACGGCGCGGTGGGTGACTACACCGACATCACGCCGCGCTACGGCTTCGCCTTCTTCACCGAGGACTGGAGCTTCGAGGACAGCGGCGACGCTGACAGCGACGGCACGGCCAACGACACCGAGTGGGCGCGCGCGGTGATGCGGGCGGCGCTGAACAACAGCCTGGCCTTCCTGCAGAAGTGACGGCTCCACCCTCCGCCGCGGGTCGTGGTCGTGGTCGTGGTCGTCGTCGTGGTCGACCCGTCCCCCTGAAGCGCCAACCCGCGACGCCACTGTCGCGCCCGCTTGGCACCCCGCCGCCGAGGCGCGTAGCCTGCGGGCGCGGCACGGCCCTTGCGAACGGGACGACCTTCGCGCGCCGCACGCGGCGGCGCGGGTGGAGCGTCCATGGCCCGGCCCCGGTTCTTCCTTCTCCTGCTGCTGCTCGCCGTCGGCTGCGACGACGGTGAGGCCGGCGGGGCGCTCGCCTCACTCGACGCGATGGTGCTCGACGCCGCGACGGCCGACGGCGCGCCCACTGACGCCGCGGCGCCCGACGCCACGCCCGACGCCGCGCTCCCCGACGCCGCCCCCGCCTGGACCTGCACCGCCTCGTCGGCCGACCCGCCCTTCCTCGCCCAGGTCGGCTGCCGCGCCGACTTCGAGCTGCTCGCCTCGCCCCCCCTCGACAGCACCCTGCCCGGCGCCCGCGCCTTGAAGACCGTGGTCGACCGCGCCGACGGCGACGCCCTCTACTTCCAGAACACGAACCAATACGCCATCCACTGGGCCTTCGCCTCGGCCCACCTGTCCGGCGACGGCCGCCCGCTCGTGCCCATGCTGGCCGCCTTCAACGCCACCGAGTACAGCGCCCTGTCACGCCGCTTCCTGCTCGGCTCGGTCACCTGGTACGCGGGTCCCGGCGTCTGGGCCTACGAGATCGCCCCCTACGACAGCGCCCCCGCCGAGCTCATCGAGACGGCCTTCCGCCGCGTCGCCGACCAGGCCTTCTTCGGCGCCGACCTCGTCTTCCACCCCACCAGCGAGGCCGTCGCGCGCGCCGCCGAGGGCCTGTCGCCCGACATCCCGGTCATCGACACCGACACCCTGTACGCCGGCATCGACTACCAGCCCCTGAACCCGGCCGAGTCGGTCGGGCGCCTGCGCTTCGTCGAGCCCGCCGACCTCGAGGACTCCTACCTGGGCGCGCGCGACATCGTCGTCCTGCGCCAGGCGCCCAACGACATCACCGTGGTGGCCGGCCTGATCACCGAGGCCTTCCAGACGCCGCTGTCGCACGTGAACGTGCTGTCGAAGAACCGCGGTACGCCCAACATGGCGCTGCGCGGGGCCTTCGACGACGCCGCACTGCGCGCCCTCGAGGGCCAGTGGGTGCGCCTGACCGTCGAGCCCCTGCAGTACCGCGTCGAGGCCGTCGATCAGGCCGCGGCCGACGCCTGGTGGGAGGCGAACAGGCCGCCCGCCGTGCAGGTGCCCGGCGTCGATCTCACCGTGACCGACCTGCGCGACGCCGAGGACATCGTCGACCTCGCCGCGCCCGACCTGCGCCAGGCCATCAAGGCCTCCACCCGCGCCTTCGGCGGCAAGGCCGCGCACTTCGGCGCCCTGCGCCAGATCCCCGACCTGCCCGTCGCGCCGGCCTTCGGCGTGCCGGTCCACTACTACTTCCAGCACCTGGCCCAGAACGGCCTCGACCGGCGCATCGAGTCGATGCTGGCCGATCCCCGCTTCGCCCGCGACGCCGCCTTCCGCGACGCCGCCCTCGACGATCTGCGCGACGCCATCGAGGACGCCCCCCTCGACGCCGACCTCCTGGCCGCCGTTGCCGCCAAGCTGCAGGCCGACTTCCCCGGCCAACGCGTGCGCTTCCGCTCGAGCACCAACGCCGAGGATCTCGACGGCTTCACCGGCGCGGGCCTGTACACCTCGAAGAGCGCCGCGCTGGACGATCCCGACGACCCCGTCGAGGACGCCATCCGGCAGGTGTGGGCCAGCGTCTGGTCGCTGCGCGCCTTCGAAGAGCGCGCCTTCCGCAGCATCGACCACCGGGCGGTGGGCATGGCGCTGCTGGTGCACCGCTCCTTCCCCGACGAGGAGGCCAACGGCGTCGCGCTGACCAACAACCCCTTCGACCCGTCGGGTCTCGAGCCCGCGTTCTACGTCAACGTGCAGGCGGGCGAGACGTCGGTGGTGCAGCCGCCCGAGGGCGTCACGACCGAGAGCTTCCTCTACTACTTCGACCGCGCCGGCCAGCCGACGACGTTCATCTCGCGCTCCAGCCTGGTGCCGACGGGCGAGCGCGTGCTGACCGCCGCGCAGACCTTCGCGCTGGGCCAGGCGCTCGACCGCATCCGGCGCGCCTTCACGCCGGCCTACGGACAGGACGCCGCGTGGTGGGCCATGGACGTCGAGTTCAAGTTCGACGGCGAGCCGGGCGAGCCGCCGGCGCTGTTCATCAAGCAAGCGAGGCCCTACCAGTGAGGATCGTGCTCCTGTGCGCCGCGGGGCTGTGGCTCGCGGCGTGTGACGACGGGGACGACGGCGCGGCGGCGCCGATGGACGCGGCGGCGCTCGACGGGTCGTCGGCGGACGCGACGCCGCTCGACGGCGAGACGCCCGACGCCGCGGTCGACGCGGCGCCCGACGCGACGGCGCCCGACGCCGCGGCCCCCGACGCCACGC
>JAUHXL010000411.1 GCA_030426945.1 bacterium
CCCGATGGCCGCGCGGCCGGCGGTGGCGTCGACCAGGCGCTGCGCCAGGGCGTCGGCGGTGGCTTCGGGCGCGGCCAGCGTCAGGCGCACGGTGGCGCCGTAGTCGGCGTCGGTGGGCGTCAACCCGGCGGCGGCGAGCACGGTCTGCACGGCGGAGGTGTCTTCGTAGCCGTGCTCGACGACCAGGGCGCGGGTGCGGGGCACCACGCGCACGTCGGCGGCGTCGAGGGCCTTGCCGGCGCAGGCGCCGTAGGCGCGGATGAGGCCCCCGACGCCCAGCTTGGTGCCGCCGAACCACCGGCTGACGACGATCACCGCGTCGGCGAGATCCTTGCCCTCGATGCGCGCGAGGATGGGGCGGCCGGCCGAGCCGCCGGGCTCGCCGGCGTCGCTGCTGCGCGTGCGGCCCCCGGCCAGCTTGTAGGCCCAACAGTGGTGGGAGGCGTCGGGCCACTCGGCCTCGCAGGCGGCGACCACCGCCAGCGCCTCGTCGTCGCGGGTCACGTGGTCGAGCGTGGCGATGAAGCGCGAGCCCTTCACCGGATCCAGCTCATAGCGGCTGGGACCGGCGAGGGTCCGGTACGTCGCGTCGCTCACTTCGGGGGCAGCGTCTTCGTGTGCGCCAGGCAGCGGGCGACCCACGCGTCGAGGTCGGCCTCGTCGTCGAAGCCCTCGGGGTCGACGAACAGGTAGCCCCGCATCGGGCGCCCGGTGAAGTCCATCGGGCGCGTGTGCGGCAGCTTCGCGGCGTCGTCGTGCGCGTCCTTGCCCACGCGCACCATCAGCCGATCACCGTTGAGGCCGCAGGTCATGTGGCCGTTCACCATGAAGGCGATGCCGCCGAACATCCGCTTCTCGACGGCGCGCTCACCGACGGTGGCGAAGGCCGTGCGCAGGCGGTCGGCGAGGTGCGCGTCGTAGGCCATGGGGGCTCCTCGTCAGCGGTGCGGGTCGAGGATGCGACCGCGGCGCGACCGGCGCAACCGGGCTCACCCCGGGCGCGCCCCGCCCACCCGCTGCAGGGCCTGCTCGACCAGGTCGCGCATCTGCGCCAGCGCGTCCCGGCGCCCGGGCTCCAACCAGGGCGGATCGCGCCGCGGCTTCACCTCGTCCGCGTAGAACGCACCCACCGCGATCCCCCGCACCCGCACCGGGTACAGCACGAAGGCGGCCCCGGCCACGTCGTGCAGGTACCACGCCGGCAGCCGCCCGCGCACGGTCGGGAGGCGCGTGTCCTCGACCACCAGATCCGCCCCCTCGAGCAGCGCCCGCCGCAGCAGGTCGTCGTCGCCGCTGACCTCGAAGCGGAAGCGCGGCACCAGCCCCCGCGCGTCCGGCCCGACGCCCATGCGCGCGCTCATGGTGCCGTCCTTGAAGTTCTTCAGGCAGAACAGCGCCCGGCTGAACTTGGCCCCGTCGACGAAGCCGGCCAGCGCCTGCGCCACCACCGCCTCGACGGCGGCGCCCCGGTCGAAGGCGTGGCGCACGCGCTCGAGCGCCAGGCGCAGCAGGTCGCCGCCGGCGTCCCCCGCCTGCTCCATCGCCCGGTACAAGCGCGACTCGGCGAGGTCGATCTCGGCGTCCGCCCAGTCCTCGGCGAGCGTCGCCGCGGCGTCGACCAGCACCTCGACGCAGCGCTCGGGTCCGAGCGCCAGCGGGCCGCCGAACTGCTCGGCCACCGCGCGCAGCGCGGCGTCGCGGTCGAGCGGATCGGCGTCGGCGAAGGCGTCCACCAGCGCGTTCGAGAAGAGCGCCAGCGCGTGGCGCCGCTCCGCCGCGGTGCGCGGGCGGCGCCGCGTGGCCTCGTCGAGCGAGCCCATCGTGTCGACGACGGCCTCGGGGAACCCCAGCCGCTCGGCCATCGCCCGGCCCAGCGCGCGGAAGTCCATGCCGAAGGTGCGCTCGGCGGCCTGCCGCTCGTCGAGCCCGTCCACCTCGACCGCGCGCCGAAAGCGCGGCAGATCATCGGCCAGGTAGTGCATGGCCAGCTGCCGCCCGAAGCGCTGGAACAGCGCGCAGACGAAGGCCTCCTCGGGATCCACGCCCTCGACCGTCGCCGCGAGGCTGCGCGCCACCAGCCCGCTCGCCACCGCGCCCAAGGTCGCGTCCAGCTCGTCGGCGCGCCCCTCGCGGTCGAGCATCGACCAGTACATCAGGCTGAGCGCCGCGCGGCGCACCTGCTCGAAGCCCAGCACCACGATCGCCCGGTGCACCGTCGACACGGGCGCGTTGTGCCGGCGGTAGAAGGCCGAGTTCACCAGCCGCAGCAGCTTCTCGGTGACGCCGAAGTCCCGACGCACCGCGGCGGCCAGGTCGTCCGCCGAGGCGCCGGGATCGCCACACACCCGGTTGATGGCGGCGACGTTGGCGGCGAAGGTCGGGAAGCCGGTGGACTGGTTCAGGCGGTCGAGCAGCCGCCGCACCGCGGGCCCGTCGTCGACCCCGGTGATGGCCGGCGGCAGCGTCGCGCCGGGGGCCGGAGGGGTGGTGGTGGCCGCCCGGGCCGCCGAGAGCACCCGCGCCACCGCCTCCATGCTGGGCGGCCGCCGATCGGGCGCCTTGGCCAGCATGGACAGCACCAGCGACTCGACCTCGACCGGCACGCCGACCGGCCGCTGGGCCAGCGCGCGGAAGGGCAGCGGCTGGCTGAAGACGTGCGCCTGCAGCAGCGCCTCGGTGTTCGCGGCCTCGTAGGGCAGCCGCCCGGTGAGGGCCTCGTAGAGCATCACGCCCAGCGAATAGATGTCGCTCGCCGGCCCCGGCTCGCCCCCCAGCAGCAGCTCCGGCGCGATGAACTCGGCGGTGCCGTAGACGCGGTCGGTCTGCGGCTCGGCGCCGTCCACGACCATCCGCGCGATGCCGAAGTCGAGCACCTTGATGCGCTCGCGCCCGTCACTCGAGCGCGTCACCATCACGTTCTCGGGCTTCAGGTCGCGATGCACCACCCCGCGCCCGTGGGCGTCGTGCAGCGACGCGCACACCTGGACGAACAGATCGCACAGCCGGCGCCAGGTGAGCGCCTCGCCCGCGTGCATCATCGTCGCGAGGTCCTGCCCCTCGATGTGCTCCATCGCGATGTACAGGCGCCCCGACTGGGTCTCGCCGAAGTCGTGCACCGTGACCGTGTTGGGATGGTTCAGGCGGCTGGCGGCCTGGGCCTCCCGCCGGAAGCTGGCCAGCGCCGCCGCGTCGCGCGTGTGCTCGGCGAAGAGCACCTTCAGGGCCACGCGCCGGCCCATCGCCAGCTGCTCGGCGAGGAAGACCTCGGCCATGCCCCCGCGGGCCAGCCGGCGCTCGATGCGATATCGCCCGTCGACCAGCGCCCCGGGCTCGAGCCCGGCGTGCACCTGATCGGCCCCGCAGTGGGGACAGTAGCGGTGCTCGGCGGGCACCGGGGCGCGGCAGGCGCGGCAGGGCGTCTCGGCGGGCACGGGCTCAGGGTGGACGAAACGCCCGCGAGTTTCCAGGCCTGACGACCCGCCCCCGTGCGACGTGGGGTGCGAGCTTTCCCCTCCCGTGACACGCTCGTATCATGGCCGCCATGCGCGTCCGCCTCCTGACCGTCGCGGCGCTCGCCTGGGCGTGCGCCACCGAGATGGATCCCGAGGTCACCTACCCCGACGGTCCGCGAAGTCCCACCACCGACGCCCGGCCGAACCGCCCGGTGGACGACGGCGGCGGGGTCGTCCCCTCGATGGACGCCACCCCGCCCGACGCCGCCCCGCCCGACGCCGCCCCGCCCGACGCCGCCCCGCTCGACGCCGCCCCGCGGCGCGACCAAGGCGACCTGGGGGACGCCGCGCCGCCCGTCGACGCCGCCCCCGACGCGGCGCCGTCCGTCGACGCGGCCCAGGACGCGGCGCCGCCCATCGACGCCGCCCTCGACGCGGCGCCGCCCGTCGACGCCGCCCTCGACGCGGCGCCGCCCGTCGACGCCGCCCCGCGCGCGGACGCCGCCCCCGTCGCCGACGCGGCCCCCGATCAGGGCGCGCCCCCCCCGCGCCGACCCAGCGTCATCCTCTTCGTCGGCGCCGGCATGGGGCCGGGGCACGTCGCGGCGGCCAGCCGCGCGGCGACCGGCGCGCCCGACCGCCTGCGCTTCCAGGCGCTGCCCCAGGTGGCCTTCCTGCGCACCAGCAGCCTGTCGGGCATCACGGACGCCGCCGCGGCGGCCACCGCGATGGCCACCGGCCGCCCGACCCTCAACGCCCACCTCGGCGTGGATCGCGCGGCGATGCCCCAGACCAACCTCGCCGAGCGCGCCCGCGTGCGCGGCTGGCGGACCGGCCTGATCACCTCGGGCGCCCTGACCGATCCGGGGCTGGCCGCCTGGGCGCTGCACACCGCCGACGCGCTGACCGGCGAGCGGGTGGCCAACGATCTCACCCGCCTCGGGCCGGACGTTCTGCTGGGCGGCGGCGCCCGCGCCTTCCGCCCCATGGGCCCCGACTCGGATCGCGGCGACGAGGGCCTGCTGGATCCGCTGCGGGCCGCCGGCTACACCCTCGTCGAGTCGGCCGCGGCGCTGGCCGCCGCGCGGCCCGACGCGGACGGCCGCCTGGTGGGCCTCTTCGCGGGCGACGCGCTGGCGCCCCCGGGCGCCCGCCCCGCCACCCAGCCCACGCTCGCGGCGATGGTCGAGGCCGCCCTCCTGCACCTGGACGCCGGCGGTCGGGGCGGCTTCGTGCTGGTGGTGCGCGCCGAGCACGTCGGCCGCGCGGCCGCCGCGCGCGACCTGAAGGGGGTCGTCGACGCCGTGTCCGCGCTGGACGCCGCCTTCGACGCGGCCCGCGCCTGGGCCGACGATCGCGAGGACGTGACCCTGATCGTCACGGGTGATCGCGAGATCGGGGGTCTCGAGGTCGTCGGCGGCGGGGGCGGCGGCGCCCTGCCCGACGTGACCTGGTCGGCGGAGGCCGAGACGAACCGCCGCGTCACCGTCTGGGCTCGCGGCCCCGGCGCCGACACCTTCGACGGCTCCGAGTCCAGCCTGATCCGCCTGCACGACGTGCTGCGCGCGCCCCTCGAGGGCGGCGCCGTGCGCCCCCCGTCCTCGGCGCTGGTGCCCGACGGCCACCTGGCGGATCTGCGCTGGCTCGCCACCGCCCAGACCAACCCGGCCGGCTTCGGCGCCGGCTTCAACGAGCTCGACGCCCTTCGCCTCGACGTCGATCCGCACACGCTTGCGCTGGGCCTCGAGGGGCGCTTCGAGCGCGCGCACAACGCGATCGTGGTGCTGGTGGACGTCGATCCGGGCGCCGGCACCGGCGTGGGCAGCCTCCGCGGCGCGCTGAGTGATCGCGACGGCCTCGCGGACGCCGTCCTCACCGCGACGCCCGTGACGGCCCCGCCGGTCGACGGCTTCGGGGCCGACCTCGCCGTCGTGCTGGCGTTGGGGGCCGAGCCGCGCCTCGAGCAGCTGGTGCCCGACGGCGGGCTGCGCGGCCTGAGCGGGCGCTTCGGCCGCCCCGACGATCTCGCCTGGCTGCCCGCCGCCGTCGCGGTCCACGAGCGGGCGCGGGCCGACACCGACCGCGCGGCCGCCGGCGGGGCCGACATCGGCCTCGAGGTTCACCTGCCCCTCAGCGCGCTCTACCCCGAGCGCGCGGACGCGCTGACGCCGGTGCCCCCCGACGCCGTGATCGACGTGGCGGCCTTCCTGGTCAACGACGACGGCAGCTTCCTGTCGAACCACGCGCTGCCGCCCTTCGCCGACATGCCCGAGAACCCCGGCGCGGCGGCGACGCCCCTGCCCGGCGTCGTGCGCTTCGAGCTGGACACCGACGGCGACGGCCGACCCGACGGCGCGGCCGCGCCCCAGGTCCTGCCGTGAGCGGCGAGGCGCGCCTGGCCGCGCTGGCGCGCCCGCCTCGCAACGTCCCGATCTCACTCCGCATTCGCCTGCGCCTGGGCGGCGCGCTCGGCATCATCGGGTGGAGCCTGCTGGCCTTCGGCGGCGTCTTCGTCGTCGTCTTCGGCGCCCTGTCCGAGTCGTACGACCTGGCCTTCGCGGACAACCTGCGCACCGTGCCCGGCGAGGCCCTGGGCTGGCGTGAGACGTCGGCGCAGGTGAACGACCAGCCGGTCATCGAGACGGGCTTCGTCTACGCGGTGAACGGCACCCGCTACGAGGGCGCGTCCTACGCCACCGCGCACGGGCTCTCGGCCGGCGATCCGGTGACGGTCGAGTACCTGCCCGCCGATCCCGCGCGGGCCCGCATCGTGGGCATGCGGGACGCGACGATGCCCTGGTGGGTGACGCTGTTCTGCCTGCCCTTCCCGCTCATCGGCCTCGGCTTCGCGTTCGCCAACCTCGTGCGGGGCGGGCGCACCCTGCGCCTGCTGAGCGAGGGGCGGGCGACGGGCGGTCGCCTGGTCGACACCCGCCAGACGAACACCCGCATCAACAACCGCTACGTCGTCGCGATGACCTTCGAGTTCGAGGACGATCGCGGGCGCACCCACCGGGTCGAGGCGCGGACGACCGAGCCCGGACAGCTGCAGGACGAGGCCCTCGAGCCGCTGCTCTACGATCCGGCGCGGCCGGAGCGCGCCGTGTTGATCGACAGCCTGCCGGGGCTGCTCCGGCCGACGCAGCAGGGGCACTGGTCGGGCGCGAGCGGGGGCGCCGTGGTCGGCGCGCTGGTGGCGCCGGCCATCACGGCGGTGGTGGCGTCCGTCGGGGTGTTGCTCAGCCTCGTCTGAGCTTCGAAGCGCGCGCTCGGCGGCGGG
>JAUHXL010000016.1 GCA_030426945.1 bacterium
CCCGGCGAGACGTCCCTGTGGCTCGACCCCAACGCGCCGACCCCCTGGGACGGGGCGACCGACGCGGCCATCCCCGCGCCCACCTGGGACGCCACCGCCGTCGACGCCGCCCTCGACGTGTGCGCCGACGCCGCGGTCGCCGAGCGCCTGCGCGCGCTGCCCGACCTCGCCGCGCGCGGCTTCGCCCTCGCCATCGAGCAGGTCTTCCGCCCCTTCCTCTTTCCCGCGCCCCTGCGCCTGACCGCGCAGCCCACGCGGCGCGCGGCCCGCCTGTCCTTGCCGCTGCACCGCGAGGACTTCGACGGCGTGGTCATGCTCGACGACGTCGGGCCCGCGCTGCTCCGCGCGCTGGCCAGCGGCTGATCCCGCCGGTCCCTGGGGGGCACCGCCGTCGACCGGATCGCCAGCCGCCCAGGCCCGGAGCCGTTCAGGGGCCGGGGCACCCGCGGCGGTAGATCTCGGCGCGCGCGGGCACCTCGAAGTCGGTCGGCCCGTAGAGCAGCGCGCGCCGGTCGGGCAGCGGCGCGAGGCTGCGTTGCGCGCGGCCGTCGACGACGGTGGCGGTGGTCACCCAGGTGTCGGTCGCCGGGTCGAAGACGCGGGCCAGGTCGCGCATCACCAGCGCGGTGCCGTCGCTCAGCGTCGCAGCGGCGGGGCCGGGGAACAGGGGAGCGTCCAGGGCGGGGCCGGGCGTCCACGCGCCCGCGGCGGCGTCCAACAGGGCCACGGCGGTCGAACCACGGAAGCCCTCGCCGAGGCCCGCGGCGGCCAGCACCCGGCCGTCTCCGAGGCGCGCGAACGCGGCGGCGTACCGGCCCTCGAGGCGCGGGCCGGGTGTCGTCCCGTCGTCGGCCGGGTCGAACACGGCCGTGGTCATCGCGAACACCACGTCGCCGCCCTGCGGGGCGCTGCCGGCCAGCAGCACCCGGCCGTCGTCCAACGCCACACCGACGGGCGCGCCCTGGAAGGGCAGGTTCATGGCCAGCGGCGTAGCCTCGCCCTGCGCGCCGTCCACGGCGTAGATCACGCCGTCGCGCAGCGCGTCCGCGTCCACCCGCCGGGCGCCGAAGCCACCGGCGATCAGCACCCGGCCGTCGGGGAGGGCGACGGCGGCGTGGTCGCGCCGCGGCGCGGGCAGGGGGGCGAGCTCTGTCCAGGCGTCGGCGACCGGATCGTAGAGCTCGACCACCGCGGTGGGCGTGTCCTCGAAGCCGAAGACCGTGGTGCCGCCGGCCACCAGCACCCGACCGTCGGGCAGCAGGGTCGCGCTGTGGCCGTAGCGCGCCGTCGGCATCGGCGCCGTCGCCAGGAAGCGCTCCGTCGGCGGGTCGAAGCGCCAGGCCTCCGCCGTCACGGCCTCGCCGAGGTAGCCGCCGCTGAACAGCACGCGCCCATCGGCCAGCGGCGTCAGGCGCGCCTCCACCGCGCTCGGCCCCTCGCCCCCCAACCGGCGCCAGCCCGAGCAGCGGCCGTCCGCCTCGAGCGTCGAGCCCGCCGCGCAGACGCCCGCCGCGACGCAGGCGCCGTCGCCCCCGTCGTGCATGCCGGCCGGGCAGGCCGGGCAGCCCGCCACCGGCGCCACGGCCTCGGGCTGCGACGTCGGATCCGTCGGATCGCTGCCCGCCTCGATCTCGAGGTCGTCGAGGAAGCCGTCGCGGTCGGTGTCACGGTCGAGCGGATCCGTGCGGAAGCCGTCCGCGCCCGCGACCACCTCCTCGCCGTCGGGGATCTGGTCGCCGTCGCTGGTCAGCCGCAAGGGATCGGTCTCGAAGACGTACACCTCTTCGCCATCGCTCAGGCCGTCGTTGTCGGTGTCGGCGCGCGCGACGTCGGTGCCCAGGCGCGCCTCTTCGCCGTCGGCCAGGCCGTCCCCGTCGGTGTCGTCGCCCGGCGTGCTGGCGGGGTCGGTGGGATCGCTGCCCAGCGTCACCTCGGCCCGGTCGACGAAGCCGTCACCGTCGGTGTCGCGTCGCGTGGGATCGGTGCCCCACACCCGCACCTCGGTGCCGTCGCTCAGCCGATCGCCGTCCGTGTCGCGGTCGGTGGGATCAGTGCCCAGCGCCGGCTCGTCGCCGTCGGCCAGCCCGTCGCCGTCGCCGTCGTCCGACGGCACGCTGTCGGCGTCGAGCGGATCGCTCAGCGCCAGGCCTTCGGCGCGGTCATCGTGGCCGTCGCCGTCGCTGTCGGCCCGATCAGGATCGGTTCCGGCGATCATCTCGGTGCCGTCGTTCAGGCCGTCGCCGTCGCGGTCGCCCAGCAGCTCGGGCGGCAGCCCGATGCTGATCGTGCCGGCGTCGACGCCGAACTCGAATTGACCTGCGCCTGGGAAGACCACCTCGTCCCAGCCCACCTCGGCCGCGCCGCGGAGGAAGCCGCTGGCGCTGGCGTCCACCGCGGCGTCGCCGGCGGCCAGGCCCCGCTCGCCGTCGATCGACACCAGCGGCGTGTGCGCGATCAGCACGAAGCGGCCGCCCGCGGTCGTGGTGGCCTGGTGGTGGGCGCCGAAGGCCTCGAGGCCGACTCGCACGCCGGCCTTGGGCAGGCCCCCCTCGCGCGGGATGGCGTCGACCATCGCGCAGCTTTGCTGCACGGCCGCGCTCTCGGCCGGCGCGGCCGTGGCGTCGGCGGCCTGGGCGGCGGCGAAGTCGGCGCGCGCGCCGCTCAGCGCGCGGTGCGCGGCCTCCATGCGCGCGCCCAGATCGGCCGCGCGGATCAGCCGCCGCTCGGCCTCGTCGCGGTCGGCCGCGGTGGCCTCGCCGGCCACCAGGCGTGCCGCGATGGCGTCCAGCCCGTCGAGGGCCTCGGCGAGGGCCATGCCGTCGCCGCCGAGGGCCTGCACGTCGGCCATGACGGCATCGATGGCGCCCAGCGCGGCGTCGTCGCGGACCGCGGCCATCGACGCCGCGCGCGATGCGTCCATGGCCGCCGCAGCCGCCGCGGTGTAGCTGTCGGTGCAGCCGCTGAAGTGGTGCGCCGCCGCCAGGTGGCCCGCCTTCTGCGTGGTGAGATCGGCGATGGCCGTCTCGTAGCTGGCGATGTCGGCGGTGAGATCGGCGTAGCGGCCGATGTCGCGGTTGAGGTCCTGCAGCGCGTCGATGCCGAACTCGGCCAGCTTCACGAGCGCGTCCTTCAGCATCCCCACGATCATGCCGAAGGCGAAGTCGGCGGCGTTGCTGGGCACGGTCTGGCCGTCGGCCCCCACGAAGGCGGCGCTGGCCAGCACGCGGATCAGCTGCCAGGTGCCCAGGCTGGCGGCGTCGTGGCCCGCGGCCAGCGCGAGGGGCTGCAGCACCGACTCGGCGACGACCGGGGCGGCCTCGATGGCGATCAGCGCCGCCAGCCCGGCGGCCAGCGAGCGGGTGAGGCTGCCGTTCTCGCCGAGGATGTTGTCCAGCACGTGCCGGGTGCGCTCGCCGCGGGTGCGGTCGAGGCTCCGCATCATGTCGCCCACCTCGCTGTCGAGGCGGCGCGCGAGATCCTCGTGGATCTTGGCGAAGCTGTCGGGGCGACACTTGACGTCGCCCTCGACCGGCACGGCGGCGACGCCGCAGCAGCAGGCGACGAAGGTGACCGAGCTGTGATCGAGGCCGTCGACCTGGTCGATGCTGTCGTCGTCGAAGCCGGCCGCGCGGTCGAAGCGGAAGCCACCGCCCAAGGGGCGCACCGGGCGCATGCGGCCGTCCTCGCCCACCTGGGCCTCGCTGACCAGCGTCAGCTCGGGCCGGCCGTCGCCGTCGCTGTCCGGCGTCAGCTGCAGGATCCACAGGGGGACGTGGTTGGTCAGGCCGCCGTCGGCGGGCACCGAGAAGTCGAGCGGCATGTTCACCAGGGCGTCCTCGGGCAGCTCGGCCGAGTCGAAGGTCATGGCCAGGGCGCCGGGGATGACGATGCGCCCGTTGGGCAAGCCATCGGGGGGCGTGCCGTTGATGATCTCGTCGCCCTCGTCGCCCAGGCTCGCGCGCAGGTTCAGCGTGCTCAGATCGCGCAGCTCGACGGTCTGGTCGGGCCGCACCAGCGCCCCCTCGGGCAGCGTCACGCGTCCGCCGAGGGGTGACTCGTAGGTGGCCGCCGCCGAGACGAAGACGGTCAGCGGTCGGACCTCGGTGGTCGTGTTGCCGGCGGCGTCGGTGGCCTCGATCGTCAGGTCGTGATCACCCGACGCCAGGTCGACGGTGGCCTCGAACCGGCCGGACGCGTCGACCGGGGTGGGCGCGCCCATCACGTGGACGGTGACCGCGCTGGTGTCGTCGAGGGCCATCCCGCGCACGGTGAACTGGGTGCGGTGGACGAGGGCGGGCAGCGCCTCGACCACCAGCGCCGGCGCGCGATCGTCGAAGAGCACCCGCAAGCTGGCCTGCGCCTCGTTGCCCGCCCCGTCGACCGCCGTCAGCGTCACGGTCGTCCGGCCGGGGGGCACCGTCACCTCGAGCGCGAACGCGCCGTCCGGCCCGGGCACCACCTTGCCACCCCCGGGCCCGATGACGATCACGTCGCCGGCGTCGTCGCGGGCCTCGCCGCGCACGATCAGGGACGCGACGTCCACCGTGAGCTCGGCGGGCCCGTCGAGCGTCAGCGTCGGCGCCTCGCGGTCGGCGGCGCAAGGCGCGCAGGGCCCGCCGCAGTCGACGCCCTGCTCGCCGGGCGTCCACACGCCGTCCGCGCAGCCGCTCCCCCCGGCGCCGGCGTCGCCCGCGCCGCCGTCGCCGCCGGGCCCGGCGTCGCCGGGTGCGTCCGGCCTCGCATCCACGAGCGTCTGTCCGCCGCCCCCGTCATCACAGGCGACGAGCATCAGAGCCAGCCACCCGAACACTGCGCGTCTCATCGATACCCCCTCGCCGCCCAGACGGCCCCCTGCGCCCGGCCGCACCCCCAACGGACGAGCGGCGTGGGCTCATCCCCCGATTGACCGGACGCCGAGAGCGTCCTACCGTGCGAACGCGGGTGCGATGCGGGGGTGGGCATGAACGTCGCAGCAGGTGGGCCCGGCAGCGTGGTGATCGTCGACGACGACCCGGATGATCTCGAGTTGGCCAGGCGGTGCTACGTGCGCAGCGAGGCGACGCGCCCCCTGGTGATGTGCGCGGGGGCGCCCGCGTTCTTCGACCACCTCGACGCCGTCGAGCGCGGCGAGGCCGGTCCCATCGCCGTCGCGCTGGTCGACCTGCGCATGCCCGAGATGACCGGCTTCGAGCTCGTCCAGCGGCTGCGCGCCCGGCCGGCCTTCACCGAGGCGCCGGCGGTGGTGGTGCTGACCACCTCGCTTCAACCCGCCGACCGCGATCGCGCGGCCGCCCTCGGCTGCGTCGACTACGTCGTCAAGCCCACGCACGTGCGCGAGTTCGTCGCTTTCTTCGAGCGCCTCGAGGCGTCGGCGTGAGCCAGGACGCCTTGAGCGTCCAGCAGCTGCTGGCCGTCGCGAATCGGGTGCAGCTGGCGCTGCTGGTGGTGCAGGTGGTCGATCCGGACGATCCGGACACGTGGGTGCTGCGCCTGGCGAACCGGGCGGCCCGCGGCGCCGCCGAGCGGGAAGGCGACGACGCGTTGGGTGGTCGGCTCTTCCTCGAGGTGTTCCCCGGCGCGCGAGGCAGCGCCCTGCTGGATGGCTGCCGTGACGTGCAGCGCCACGGTCGGCCGTGCGAGGTGCGCGAGATCGTCCTGGGCGATCTGCACGGGCCCCGCGCGGCCTACCGGGTGAGCCTGGCGCCCCTGCCGGGTGACTGCGTGTTGGCGCAGTACCTCGACGTCACCGCGCAGCGCCGCGCCGAGGACGAGCTGCGGGCGCTGACCGCCGATCTCGAAGCGCAGGTGGCGGCGCGCACGGCCGAGCTCGAGGCCTCGCGCACGGTCATCCGCGAGATCGCGCACGCCGCCGCGCACGACCTGCAGACGCCGCTGCGCCACGTGGTGGGCTTCGCCGAGTTCGCGCTGGACACGCTCGAGTCCGACGCGCCGGCGCGCGACAACGTCGAGCGCGCGCGCGCCGCGGCGCTGCGCATGAAGACGCGGGTGGACGCGCTGCTCGAGTTCACCGACGAGCGCCGCGTGGACGAGGAGGTGTTCGCCGTCGCGCCGCTGGTCGAGGGGGTGCGCCGCGATCTGCTCGACCTGGCGGGCGATGCCCGGGTGCGGGTCGAGCTCGAGGTCGAGCGGCTGCGGGCCAGCCGCGAGCACCTGCGCACGCTGATGAGAGAGCTGCTGGCCAACGCGCTGACCTTCACCCGGCCCGGCGAGGCGGCGGACGTGCGGTTGAGCCTGCGGGCGCGCGACGACGAGGTGGTGCTCGAGGTCGAGGATCGCGGCATCGGTATCCGCACCGAGGATCAAGCGCAGGTGTTCCAGGCCTTCCATCGACTGCAGCCGGATCGGGACGGGAACGCCGCGGGGGTCGGCCTGGCGCTGTGCCGGCGCGCGGTCGAGGCCTGCGGCGGCACCCTGGCGGTGCGGTCGACGCCGGGCGAGGGGGCCACCTTCGTGGCGACCCTGCCGGCGCAGGTGGAGCCGATGGCGCACGGCGCGTTCGGCTGATCCGCCGGGCGCGGCTGCGCGCGCGTCGCGCGTGCCGTAGTATCGTGCCGGCCGCGCCGACCGGGAGACGCCGTGCATCCAATCGACGAGCGGGCCCTCGAGGCCGATCTCGACGCCCTGCGCGCCGCGCTGCGCGCCGAGGCGGGCCCCGAGGATCTCGCGCACCTGCGTCGCATGGCGCGCTGGGGCCGGATGTGCTCGCTGGTCGGCCTCGCCGCCGCCGGCTTCTTCCCCAACCCGCTGGCCTGGTTCGGCCTGGGCCTGGGCAACTTCGCCCGCTGGGCCATCGTCGCCCACCACGTGATCCACCGGGGCCTCGACAAGCTGCCCGGCACGCCGCGCCACTTGCACGGGCGGGTCTTCGCGCGCGGCTGGCGCCGGCTGATCGACTGGTTCGACTGGATGCACCCCGACGCCTGGCACCACGAGCACGACGTGTTGCACCACTACCGCCTCGGCGAGGGCGCCGCCGAGGCCCGGCCGGGCGACCCCGACGTGGCCGAGGACAACGCCTTCTTCCTGCGCGACTCGAACCTGCCCTCGTGGGCGCGCCGCGCGGTCGTCTACCTGGGCAGCCTGGTGTGGAAGCCGCTCTACTACGCGCCCAACACGCTGAACCACCTGCTCGATCACGACGCGCGCCGCACCACCGGCGAGCGCGTGTCGATCTTCAGCTGGGACGCCTGGCTGCCCTGGAGGCCGCGCGCGCGCGCCGCGCTGCTGCGCTGCTGGCTGCCTTACGCCGCCTGGCGCTTCGGCGCGCTGCCCGCCCTGTTCCTGCTGTGGAGCCCGACCGCGGCCCTCTACGCGCTGAGCAACCTGCTGATCGCCGAGGCCGTCGCCAACGCCTGGTCGTTCTGGGTCATCGTGCCCAACCACACCGGCGACGATCTCTATCGCTTCGACGGCCCGGTGCGCGGCCGCGGCGACTTCTACCTGCGCCAGATCGTGGGCTCGACCAACTACCGCACGGGTGGCGATCTCAACGACTTCCTGCACGGCTGGCTGAACTACCAGATCGAGCACCACGTGTTCCCCGACCTGTCGCCGCGCCAGTACCAGCGCGCACAGCCGCGGCTGAAGGCCCTGTGCGCGAAGCACGGGGTGCCCTACGTGCAAGAGAGCATCTTCACCCGCATGCGCAAGACGACGGACATCCTGATCGGCGCCACGTCGATGCGCCGCTGGCCGGCCGCCGAGGCGGCCGAGGCGGCGTAGCGGCGCGGTCCTCGGCTGCCCCGCCGAGGGCGCGGGGGCGCGCGACGTGGCGGCGGCGCTGAGCGGGTGCTCCGGCGCTCCCTGCGGTTCGCCGGGTTGCCCGCGACGGCGCGCGTCGCGCCGGTGGAAGCCGGTCGACGGACGATGCGCAAATCGTGCGTCCGGCGCGCCCTCGACGCGGGTGGGGGCATCCATTGGGCGGCCGACGCGCGCCTCGGCCAGGACGCTCGGCGACCGATGCGATCTCGAGACGGCGCGCCCGAACGCAAGCACGGAGCATGTTCATGGCCAAGCCGGTCATCACGGTCATCGGTGGGACGGGTTCGCAGGGGGGCGGCGTGGTCGACGCGCTGCTCGCCGACGGTGCGTACGCGGTGCGGGTGCCGACCCGCGATCCCGACAGCGCGGCGGCGCGGCGGCTCGCCGAGCGCGGCGTGCAGCTGGTGCAGGCGAACCTGCACGAGCCGGCCACGCTGCGGGCGGCCTTCGAGGGGGCGCACGGCGCGTTCGTGGTCACCAACTTCTGGGATCCCGGGCAGATGCAGCAGGAGACCGAGGTGGGTGTCACGGCCGTGAAGGCCGCGCGGGCCGCCGGCGTGCAGCACCTGGTGTGGTCGACGCTGCCCGACTGCGCGGCGATCAGCGAGGGGCGCTTCGAGGTCGTGCACTTCACCGGCAAGGCGCGCGTGGACGAGGCGGTCGAGGCCGCCGGCTTCGCGCGACACACCTTCGTCGAGGCGCCGTTCTACTTTCAGAACTTCCTCGGCATGCTGGGCCCGCAGCCCCTGCCGACCGGCGGCCGCGGCTGGGCCGTGCCGATGGATCCCGCGGCGCGCGTCATCCACGCGGGCGACGTCACCGAGGTGGGCCGCGCGGTGGCGGCGGCCTTCGGCGCGGGCGACCGCCTGCCCAACGGCAGCCACCTGGCCGTGTGCGGCGGCGCTTACTCCTGGAACGACTTCGTGGCGGCCTTCAACGCGCTCGGCAACGACTTCGCGGTCGTCCAGGTGCCCGGCGAGGCCTACGACGGCTTCTTCCCGGGCGCCCACGAGATGCGCGAGATGTTCGAGTACTTCGAGGCCTACACGTACTTCGGGCCGAAGGCCGAGCAGCACATCGCGGCGGCGAACGCGCTGGTGCCGGGCGGCTTCACGCCCCTCCGCGCGTGGTTGGAGAAGAACTGGAAGGACGCGCCCGCGGCCTGAGGTCGATCGCGTACGGCGCGCGCCGTCCGCGAGGCTGGACGTCGTCGCCGGCGGGCGCGCATGCTGACGCCACCGTCTCGACGTGAGGTGTGCGCATGAACCGCCGGCTGCTGGTCGTGGCGTCGATGGTGGCGCTGGTGGGCTGCGGGGGCTCCAACAGCGCGGGCGGCGGGGAGGGCGGCGACGGGCGCCTCGAGGACCGCCTCGAGGCGATCCGCGCCGAGCACGGCGTGCCCTCCATCTCGCTGGCGGTGGTCCGCGGAGGCAAGGTGGCCGAGGCGGTCGCGGTCGGCGAGGCGGACGCCGGGCGGGCCGCCCGCCCCGACACGATCTATGCGTTGGCGTCGGTCTCCAAGGTGCTGGTGGGGCTGACCGCGGCGCGCCTGATGGAGGTGTCGCCCGGGGCCGTCGACCTCGACGCCGACGTGAACGACGTCCTCGAGTGGACGCCCGCGCTGGCCCACCCCGGCCACCCCGACGTGCCGGTGACGCTGCGGCAGCTGCTGCGGCACGAGGCCAGCGTCGTCGGCGACACCGACGCGGATTACGACACCTACCCCAAGCCCGATCCCGAGGGGGATCTCGGCGCCTTCCTGAAGCCGTTCCTGGCGCGCGCCGAGGGGTGGCTGCCTGCGGCGCCCGGCGCCGCCTACGCCTACTCGAACGTCGGCGTCGCGCTGGCGGCGCACGTGCTCGAGGAGGCGGCCGGCGAGCCCTTCGAGGCGCTGTGCGAGCGGCTCGTCTTCGATCCGCTGGGCATGGACGACACCCGGTGGTTCTTCGCCGACCTCAGCGAAGCGCAGCAGGCGCGGCTGGCGCGCCCCTTCGACGAAGACGGCCAGCCTTACGAACACTACGGCTTCGATGACTGGCCCAGCGGGCAGCTGCGCAGCACCAGCCTCGACCTGGCCCGGCTGCTGGTCGCGCTGGCCACCGACGGTGGAGACGCTCTCCCGGCCAGCACCGTGCGTCTCTTCGAGAGCGTGCCCATGCTCATCGACGCCGCCGACGGCGTGTTCAGCCACTCGGGCGGCGAGGCCGGCGTGAACACCTACGTCGAGTACCGCGAGGACGGCGCCGGCTACGCGGTGCTGGTGAACAGCGATCTCGAGGACGGACCCCTCGACGACCTCATGGACGACGTCGCCAGGCTGGTGGAGACGTCCGCGGGCGACTGAGGGGATCGCTCCCCGGCGCGGGCAGCGATCCGAAACCGAGCGGCGTGCACGCGGCCCGCCGACCCACGGGCCCGCCGGTCAGCGACGCTCCGCCGTGACGACGTGCAGGTGCCGCATCGGCCGCGTCCACCGCGCCACCTCGGCGGACAGGCCGGACGCGATGGTGGGCACGTCCTGGTCGCGGCGGACGCGGAAGCCGTGCGCCTCGAGCAGCGCCCGCATCTCGTCGGGACGGTGCGCCGAGCGCAGGGGCTCGCCCAGACGGCTGACCACCAGCCCGATCAAGCGAACGATCAGCGCGGGGCTGTGATAGCAGATGATCAGCCGGCTGCCCGGCGCCGAGCGCCGCGCGATCACGCGCAGCGTCGCCTCGATGTCGGCCTTCTCGAGGTACATCACGACGCCCTCCCACACCCACGTGGTGGGGCGATCGCTCGCGTGGCCCGCGGCAGCCAAGGCGGCGTCGAGATCGTCGCGACCGAAGTCCACGGGGACGAAGCGGACGTCGCCCGCGGCCTGATCGAGCGCGGCGGCGCGCTGCTGCTTGGTGCGCTGAGAGTCCGGGTGATCCACCTCGAAGACGGTGGCGTCGGCCAGCGCCGGCATGCGCCACGCGCGACCGTCCAAACCCGCGCCGAGGATCGTCAACTGAGGTAGCACGCCGCCCGCGTCGGCGCCGCGGATGGCGTCGTCGATGGCGACGGTGCGGGGCACCATCATGTAGGACAGCCGCTGAACGTGGCTCTGGGCAAAGCCCTCCCGCCTGCTGCGCGGCGACCCCCCGGCCAGCATTCGCTGCACCCGCTGCCGCGCCTCGTCGGGCAGCAGCGGCAGCGCCGTCGGGTCGTCGAAGCGCTCCACGGCTGCGCGGGCGTGCGCCAGCGCGCGACCCATGCACACGAGTACGGCGGTCTGGCTCTCGGTTCCTGGCTTCATGGCGCCGCACCATGCCGGACGAAGGCGGCCGCTGTCCACGCGCGCGCCGAGAGGACCGGATGCGGTGGTGGATCTGGGTCGTCGGAGAGCTGGGCTCCCGGCGGCCGGCGGCGCATCACCTCAGCAGGTCTTCGAGCGCGTCGATCTCGCATCGCACCTGCTCGTGCAGCAGGGCC
Organism: bacterium; assembly: GCA_030426945.1. GTDB lineage: Bacteria > Myxococcota_A > Bradymonadia > UBA7976 > UBA1532 > JACKDN01. The sequence goes on from JAUHXL010000016.1 coordinate 11,239, forward strand.
AGCGCACGGCCGGCGAGACCGTCGTGAGGCGGGAAGGCGTCGAGCGCGCGCAGCCGCCGGCGGCGCTCCGCGCACATCGCCTCGAGCGCCGCGCGCTGCTCGGCGGGCGCGACGCCGTCGAGGTGGGCGAGCAGCGCGGCGACCGGGTGCGTACCCTCGGTCAGGTCGCCGATGCAGCGCCGCAAGAGCTCGCCGTGGGCCCGCTCGCCCGCCGCGGTGACGCGGTACACCTCGCGCTCCGGGTAGCGCGTGTCGCGCACCGCTTCGCCGTCGATCCACGCGCGATCGACGAAGCGGCGCAGGATGGCATAGACCGTCGGGCGCGTCAGCCCGACGGTCCATCCCAGCCCGCCCTCCAATGCCTCCACCAGGGCATAGCCGTGAAGCGGGTGGGCGCGAAGGGTGCTGAGCACCATCAACTCCTTCAGCGCCGTCAGGCTCACCCGATGTGTCCGCTGACCGGGGTCATCTCGTACATCTCGAAGGTGTCGATGATCGCGGACAGATCCTCGTGCTCGCCGTGGTCCCGCTTGCCCTCCTCCGACGCGAGGTACGCGTACAGGGGCTCTCGCTGCGCGAAGGTCGCCCAGACGACGACGGCGTTGCGCGTGCGGTCGACCGCGACCTGCCGGCCCAGGACGCCGTCGACCTTCTGGCCCATCAACTCGTTGGGCCGGCTCGCCAGGCGCACGAGGTCGTCGAGCCTGCCCGGCTTGGCGGTGGAGACGCTCACGAAGGTGAAGGTGGGGGTCTGCATGATGGGGTACCTCGAAGTTGACTGGTCAATATTGACTAGCGGCGCGCGGACGCCGCCGTCAAGCGGTTCGATCGTGCGGTGAGGATCGCGGAGGTCGGTCGGGACGATCACGTCTCGCCTGCGCGGGCTGCTCCCGCAGGCCGCGGGCCAGAAAACGACCGCCGCCGCGCAACAACGGCCGCCGCTGTCCGATGGATCTCCCCCGCTTCACCCCGGAGGAGACCCATGCCCGCGCCCGACACCACCCCCGCGCGGCCCCACCGCGCCCGCAAGCGCAGCCCGCGCCACCGCTGCATGCTGCCCGGCCACTGGATCCACGTCAGCAGCCGAACGGTCCACGGCCGCTACGCGTTCGTGCCGCCCCAGGACGAGGGCGAGCTGCGGCGCCTGATGTGGGGCGTCGTCGGCCGCGCACAGACGCGCTATCAGGTCGACATCGCGTACGGCGTCGTCACGAGCAACCATTTCCACTTCATCCTGCGCGCCGAGCGCCCCGGCGCGATCAGCACGTTCATGCAGTACGTGAAGGCCGGCTTCGCGCGGCTGACCCACAAGACCTACGAGACGTCGGGCCCGGTCTGGGACGGCCGCTTCCGGTCGAGCACGATCCTCGACGCGGAGGCCGAGGTCTGGTGGCTGCGCTACTGCATGGCTCACATGACGAAAGAGGCGATCGTTCCCCGCCCGAACATGTGGCCCGGCTTGCAGTGCGTCGACCACCTGCTCGAGGGCACCCAGCCCGAGGGCCTCTGCTTCGACGCCGTCGCTTGGATGATGGCGAAGTGCCCGAAGGACAAGCGCCCCTTCTTCCGCAAGGTGAAGGTGCGCATCCACCGCCTGACCGGCTGGGAGCAGGAGCCGCTGCACGCCTACCAGGCATTCTGCCGGCAGATGTTCGACGACATCGTCGCCGAGCACGCCGAGCGCCAGTTCTTCGGCCTCGACGCGGCGCTCGCCCTCCCACACTTCTTCGTGCCGAGCGAGGTGAAGCACAGCCCGTGCGCGGCGTTCTCGGCGATGGGCCCCCAGTCGAAGGAGCTGCTGAAGGCCGCCTACGAGGCCCGCGGCGAGGGCATCGCCGCCGTGCTCGAGGCCGTCCGCACCGTCGCGAAGGACGGCCACACCGCCGCCGCCAAAGCGGCAGAGTGCGACCCCGAGTGCCCCTGGCGGCTGCTCCCCGAGGGCTTCGACTGGCCCCCGCTGATCAACGACGCCCTCGACGATCCGCCCATCGTCGGCCCCTTCCTGCCCCCCGACGCCGAGCTGCCGTTCTGGCCAAAGAGCTGGGGCCCACCACCCCGCGTCATCGGCGACGGATAGTCCAGCCGCCGCCCTCCCGAACCCGCCATTCACCCGCGCGCCCCGCGGCGCCAGCGCCGAGGTGCGCGCGAAGTCCTGCGCCGAAGCCGCCCGCCGCCCGGATCAACGTCTCGAACCGCGCCCAACGGGCCGATCACGGGCGGTTCGGCCCCGGCTCAGCCCCCCGCCACGAGCGCCCCACCACCGCTCCGCCAGAATCCGCAGCAATTCCAAAGGCCTCAGAGTCGGTATGCGCCGGAGAGTCCACAACTAGCCCCATCATCCAAGGCAGCTCGTGCGTCATCCCTCACCACGCCGCGTGCACAGGCTTGGTCGGCGGCGCAGTCGCCGCGGTAGCCCGACACAAGTTCCGCAGCGGAGCCGAAATGTAGCTCGCCGCCGCAATCCGCCACAACACCACAGACATCCGCTCCGGCGGTGTAGCTCCACGGCTCAGGACCTACTTCGGAGTAGTCAACGATCACAGCATATCGAAACGGTAGCGGCGCAACGCCACCGTCGTCTGTCAGCCCGCCGTCGGGGCATCCGCAGCTGCCATCCTCGATGCACTCCCGCCCCTCCTCTTGAGTACATGCGACGATTGCAGCACACCAAGCGGCCAAGAGAAGCTGACGCAGTGGTTTCCGATGGCGCCCAAGACGCCTGCAACGGCCTATCCCGCGCCCCGCCTTGGAAATTCCTATCGCCATGTGGGCCCTGCCGTTGGGTGATAGGTGCCGCCCTCGGGAATACCCAACAGCCCAGCCAAGTGGAAGAACCAATCCTTCTTCATCACATCCGCCAGCACCGCTGCCCCGTCCTCCAGACACACCTGAAGGATGGAGCCTCCGTGTGCACTTCGCCCTACTCCCCTGATCGGCGACCTCAAGATGTTCAACGACAGCAATTCGTGCGCCTCCCAGTCGCTGGAGAACTGCGCCGTCCACAGAGAGGGGGCCCTTGTAGAAAAGGTATGGGGTCGGGCGAGACTACAGGGCATCGATGGCATCTGCTGCCGTGATGATTCGCTGTACCGTCAGGCGAAGGGTCGACAGGAACTCGTCGACCCGTTCTTCGAGCTCGCTCAGAAAGACGTCCCGCGACAGCGAACTCCCATCGCCCCCCTTCGGCTGCACTCCAGGAAAGAGACTCGCGACACTATCCACCCACTCGACCGCGATAGACGGGCTGATTCCGATGGACCTGAGCTGACCTGGCAGCCAACCGGTGTACAAGTCGCCGGACTTCGTGAAGCCAAAGAGTGTCAGCTTCTGCTTGCTGCCACGAGGATCACGCAGCTTGACGGAGAGGCTACTCGACCCCAATTCGACAAATGCCCCAAGTTCCCGACTCGCCTCGAGAATTTTCTGCACCGTCTCCCTTGCTGACGGCTTGAGGTGTTCAGTAAGAAACGCCTGCTCAGAGGGTGGGCGTGCGCGGCTCTGACTTTCGGAGTCGGGGGAGGGGAGTTCAACCCTCACATTGGCCTCTCCCGAAGTCTCGACGTGCACGACCGCTCTGGTGATCTCGACCGAGTTCGCGACGACACTGGGGACAACGATCGTGCTGCCGGGCTCTTGAGTGTCCCTGAAGATCTGAAGCTCGACCAAGCCAAACGTGAACTGCAGGCGAGGATGGGCGTGTAGCGCACCAAGGAGGTGCTCCAGGCCGCGACGAATTCCATCGCCGACGACCAAGAGGAGGAACCGCCCGTGCCGAAGGGATGTAGCGACGCTGTCGATGAAGTCGGCTTCCACCCAACCCTGGTCTGGGTGCGTCGCTGAAACGTAGTCGAAGAGTGACCCACCGCCGATGGGAGCGGGCGCGAGAGCGCTTCGACACTTCGCTTCCAACTGCTCATACGACCAAGAGGAAGCATTCACGGCGTACTGGAGAATCTGGGCGACGACTTCACGGGTGGCCTGCGGATTCCTCCACAGCTTCGTCTCAACAATCGTCAGGTAGCCAGACGGCGAGATGAAGAGATTGTCGATACAGTCGATCTCGCGCCCGAGGTTGATGAGCGGTCCGAACTGCTCGCCGAATTCCTTTACCGGGAGGATGTCTGGACAGTTGCTGATGAGTCGTTGAAGCGAGTCTTCAGCGTACTCGCGACTCTGTCGAGACGCGGGTTGAAGGCGCAAGTACTCACCGGAACTCGTGATCCGACAGGGAGTGGCTCGGCGTCTCATCTCTCACTCCTTCAGGATGGAGCGCGCCAAGCGCTCAGCATTGGTGACGGTGCGGACCACGCTGCGAAGCGTGGAATTGTTCGACGGACCCACGACGCGCATCGTACGCCGCCGACACGCGCGGGAGAACCCCCTTTGTAGCATCGTGGCTGTAACTTGGGAGGGGACGTCGAGTGGCCACCTCGAGGATTCAGGGCGCGCACACGCCTTTCTGCTCGACGCACGGCGCTGGCGTGTCGTCGCAGGTCGCGCCTTGGCGACCGGACCGACGGGCTGGACGTCTCCGAGCCGAAGCAACTGGCGGCGTCGGCCACCGGGGCGGTGCTGAGCCGTCGCCAGTCGCGGGCCGCGGACGGGAAAGTGTGGTCGTCCCGACATCATCACCATGCGACGAGAACTGTCGCCCAGCAGCGGCATCCTCTGCCCAGCACCGAGAGGCCCAGGACATCGCCCATGGGGTTCGACCCGATTCGCACCGGCATCGGCTGGCTCGACGACTCACCCGGCGCGCTGTCGCGCGGCGGCTTGACCCTGCTGGCGGGCCGGCCCGGTACCGGCAAGACGAGGCTGGCGCTCGATCTGGCGCTGCGGGCGAGCCGTCGCGCGCAGGTGGCTTGGTACTTCAGCATCGGCGATGGGGCTCTGCCGCTCGCCGCTCGACTTTCGGGTGGGCGCGTCGAGGTGATGGGACCGGATCGGCTGCGAAGCGCTGCCGATGGAGGCGGCGTGCTGGAGGTCTTCGGTGAAGCGGACCGTGACACCGCTTCGATCGGTGCGGAGGTCGAATCGTCTGCGCAGCACCCTGCGCTCGTCGTGGTCGACTACCTCCAGATGGTGCGCGAGCCGCCCGGTGCGTCCAGTCGAGTCGAGGCGATGGTGGCCATCGTGGCTGACCTCGCGGAACTCGCGCGACAGGCGGAACTCGCGGTGCTGCTCACAACGCAGCTCACTCGGGCACGCCGCGCGGACGCGCCGAATCTGCACCCGCTCGTCGCGCAGTTGCCGGCCGCTGAGCGCGTCGTCGCGCTCTGCGATGTCGTGTGGGCGCTCTCCGTCTCGGGCGACGACGATTTCGGAGCGCCGCGGGAGGACGCTTGGCTCCACCTCGCCCACGCGCCCGCGCTCGACGCCCCACGGAAGCACCGTTTGGGGACGGCCGCGCTGAGTGAGCCGTGGCTTCCTGATGATTGATGCCCTCACGAAGGTCGGTGTCGTCGCGCAACCGCCTCGGCCGTCTCGGCGACCCACGCGCGCAGCGCGGCGGGCGCCACGACCTCGAGCAGCGCGCCCTGGCTCAGCAGCCAGCCGAACAACTCCATCGTCTCCATCACCCGAGCCTCCACCCGAACCTGACCATCGGGCTCGGTCGTCACCCGTTGACCGATGGACAGCGGCGCCTCGATCACCGCGGGTGCGATCTCCGGCGCGAGGCGCAGCACGAGATCGATCGGCGACGGATCCAGCCGATAGCCGAGGTTGCCGGCGGCGATGTGGGTGTCCAGATCGAAGTCATCGGGGCGCTCGAAACGTAGGTCGAGCAGGCGTGCGGCGGTGCACCGATGAAGGAGCAACTGCCAGGGCTCGCCGGTGTCGCGGACCACGAGGTGCTCGGCGCGTCCCCGGACCACGAGCCCGAGCGGGCAGACCGTGTGCGTGCGGGGCCGGTCGGCGTTGCGTGCCCGATAGTCCACCTCGAGCCAGCGATCTTCGAACAGGCCCCGCAGGACGACCTGGCGAACGGCTGGGTCCACGCGGGGCGCGAGTCGTGCGGGTCCGGGCGCGAGACTCCGCACCTTGTCGGACCAGGCCAGCAGCCGTGGGTCGCCTCCTCCGCGCACCACCTCGCCGGCACGCTGTACGTGGGGGGCGAGCGCCGCCTCGACGGGCGGCGGAAGGATGGGCGGCAGGCCCTCTCGTCGCATCAGCAGCGGCAGCGCGTCGCTCGGCGCGGTGCCCGAGACGCCAAACGGCTCGCTGTCGCCGCTCCATGACCAGCCGAACGATCTTCCACGCCCATCGCAGAGGAGCGGAAAGACACGTGACAGTCGGTTGAGATCGCGCTGCACCGTACGAAGGTCGATCGCGACGCCGCGTGCCGCGAGGCGGGCTTGCAGCGCCACGGTCCCGATCCGACGCGGCGCACGAGGGATGAGGGTCAGCATGGTCCAGTGACGGACGAGCGTGTCGCTCACCGGACGCCTTGGCAAGCCGAGCCGGTCACCGCTGTGTCGCGCGTGACCACCGACGAGGCTGCCATGCTGGGCTCAACCGGGAAGCCGTTGCCCCGAACGCTCCGTCTCGAGTCCCCGTGGCCCATCATCGGGGCCATCGGCGCAGCTCCGGTCGGCTCAGCGGGTCGGATGCCACCTCACTCCTACTCCACCCGCTCCACCCAAACCGGCGCCGTCCACGCCATCACGTCCGTATCCTTCTGCCAAACCTCGAGGTAGAAAAACCACCCCCCCACCGCCGGCACGTCCAACGCCACGCCCTGCCAATCCCCCCCCGGCACCCCATCGAACGTCGCCACCGCCTCCACCGCCTTGCCCCCAACCTCCCCCCGCCACACCGTCACCACCCAATCCCCCGGCGCGTCCGGATCCACCAACCGAAACACCCCCGTCGCCCGCGCCCCACGCACGCCGAGCCGCCCGCCCATCGGCACCCGGTCGCCGGCGTAGAACGCGATCTCCAGGTTCGGATCCTCCGTCGCGTACGCCCGCGCCTCCCGCACCGCCCCCAGCAGCGCCTCCTCCGTCAACGCCTCCGCCTGCACCGCCGTCCGCGTCGTGTGCCCGTAGCCCCAGTTCGCCCGGTGGTTGTCGTGATTCGCGGCAGGCGCGAGCCGGAAGCCGTGCAGCAGGTAGTGGTCCCAGTCGCTGTGCGTCTTCACGAAGCGCGACACCTCGCCGGTCTCGGGGTCGACCGACAGGCTCGGGTTCACCGGCGTGTGGCCGCCCAGCTCCGTCCCCCGCGCGACGGTGACCTCCATCAGGCGCGCCGTGTCGGCCGTCGCCGCGGCGACGTTGCGCAGCGTCGCGCTCACCAGCGCTTCGTCGGGCATCGCGGTGCCGGCGATCCAGTCCTCGAGCACGTCGCGCAGGGGCGCGTAGTCGTCGAGGCCGTAGTCGTTGAACTTCTTCTTCGCCTCGCTGGCCTTGGGCAGGTCACTCAGCCGCACGCCGAAGATCTGGTCCCAGCTCCCGTTCAGGAACTCCTCGTTGTGCCGGAAGGTGCGCGGGTGGTTGAACATGACCAGGGGGCGCTCGCCCTCGGCGCGGCGGTCCTTCACGAACTCGTCGTACAGGCGGTCGAAGGCGCCGGTGTCGACCTTGGCCAGCGTGCGGGTGCCCATCACGTTGACGTGGTTGCCGGCGCTGTTGGTGCTCCACTCCATCGCCGGGATGGCGACGAAGGCGCCGTTGGCGGCCAGGGTGGCGGCTTCGGCGGCGCCGACGATCTCGGCGTAGGCGTCGGGGGTCATGTTGGCTTCGGCGTTGGGGTCGTCGGCGCCGGTGACGTGGGGGCTGAGGGCCATGAAGTCCATGCCGCTGGCTTGGGCGACGCCGAAGGCGAAGCGGGCGGCCTTGGCGGGGGTCTCGCCGACCTCGACGTGCTCGGGGTTGCCGTGGTCGTCGAGCACCTCGGGGTGGCCGTCGTCGAGGGCGCCGCCGCCGGCGTGGATGTGGGCGTGCAGGTTGCCGAAGTAGGTCTTGGTGCGGGCGGCGTCCTGCTGGGCGGCGGTGAGGCCGGCGTCGAGGCTGTCGGCGGTGAGGCTCCACTGCCACAGGCGCGCGTAGAGGTCGACGAAGGGCTCGACGGCGGCGGGATCGTCGTAGCGGACGTAGTTCTCGTAGTTGTTGAAGAACGCGCTGCCCGACCAGTTGCCCGAGCCGTTGACCAGCACGCGGTCGTCGACGATGACCAGCTTGTGGTGCATCAGCTGGTAGGCCTCGGCGTTGGTCTGCTTGTAGCGAATCTGGCCGCCGGCGGCGACGATGCGGTCGACGTAGCGGCCGCGCAGCTCGTCGCGATCCTCGGCGTTGATGACGATGCGCACCGACACGCCGCGCTCGGCGGCCTGGGCCAGGCGCTTCTGCAGTGTGTCGAACACCAGGTGGTGCATCAGGACGTCGACGCGGGTGGTGGCCTCGGCCAGGGCGTCCTCGATGAGATCGATGGCGCCGCCGCCGGGCGTGAAGCCCACGAGGCCGTCGACCGAGCAGGCGCTGGCGTCGTCGGGGCGGTCGGCCCACATGGCCTCGAAGTGGCACGCGAAGCCGGCGCGCAGGGGGTCGGCCTTGTCGGCGTGCACGACGACGGCGCTCTCTTCGTTGATCGAGGTGCCCGTCGACGACCAGTTGTTGCTGCCGGTGAGCAGGGTGGTGTCGTCCACCAGCAGGAACTTGGCGTGCTGCAGGCCGGCGTAGCTGCCGTTGTTCTTGCCGCGGACGAAGCGCACGGCCAGGCCGGCGTCGCGCAGGCGGCGGGCGACGCTGCCGTCGCGATCCTGGCCGCCGTCGATGGCGACGCGCACCTTCACGCCGCGGGCGTGGGCGCGCTGCAGGGCGTCTTCGATGGCCTTCACGCTGAAGGTGAACTGCGCGGCGTCGACGGTCTCGCGCGCGCCGTCGATCAGCTCGACCACGCGGCGGGTCATCGGCGAGCGCGCCACCAGTACGGCCTTGTCGTCGGCGTCGCAGACGTCGCAGTAGGGCGCGGTGAGCACGACCTCGTAGCGCTGGGCGCCGCGGCACTGGCTGCCGGCGGCGTCGACGAGCTGGCGCAGGGCGGCGGGGCCCACCCAGGGCACGTCGTCGACGGCCTGCAGGTCGCGGAAGCGGCGATCGTCGCCGGTGCCCACCACGCCGTCGGGGCCGGCGCGGAAGGTGACCAGGTTCTGCGCGGCGCGGCTGTGGACGCCGTCGGCCCTCAGGCCCTCGGCGTCGAGGTCGAGCCGGTTGACCCGCGCCAGCACGTTGGCCTGCGTGCAGCGGTCCAGGCCCAGGCCGTCGGCCTTGCCGTCGGGGCTGAAGGGGTCGTCGGCGCCGTCCGTGGCGGGGGCGTCGTCGGCGGGGCCGTCGCAGCCGGCGGGCAGCAGGGCCAGCAGGGCGAGCAGCGAGAGCAGTCGGGTGAGTACGCGCATGGGCGCGCGGTGTAAGCAGGGGGCGTGCCGGCGGGGCGGGGCGGGGCGGTGGGGGTTGGCGGCGCTGTGACCGGCCAGCGGGGCTGCGGGGGTGGCGGGTGGAGTGGCCGGGGCGTCCTCGCGTCCGGTCGCGAGCGGTCGTTCAGTCGCCCGTCACGTCCGCCGCCGTGAACCACAGCGCTTCGCCCGCATCGACCGCCTCGCGGATGGTCGCGTCGGCCTCGTCGCGGGCCGAGAAGAAGGCGAGGTGGATCGTGTGGGCGCCGAGCTGGGCGGCGACGCGCGTGGCGCGGGTGCGCAGGGCGGTGAGATCCTCGCGGGTGACCGCGCCCCACTTGCACTCGGCGGCCAGCAGGCGGCCTTCGGCGTCGAGGGCGACGATGTCGAGCTGGTCGTTGCCGTGGGCGTCCCACCACTCGCCCACGCGCATCGGCTGCAGGGGCAGGCGGGCGCCGCGGCGTACGAACTGGCGGCAGGTCTCTTCGAAGACGGGGCCGAGGTGCTCCGACAGCGTGGGCTGGACGATGCGCTGCCACAGCACCTCGGGGCGCTGCAGGCCGAGGCTGCCGGCGCGCAGCAGGGGGGCGACGCTGCGGTGCCAGAAGGTCACGTAGGGATCGGCGATGCGGTAGAGCGCGCGCTTCGAGCGGGCCGGGTTCTTCTCGGTGATGGGCACGACGCGCTCGACGAGGCCCATGTCTTCGAGCCACCGCAGCGGGCGCAGCAGGGCGCCGCCGCTCTGGCCGACGCGGCGGGTGATGCCGCTCCAGGTGTGGTCGCCGGTCGCGATGGCCTCGAGGATGGAGTAGTGCACGCGCGCGTCGGTGAGGAAGGCGTCCAGCATGTGCTGGGCCTCGTCCACCAGCGGGCCGATGGGGTCGAACAGCGCGGCGGCGGCGTTCTCGGCCACCGAGCGCTGCGGATCGAGGCGGGCGAGGTGTCCGGGCAGGTTGCCGAAGGTCGCGTAGGCGATCAGGCGGTCGAGCGGGCTGTAGCCGGGCAGGAACGCGGCGGCGTCGGCGACGTCGAACGGGCCGAACAGCAGCCGCGCGGTGCGGCGGCCGTAGAGGGGCTGGTCGGCCTCCTCGAGCGCGCGCATCGCGGTGACGAACGAGCCGCTCAGGACGAGCTTGATCGGCCGGCCGACGAAGTCGTGATCCCAGTAGCGCTGGAGGATCGAGGGCAGCGCGGGCGAGGCCGCGGAGAGGTAGGGGAACTCGTCGAGAACGAGGACGAAGGGCGTGTCGCCGACGCGGCGTCCGAGGTCGTCGAGCAGCTGCTCCCAGGACGCGAAGGTGACGCCGGCGCGCAGGGCGGGATCGTCGAAGCGCTCGCCGACCAGCCGGGACAGGTGGACGAGCTGCTCGCCCTCGGTGCGGCGGGTGGCCTGGTAGTAGAGGCCGCCGGTGTGCTGGGCGAAGCGCGACAGCAGGTGGCTCTTGCCGACGCGGCGGCGGCCGAGGACGAAGACGAGGTCGGGCTGGGGGCGCTGGGCGATGCGCTCGAGGGCGCGCCACTCGGCGTGGCGGTCGAACACGTCGGGGGGCTTCGTGGACGGCATGGGGCGCTCCCTGCGCGAGGATGGACGAGCGCCAGGCGTGTGGACCTGGAACTTTTAGCGATGAAACTTCCGGTTGCGGAACTTCCGGCGGTGGAACTTCCAGCGGTGGAACTTCCGGCGGTGGAAGTTCCAGTCGTGGACGTTAGCGGCCGGCGCTCAGCCCGTCAATCCGCGGGAAGGGCCGCGAGCACGGCGTGGGCGCTGGCTTCGTCGCCGGCGAGGGTGACGGTGGCGCTGGTGGTGGGTTGGTCGGTCGACCAGGGCGACCGCCCGGTGGGCGTGGCGCAGGCCCCGGGGGGCGCCGGTGGCGAGGGCGCGGCGGGCGGCGTGCTGGTGGTGCTCGGCCCAACGTACGGGGCGGCGCTCGCTCCGGCGACCTACCGGTCGAGCTGTTCGCGTAGGTTGGGCTCACTGGCCGCCTTTGCGCAGCAGCTCGGCGAGGGCGTCCGGATCGAGGCGGCGTCGCGGTCGGCCCTCGGCCCAGGTGGGGAAGTCGTCGGTGAGCGCGGTGCCGCGGGCGTCGAAGTGGAAGAGGCGCGTCTCGCGCCGGTCGCACGCCGTGCGCAGCGCGTCGTAGGCCCGGTGCAGCAGGCGGAAGCGCGCCGGATCGCGGTCCGGTGGGTGGCGCCGCAGCAGCGCCTGGTAGGCCGCCTCGACCTGCGCGTCGGTGGCGTCTTCGGGCACGTCGAGCACGGCGAAGGGGTACACCCGGGGCCTCCTACTCGTCTGGGTCGGCGTCGACATCGTCGGCGAGGGGTAGCTGCGGCTGTGCGTCGTCGCGCCGTCGGCGGCCTGGTCGGGCGCTCGGCGCAGCGACGGCCGGGCCGGCCGGCGAGGGCCCGGGGGCGTTCGCCGGCGGGGGAGGCGAGAGGCCTTCGAGGTACTGCTCGATCTCGTCGAGCAGATCGAAGGCCCGCCGCCGGTCCCACCACCCGGGGCCAAACACCGGCTTGCCCGTGGCGTCCAGCTCGTTCGACCCGAGGTGGGGCCGGAGGTCGTCGTCCGCGGTGGTGAAGGCGTCCGCGGGCAGCTTCAACACCAGCGCCATGTCGTAGCGGGCGATGACGAACTCGACGTCGGTCGGATCGAGCGCCAGGCCCTGCAGCGCGAGGGCCAGCGACGGCTCGGGCGAGCCGACCGCCTCGAGGGCCAGGCGCACGAAGCGCGCGGAGGACAGCGTCGGCGTGGCGGTCACGGCGGCGTGGTCCAGCACGCGGCGCAGCACCATGTCGCGCGACTCCTTGGCGCGGCGCGCCTGCCACAGCAGGAGCACCGCCTCGAAGTCCTCGGTGGTGGGCGGCGTGGTGGTGGCCTCGAGGAAGTACGGGAAGCAGGGATCGAAGTACAACCGTCGGAGCGTCTTCCCGCTGGCCTGGAGGTACGCCAGATCGGCGTACGCGAGCCACAGCCAGGGGCGCGGATCGATCGCGAGGGCGGCGTCGCGCACGGCCTCCGCGGCCTCGACCCAGCCGGCGCGCAGCTCGAAGATGGCCTCCTGGGCGGCGAGATCGAGGGCGAGGTCGGATGGCAGATGGGGCGTGGCGCGCGCCTCCGCGAAGAGCGCGCGGGCGGCGTCGTCCTGGCCCGCCTTGGCCTTCTTGCGGGCCTTGCCGGCCAGCAGCCGCGCCTGCAGCGCGTCGAGCTCGACATCGTGGGGGTGCAACTCGGCGGCTCGGCGGGCGTAGCGCAGGCCCTTGTCCCAGGACCTGCGGTCCCCACACGCCTCGGCCGCGCGGCGCAGCGCGTCGGGCGCGTCGGGGAAGCGCGCGACGTAGGCCTCGAGCACCTGCGTGCGCTCGCTGCGGCCCGCGCCCGAGGCCGCCTCGATCAGGGCCGGCCACCACGCAGGCTCGTCGGGATCGGCTTCGGTGGCGGCTCGCAGGTTCGCGAAGGCCGCCACGCGATACTCCTCGGCGGCCGCCCGATGGTGGTGTCGCTGCCCCCAAGACCGTTCGGCCTTGGCCTCGAAGACGGCCGCGCCCAGCGCGAGCACGACGCCGCAGTGGTGGAGGACCGTGGCCCGGTCGGCGGGCGGCAGTCTCTCGGCCAGCGCCCGCCAGTGGTGGATGGCCTGGGGCGTCTCTTCTTCGAGCTCGGCGGCGTGGGCCGCGAGGATCAGCGGATCGACCCGGTCGTCCTGCCCCGGCAGGGCGCGGCGGACGCGCTCGACGGCCGCGCGGGGCGGCACGCCCAGCGCAGCGATCGCGCCGGGCAGGTCGCGCGCGAGCATGAGCTGGGCCGACGGCGAGAGCGCGTCGAAGGTGGCCGCGACCGCGGAGAGGGCCTGGTTCGGCTCGCCCGCGCGGAGCGCGGTCAGCGCGCCCTGCAGGGCGGTGAGATCGTCCGATCCGCTCGGCGGGGCGCCCTCGAGCAGCCGGGCGACCACGGGGCCGAAGGTCGGGGTCTCGCGCAGGGGCGCCCACCGCAGCGCGGCCTGCTCGTCGTCCCGGTCGTACCAGGCGGCGAGCCCGCGGAGGAAGCGCTGCGGGCCCTCGAACGCCGGGGCGTCGCCGACGGCGAGCTGCGCCGCGGTGGCGGTCGCGTCGTCGCCAGCCGCCAGGTGGGCCGAGGCGCCGCGCAGGTGCTGGGCCCGCTCGACCCAGTCGGCGGGCAGGCCCTCGAGCGCGAGCAGAGCGTCCGCGTCGTCGTCGCCGAGCATCAGCAGCGCGTCGGCCAGGGTGGTGAGCGTCGCGGCGTCGGCGCGGACATCCGGCGGCAGGGCGCGAACCTCGTCGACCGCGGCGGTGGGCGCGTGGGTGACGAGCCAGCGCAGACGGTCGGGGTGCAGCCGGTCGGCGGGCCGCGGCCAGAAGCGGTCGAGCACGGCGACGGCGTCGTCGAGCCGGCCCTTGCCGACGAACCGCGTGGCCTTCTCGAGCCAGTAGTCGAGCGCGCCGTCGTCGTTCGAGGTCGCCTGCGGCGGTGCCGCGACAGCCTTCGATTTGGGCTTGGACTTCTTGCGTTTGGAGCGGGCCGCGACGTCTCCCGGCGAGACACCGCAGATGGCAGAGCAGGGGGAGGGCCTCATGGGGGAGCGGGGAGGTGGGCCCCGCCAAAATCCACCCCACCCCGCCGCAACAGCGCGCCGGGGTGGGGTGGGCGCGGCCCGAGGTGTGGAGGCGCGCGCCCCGGGTGGTCACCCGAGGGCGCGCGCGGGAGCGAGGCCGTGGCTCAGCGCAGGCAGCGGCCGCCGCGCTTCGACTTCTTGCCCTTCTTCTTGGACTTGCCGCGGTCGTGGCTCCAGTCCGGGCGGCCCCGATCGTCGTCGTCCCGGCCGCCGCGATCCTCGTCCGCGTCGTCGTCGCGGTCGTCGTCGTCGTCGCGGTCGTCGTCGTCGTCCTCGTCGTCGTCGTCCTCGTCGAGGCCGCCGTGATCGTCGTCGTCGTCGTCGCTGCCGATGCCGTTGTCGCCGTCGTCGCCGCCGGGGCCACACAGCGCGCCGCCGTCCTTGCTGGCGCCCTCGAGCACCTCGAAGTCGCCGGCCATGTCGCCGGGGCCGATCTCGACCGAGCAGCTCGTGTGCAGCGAGCCGTGGTAGGCGTAACCGGCCAGCAGGTGGATCTTCGGGCCCATCATCCGGTGGTTGTGGCGGCCGTCGAAGCTGAAGGCCTCGCCGGGCTCGACCCGGCCCGAGAACAACGTGCGGCCCCAGTGATCCAGCACGCGGACGTCGGCGCCGTGCTCACCCTGCCAGGCCAGCGTGAGGTCGGTGACGCCGCCCTCGCACGCGCCGCAGTCCTCGGGGGGCGGCGCGCACACGCCGCCGTCGTCGGCGAGGTGGTTGCAGTCGTTGTCGAGGCCGTCGCACAGCTCGGCGGCGCCGAAGTAGACGGCCGCCTCGCCGTCGTCGCAGTCGCCGCCGCAGCTGGTCTGGCCGTCGCCGTCGCGGTCGTAGCCCTCGTCGATGTTGCCGTCGCAGTTGTCGTCGAAGCCGTTGCAGTACTCGGCGTTGCCCGGCCGGATCAGGACGTTGTCGTCGTCGCAGTCGCCCTTGCAGGTGGTCCAGCCGTCGCCGTCCTGGTCGAAGCCCTCGTCGATGCTCCAATCGCAGTCGTTGTCGACCTCGTCGCAGATCTCGGCGGCGCCGGTGTAGACGCTGGGATCGGTGTCGTCGCAGTCGCCGGCGCACCAGGTCTGGCCGTCGCCGTCGGCGTCGTAGCCCTCGTCGATCTTGCCGTCGCAGTTGTCGTCGAAGCCGTTGCAGTACTCGTCGTTGCCGGGGCGGGCGAAGACGTTGTCGTCGTCGCAGTCGGGGGCGCGGCCGTCGTCGCCGGGGTCGCCGGGGGCGCAGGTGTCGTAGCCGTCCTCGTCGAGGTCGACGCACGTCACCGGGTCGAGGAGGGGGTTCCCGCCCTGATCGCCGCCGCCGATCTGATTCTGGGCGAGGGCCGCGCCGGCGGCCGAGGCCAGGCCGGCGGCGATGAGGGCCATGAGGAAGCGTCCGCGCATGTCGCTGCTCCTGGTCGGTGGTGGGGGCACCAACGACCATAGCGGGCCACATGACGAAAGCAAGTTTTAGAAGAAAAAGAAGATGAAGGTGGAGGGGTGGATGCGGCGGCGAGCGTGCGCGGACCTGCCATCACGCGCGGGCGGCGGGCCGGGCCAGGGAGAGCGCGACGTACACGCCGGCGCTGACGGCCAGCGCGATCAGCGGCACCGGCACCCCGAGATCGATGTCCGGCCAGATCATCTCGGCCAGCGTGATGGCGTAGCCCAGCACCAACGAGGTGACCGCGGCGCGCTCGTCGCCGCGGCGCCAGAAGAGGCCGAAGGTCAGCACCACGAAGGGGCCGGCCAGGGTCAGCGCGTAGCTGCCTTCGAGCAGGCTGAAGGCGCTCTCCCCGGCGAACGCGAAGGCGACGCTGAGCACGGTGGTGGCGACGACGCAGGCCTGCGTGACCGGCATCATCGCCGTGCCCTTCTTCAGGTGCGGGCCGAGCAGGTTGTGGGCGAACACGCTGGCCGCGGTGAGGATGGCGCTGTCGAGCGTCGACAGCACGGCCGAGAGCAGCGCGAGCACGAAGAGCACCACCAGCGCGGGGCTGAGCACCTGCGCGGCCAGCACGGGCAGCACCGAGCTCTCGACCTCGGCCGGCAGCAGCGCCTGCGCGGCCAGGCCAAGCAGCGCCGGCGCCACGCCGACGACGATGTACGCGCCGCCGGCGAACAGGCAGGCCTGCTGCGCCACCTTCTCGGATTTGCTCGAGAAGACGCGCTGCATCAGGTCCGCGCCGGCCAGGTTGCCGAGCGAGCCGATGACCAGCAGGTTGATCCAGTCGAAGAGGTCGCCCAGCTTCTCGGTGGGCACCAGCACCAGGTGGTCGGCGGGCACGCGGTCGAGCAGCGCGCCGAGCCCGGCGGCGACGCCGGCGTCGCCGCCCAGCCCGCTGAGGACGTTGAAGACGACGACCACCAAGCCGACGATCAGGATGGAGATCTGCGCGGCGTCGGTCAGCGTGACCGACCACATGCCGCCGAGCAGCGTGTACACCATCGCGACGCCCGCGGCGCCGAGGATGCCCGCCCACAGGGGCCACCCGAAGAAGACCTCCATGATGCCGGCGACGCCCACGAGCTGGGCGGCGATCCACCCGAAGTAGGTGACCGTGCCGAGGGCGAACCAGACCTCGGCCCGGCGGCCGAAGCGGTCGCGGTAGAAGTCCGCCAGCGTCAGCAGCTTGAGGCGCCACAGCGGCCGCGCGAAGAACAGGCCGGCCAGCACCAGGCACAGGCCGGCGCCCAGGGGCTCCATCGCCACGGCGCGCAGGCCGACCGCGCGGATCTCGTCGGCGGAGGCCAGCAGCGTGCCGGCGCCGAACCAGGTAGCGAACAGGGTGGCCCAGGCCAGGGACAGCGGCAGCCGCCGGCCGGCCACCAGGAAGTCCTCTTCGTCGTTGACCTTGTCGCGCACGAAGAGCGCGAGGCCGAACATCAGCACCAGGTAGACGGCCAGCGCGACGGCCAGCCCGGTATCGACGGTCATCCACCCCTCCGCGCGGTGAGGCCAGGGTGCACCAATGGCCGCGCGGGCGCGAGGCGCCTGTTGCGCATCGAGGGCGGGCGGGCCGACTTCCACCGCTCGGCCGATCCGGGTAGGGTGCTCGAGATGCGGACCTCGATCTTGATCGTGCTGGCGCTGCTGCTCGCGGCACCCCTCGACGCGGACGCCCGCCGGCGCCGACCGAAGAAGAAGCCCAAGCCCCGTCCCGCCGCTGCCGCGCAGAGCAGCCCGAGCGACGTCTACGACAGCGCCTTCACCTACGGCCTCGACGTCTTCATGGTGCAGGGCAAGGCCATGGGCGGTGTTCGCCTCGGCGGCTACAAGGGCTCGCTCGGCCTCGACATCGCCGGCGATCTCATCTGGCTGACCGAGGATGACCCCAACGGGGTGGTCGACAGCTTCGTGGGCGCCCTCGTCGGGCTGCACCTTTACGGGCGCGTCGTCCGCACGCGCTCGGCCGAGCTGCGCATCGGCACGGGCGTCGACATCTACCCCCTGTTCGGCATCAACGCCGACGAGGTGCTGTACAGCTGGCCGGTGTTCGCGGAGGCGCGCTATTGGCTGACGACGCAGTGGGGTGTCGGGGCGCAGGTGCGCTTCAACCTGTTGCACAGCGACGCGCTGGAGCCGGGCGTCGCGCGCGACGGGCAGGAGTCCATCCCGCTGATGTTGGTGCTGACGCTGGGAGGGCGGTCGTGAGGCGCTCGGTCTTCGCGGCGACGCTGGCCTTGGCGGCGTGCACCCCGCTGACCTTCTCGAACACGGCGCCCATCGACTTCGAGCGCTATCAGTCGGTCTACGTCGAGGGCGCCGAGGGCGGGGGGATCGACATCTCCCTCGCCGGCCTGTCGCCGCGCGAGTACCTGATCGAAGGCCTGCGGGAGGACAGCGGCTTCCGCCGGGTGGAGCGGGGGCCGGGTGGCGTCGACGTCCACCTGCGCGTCTCCCTGTTCATCGACCTCGACCGCGGCTTCGACCGCGCGGACGACGAGTACCAGGTCACGGCCACGTTCGAGCTGTACACGCCCGACGGCCGCGTGGTGGATCAGGGCTCGGTGGGCGACCAGGACGAGGATCTCTACGAGGCCGTCGAGGACGCGCTCGACGAGATCGTCCATCACTACCTGCCCAGCTATCGGCTGTAGAGCGCGTGTTCGGCCGGCGCCCCGACGGCACGCTGGTGCGCGACCTGGCGCCGGTGCGGCGCTTCCTGCCCTTCATCTCGCCGCGCCGCAACGACAGCCTGGTCTACGCGGCCCAGACCTTGCCGGTCGAGGCGGCGCTGGCGCACATCGCGGCGCTGAACGCGGCGCGCCCCGACGGGCCGCGCGTGACGCTGTTCCACCTGGTGCTGCGGGCCATCGCGGTGGCGCTGCACGAGCGGCCGCGCATGAACCGCTTCGTCAGCGGCGGGCGCATCTATCAGCGTGACGGCATCTGGCTCAGCTTCAGCGCCAAGAAGGCCTTCGCCGAGGACGCGCCCATCCTGACGGTCAAGCGGCGCTTCGATCCCGGTGAGTCGATCGAGGCGATGGTCGACGGGGTGCTGGCGCCGCTGGGCGCCGCGCGAGGCGGCGCGCTCACGCAGGCGGATCGCGAGGTGAGCGTCCTGCTGCGGCTGCCGGTGCCGCTGTTGCGCGTGGCGGTGGGCTTCGCGGGGTGGGCCGACCGGCTGGGCCTGCTGCCGCGCGGCATGATCGAGAGCGATCCGCTCTTCGCGTCGGCCTTCGTCGCGAACCTGGGCTCGGTGGGCCTCGACGGGGGCTATCACCACCTGTGGGAGTGGGGCACCTGCTCGGTGTTCTGCGTGATGGGGCGCATCGCCGGGCCGGCGGGCGCGCGCACGGTGACGTTGAAGTGGAGCTTCGACGAGCGCGTGGCCGACGGGTTCTACGCGGCGACGGCGCTGGCGGTCGTGGCGCGCGAGCTCGAGGCGCCCCCCGGTCGCGGCTGACCCAGGGCGCAGCGCGCCCGCCGGGAGGGCGCCGAACCCAGGAGGCAGCCCACCCGCACCCGGAGCCCGCAGCCATGGTCGCCCCAGCCTTCGATCCCCGCATCGCTCGCGCTCGTGTCGTCGGCCTCGGCGAGCTGCTCTGCGATCTTCGCCGGCTGGTGCTGGCGGGTCTGCGCGAGGCCGCGCGCCGGCGCGCGGCGGCCTTCGTCGCCGACTTCGGCGCGGCCGAGGCGTCGCTGGCCCCCGGCCTGGTGCGGCTGGCCGGCGAGACGCACGCCCACCGACACCACCTGCCGGGCGAGCTGCTGCGCCCGGCGGGCGAGCCCTTGCGCGCGGTGCGCGTCGTCACGTCCGGCGCGATCGAGCTGGTGGGCCCGGCGGGCGAGCCCTTCGGGCAGGTGGGGCCGGGCGGCGTCCTGGGCGGCGCGCTCGTGGTCGGCGGGGTGTCCTCGCGGCTCGGCCTGCGCGCGACCCACGGCGCCGGCGTCCTGACCATCGCGCCGGCGCGGCTGCGGGCGCTGACCGGACGCTCCCGCGGCTTGCAGCAGGCCGTTCAGGCGGACGTGCAGCAGGCGGCCGTGCACGCGCTGCTGGGGGAGCACCCGGCGCTGAGCGCCCTGGATCCGGAGGTGCGGCGCTACGCGGCGGGACGCTTCGCGCGCGTCGACGTCGCCGTGGGCGACCCTGCGCCCTGCCTTGCGCTGCGCGGCCTGAGCGTCGTGGTGGAGGGGCGCGGCGCCCTCGACGGGCGCTCGGTGCGGCCGGGCGCCGTCGTCGAGACGCTCGACGTGCCCATCGTGCGCGCCCTCGAGCCGCTGGTCACGCTGACCCTGGCGCCCGAGGCGTTGGCGACCGCGTACGCCCTGTACGGGGAGGCGCGCGCCGCCTGAGGAACCCGGCAACCCCCGTGGGCGTTCGCGTCTCCCTTCCAAGAGGCCGGCCTTCGCCGGAGGAGGGAGAGCGATGTGAACGTACCCAGCGAACAGACCCCGACGGCGTCGACGCTGTCGGCCGGCGGCCTGCCCATCGAGGAGGTCGACTGTCCGCTCTGCGGACGGGACGACGCCGAGCCCATCGCGGTCGGCGAGGACTTCGAGTACCACACCACCCGCGACAGCTGGCGCATGGTGCGCTGTCGACGCTGCCGGCTGCTGTATCTGAACCCGCGCCCGGCGCCGGCGGCCCTCGACGCCATCTACCCGGATGACTACCACGCCTTCGCGTTCGAGCCGGCGCGCTTCGGTCTGATCCACGCGGTGCGGACCCGGCTCGAGGCGCGCCGGCTGAGGCGCTGGTGCCGCGGGCTGCCCAAGCGCGCGCGCGTCGTCGACGTCGGCTGCGGTGATGGCTTCCACCTGCAGATCCTGCGGCGCTACGGCCGCCCCGGGTGGCAGCTCGAGGGGGTCGATCCCAGCCCGCGCGCGGTCACGGCGGCCCGCCGCGCCGGGCTGAACATCCACGCGGGCACGGTCGAGCAGGTGGGTCTGCCGCCGGCAAGCTATGACCTGGCGCTGATGATCATGACCCTCGAGCACGTGCCCGATCCCCTCGCAAGTTTGGCGGCCGTGCGGCGGGCCCTGAAGCCGCGGGGGCGCCTGGTGGTGGTGACCGACAACGCGGACACCCTCGACTTCCGGCTGTTCGGTCGGCGGCACTGGGGTGGCTATCACTTCCCGCGCCACTTTCACCTGTTCGACGCGGCGACGCTCGGCGCGACCGCCGCGGCGGCGGGCTTCGGTGTGCGGCGCGCGGAGACCGCGGTGAGCCCGATCAACGCGATGTACTCGCTGCGCAACCTGCTGGTGGATCTGGGCGCGCCGGCGAAGGTCCACGACCGCTTGACGCTCGACTCGCCGGTGGGGCTGGGCCTCTTCACCGTGCTGGACGCGCTGCAGGCGGCGAGGGGCGAGGGCAGCGTCCTGTGCGCGACGCTCGAGCGATCCGGCCGCGGGCGGGTCTTGCGGGGCCGCTTCGGAGGGGCGCGATGAGCGCCCGGACGCAGCCGGCGCCGGTGGTGATCGTCGGCGGTGGGCTGGCCGGCCTGACCGCGGCCCACGCGCTGCGGCACCATGGCATCCCGTTTCGCCTGTTCGAAGCCAGCGATCGGCTGGCCGGCC
This sequence comes from bacterium, assembly GCA_030426945.1. Classification (GTDB taxonomy): domain Bacteria; phylum Myxococcota_A; class Bradymonadia; order UBA7976; family UBA1532; genus JACKDN01. The sequence continues at coordinate 32,266 of JAUHXL010000016.1, forward strand.
TGGCGCGAAGCTTCCGCGACGCCGACGGCTTCAGCCATGACTTCGGCGCGCACTTCATCACCAACCGGCTGGCGGCGGCGTTGGGGATGGGCGCCGAGTGTCGGACGGTGCAGCATTATGGCGAGGTGGTGCGGCTGGGCGGCGAGGACATCAGCTATCCGCTGGGCTTGCTGGGCGTGCCCCGCTTCGATCTGAGCGCCGCCTGGACGCGGCTGAGGGACGCCGTCCGGTCGACGGCGTCGCCCAACGACGCGGCGACCTGGTTCCGTCACAACTTCGGCAGGGCGCTGGCCGACGAGGTGGCGCTGCCGCTGCTCGAGGCCTGGAGCGGGCAGGCGGCCGAGCGTCTGGCGCCCGCGGTCGGCGAGAAGCTGCCCGGGGGGCTGCTCGAGACGCTGTGGCTGAAGCTGGCGGGTCGGCTGACCGATCGCGCCGTGGCCATCGGCTACTGCGGCGCGCTGCCGCAGAGCGCCAGCGTCTGGCACGTGTACCCCGAGCACGGCGTCGGCGCGATCTGCGCGCGCCTGGCGGAAGGCCTGGACGACGCGGTGACGCTGGGCACGCGGGTGCAACGCATCCGGGTCGAGGGGGGGCGCGCGGTGAGCGTTCGGGTGGAGGACGACGAGCTGCCGGTGTCGGCGGTGATCAGCACCGCGCCCATCCACGTCCTTCCGCGGCTCGTCGAGGGCACCGACGCGCTGGAGCGTTTCGCGCGGTTCCGGTTTCGACCGATGATCCTGGCCAACCTGAACCTCGAGGGGCGGCACCTGCTGAGCGATACCGTGGTGTGGCTGCCCGAGCGGGGCTTCGCGAGCTATCGGGTGACCGAGGCGCCGATCTCGATGCCCTGGCTGGCGCCCGAGGGCAAGACGACGCTGACCGTCGACATCGGCTGCGAGGTGGGCGATGACTGGTGGACGGCGTCCGACGCGGCGATCGCCGCGCGCTGCCTCGAGGACATCGCGCCGCTGGTGCCCGACGCGGCGCGGCGTCACCGGAGCCATCGCGTGCTGCGCACGCCCATCGGATATCCGCTGTTCATGCGCGACTACGAGTCGGACCGGCTGCGGCTGGCCATCGACGGGACGGGCGTCGACAACCTGCTGAGCGTCGGGCGGAACGGCGCCTTCGACCACCTGCTGATGGAGGACGTGTACTGCCGCACGTTGGCGCAGGTTCAGCCGCTGATCGACGAGCTGTTGCCGGCGGTGCGCGCGGCGTGACGGTCAGTCGAACGCTGGCGCCGGGGGGCAGCGGAGCGTCGTGAGGCGGCCGCCGATCTCGAGCGTGAGGCGGGCGGCGTGGAGCATCAGCCGCGCAGCCGAGGTGCCGTCGCCGTAGAGGACGTCGCCTTGGATGGGGTGCCCTCGGTGGGCGAGGTGGACGCGGATCTGATGGGTCCGGCCGGTGAGCGGGCGGGCCTCGAGGAGGGCGTCGCCGGCGCCGCGGCGCAGGACCGTGAAGTCGGTGACGCTGGGGCGGGCGTCGGGCCCGTCGCCGACGCGGAAGACGAGGGGGGCGGGCTCGTCGGAGGGCGGCGGTACGCGCTCGAGGGCGCCGTCGGCGCGGAAGGCCGGCTCGGTGGGCGCCGGCGCGACTCGAGCGAGGTAGCGTTTGTCGACGGAACGCTCCCGGAACTGCGCGTGCAGCGCCGCGGTGGACGCGCGATCGCGGGCGAAGAGGACGACGCCCGAGGTGTCGCGGTCGAGGCGGTGGACGGCGCGCAGGTCCGAGTCGCCGAGGGCGGCGCGCAGCAGCGCCTCGAGGTTGCGGTGGGCGCTGACGCGGGTGCGTTGAGTGGTGAGGCCGGCGGGCTTGTGGACCGCGACGACGCCGTCGCGGTCGAGCAGGATGCGCGCGGGCGGCAGAGTGGGCAGGGGCGGCGGGGGCGCGCGGAAGGTGTAGACGGCGAGGCGCGCGCCCGCGGGCGCGTGGTCGCGACCGGGGTGGCCCTCGCACCAGACGCCCTGGTGCGTGCGCGCGGTGGCCCAGGCCGCCGCGTCGACGGGGCAGCCGGGCGGTGGGCGATCCAATGAGACGGCGGCGGCGGTGACGCCGCGCCAACAGTCGACGGGCGGATCGTCGGGCAGCAGATCGAGGTGCGGGTCGAGCATCGGCGGAGTGTAGCGGGCGGGGCGGTCCGGATCAGCCCGCGACCCGGCAGGGCGCCGACGAATCGGTCTCGCCGGGGCACTGCGCAGGAGTCGGAGCGATCGAAGGCATTCTCTCGAAGTGGGGCGAGGCCGCGCTCGCCTCGACCGGGTTCTTCTGGAAGGCCGGCTGGGCCTTCGTGCTGGGCTATGCGATCAGCGCGATGATCCAGGCCTTCGTGCCCAAGGCGTCGCTGACGAAGCGCATGGGCGGCGAGGGTCCGAGAGACGTCGGGCTGGCGACGGCCTTCGGCGCCATCTCGTCGAGCTGCTCGTTCGCCGCGTTGGCGACGGCGCGGTCGCTCGTCGCCAAGGGCGCGAGCATCGTCGCGGGCGTGGCCTTCATGTTCGCCAGCACGAACCTGGTCATCGAGCTGGGCATCCTGGTCTTCATCTTCCTGGGGTGGCCCTATCTGCTCGCCGAGCTGATCGGCGGCGTGGTGCTGATCGGCATCAGCACCACGCTGGTGCGGCTGACCGCGCCGGACGCGCTGCGGGCGGCGATGCGATCACAGGCCGAGGAGGACGCGCCCGACGAGCCGGACGACTTCGACTGGCGGCAGCGGATGCGCAGCGCCGCGGGGTGGCGGCTGGTGGGCCATCAGTTCGTGATGGAGTGGAAGATGGTGTGGGAGGAGATCGCCCTCGGCTTCACCGTCGCCGGCTTCATCGCCGTGCTGGTGCCCGACGCGTTCTGGAAGGTGCTGTTCCTCAGCGGCGTCGAGGGCGTCCCGGGTTGGCTGGTGTCCATCGAGAACGCGGTGGTGGGACCCCTGGTGGCTGCGTGCACCTTCATCGGCTCGATGGGCAACATCCCGCTGGCCACCGTGCTGGCGTCGAGCGGCGCGGCCTTCGCGGGCGTGATGGCCTTCATCTACAGCGATCTGATGGTGCCGCCCCTGGTGCGGGTCAACGCGCGCTACTTCGGGTGGCGGGGGGCGCTGTACGTGGCGGGCGTGATGTTCGTCAGCATCGTGGCGACCGCGCTGCTGTTGGACGCGAGCGTCTCGCTCTTGGACCTGGAGCCGGGCGCGGGGCGGGGCGAGGCGGTCGGGGGTCGCTTCGCGCTCGATTACACCTTCTTCATGAACCTGGGGTTCGTGGCGGTGGCGGGAGCGATGGTGTGGCTGCATCATCGGCACGTGGGCGCGCAGGACGATGGGGGCGGCCGGGGCGACGAAGAAGGGGGCGGGCTGGGGCCGAAGCGCTGGCTGGTCTACGGGTGCTTCGCGCTGGTCGGCGGGGGGTTGGTGGTCGAAGGACTGAAGGCGGCGGGGGTCTTGGGCGGATGAAGCGATCGGCGCAACACGGGGGGACATCACCGCGGTCAGTCGGCGGGAGGCGCTGGGCCTGCTGGGGGCGGTGGGCGCCTTCGCGCTGGGCGTGCGCCTGCGGCCGGCCGCGGCCGCGGCAGGAGCGTCCGCGGAGAGTGAGGTGAGGCTGTTCGTCGCCATCCGGCCGGACGGGCGGACGCTGCTGACGAGCCATCGCTCCGAGATGGGGCAGCACGTGTGGACGGCGATGGCGCAGGTCATCGCCGACGAGCTGGACGGCTGGCCGCGGTGGTGCGGCAGGCGGCGACCACCGAAGCGCGCGTGCGTCACACCGCTGCGCCGCGTCGAGGGCGCGGCGGTCACGACCATCGAGGGGGCCGAGGGGCGCATCGCCGAGGCGCTGCGCGCGGCGTGGATCGACCTGCAGGTGCCCCAATGCGGGTTCTGCCAGGCCGGCCAGCTGATGTCGGCCGTGGCGCTGCTGAAGGCGGTGCCGACGCCGGACGACGCGGCCATCGACCGCGGCATGAACGGCAACCTGTGTCGCTGCGCGACCTACACGCGCATCCGCGCGGCCATCCACCAGGCGGCGAGGGCGGTGAAGTGAGCGTCCTGCTGCTGATCGGCGCGGTGCTGCTGGGCGCGCCCGCGCCCCCCGAAGAGCTGAAGGATCCCGGCCACTTCGCCGACCTGGCCGATGAAGAGACGCGGGCGAAGGCGCTGTTCGGCGAGGTGGCGAAGGTGCTGTTGCACCCGCGCTGCGCCAACTGCCACCCCGCGACGCCGCGCCCGCTGCAGACCGACGCGCAGCGACCCCACATCCCGTGGGTGGTGCGCGGGAAGGACGGCGAGGGCGCGCCCGGGCTGACCTGCGACACGTGCCACGGCGAGACCAACGACCTGCAGCAGCCGGGCGCCCCGCACTGGCACCTGGCGCCCGCCGAGATGGCCTGGGTGGGCAAGACCGCGGGCGGGGTGTGTCGGCAGCTGAAGGATCCGGCGCGCAACGGCGGCCGCACGCTCGAGGCGGTGCACCGGCATCTGGCGGAGGATCCGCTGGAGGCCTACGGGTGGCGGGCGCCGAAGCATCTGCAGCCCGCGCCGGGGAGTCAGAAGCGGTTGGCGGCGCTGTTCCGCGCGTGGATCGAGGCGGGGGCGCACTGCCCCCAGTGAAGGGACGAGGTGTACCCGACGCGGCCGGCGGGCAGGGAGAACCTTGCCCTTGCCCTTGCCCTTGCCCTTGCCCTTTCGCACCCACGTACGCATTGGCCGCTGCGCTCGGGATGGAGCCCTTGCCCTTCC
>JAUHXL010000412.1 GCA_030426945.1 bacterium
AGGCCGTCGCGGCGACGCCCAGGCCGCAGGATCCGCCCGGCGCGAACGCCCGCACCCGGCCCTCGGCCTCGACGAAGCAGCCCGCGTAGGTGCCGCGCTCGACGCGCTCGACCTTCGCGCCGCGCGCGCGCCACCAGCCGTAGGGCCCGGCGCCCACGTGCAGCGCGCCGTCCCGCGCGACGTACAGCGCCGACACCGGCCGCTTGCCCAGCACCCAGTGGCGGAAGCGCCGGGCCTCCAGGCCGTCGACGGTCCACAGGCCGCTGAGACCGGTGCCCGCGAACACCTGCCCCGCGCGCGTCGCCAGCGCGCTCACCGCGTCCGCCGGCAGCCCCTCGACCCGCACGAAGGCGCGCCCGTCGAAGCGATGCAGGCCCGCGGCGCGGAAGCCGACGTACAGCGCGTCGCCGGCCACGGTGAGCGCGGTCGGGTAGGGCCCGGGCAGGCCGTCGCAGGGGGTGAGACGGCGGCCATCGACCTCGAGCGCCCCGTCCCGCGCGACCACCTCGCCGCCGCGCCACGTCACGCGCGCCGTGACGCGGCCCTCGGGCACGACGCAGACGGACGGCGCGTCGGCGCTGATCGCACCGGATGCGGGACGAGCCCCGGTGCCGAGCTGCGGAGGGCTGTCAGCGGTCAGCGGACAGCCTTCAGCCGATCCGGTCGGGCCGGGCACTGCGCCCTCCGGCACGCGAGCGGCAGCGTGGGCGCATGCCTGGGCGCCCGCCGGCGCACCGCCCTCGGCTCGCAGGATCGGAGCTGACAGCTGACCGCTGACCGCTGACAGCCCGTCCGACCCACCGCTCGCTCCGATCCCCGCGCCGGGTCCGCCCAAGCTCCACAACAGCCACGCCACGCGCCACATCACTCCACCTCCACCGTGACGGTCGCCTCGCGCGTGTTGCGCGCCCAGTCCATCGCCACCAGCTTCAGCGTGTGCGTCCCAGGCGGCAGGTCGACGGGCACCAGCGCCTCCCACACCTCGGCGTCGCCCACCTGCTCGAGCTCGAAGACGTGGTCGCCCACCTGCACCACGACCGACTTCAGGTCGAGCGGATCGCGGTCAACCCGGTCGACGCCGGGCTTCGGCGCGGGCTCGTCGGGGAAGGCGCGCAGGTGCAGCAGATCGCCGCTCTGCACCGGGCCGTCGGCGTCGGTCTGGAGCACGAAGGGCGGCGGCTCGCTGTCGACGCGGAAGAACAGCGGGCCGCGGTAGTCGGTGCCGGCCTGCGTCTCGACGAAGATGCGCACGCGGTACAGGCCGTCGGGCGTGCCGCGCGGCACCAGGAAGCGGCCCAGCCACAGGCCCTCGTCCTCCTGCCAGGTGCACTCGACCACCTCGCCCCAGGGCAGGACGCCGAACACGGTGCGGGCCTCCTCGGGCGCGTGCACCCGAATCTCGGGGTCGCCGGGCTTGATGCGGTCGGGCGCGAGCGAGTCGACCAGCACGTAGCTGGTGAAGCGCGTGGCCAGGTTGTAGGTGGTGCCCAGCGCGCGGATCTCGGTGGCCACGACCTCTTGCTCGGCCTCGTTCAGCCCGACGAGCTCGGCCTCGAGGTCGGCCACGCGCAGGCGCGCCCACTCCACGGGCAGGCCGCGGTCGCCCTCGCCGTCGGGCGCGTCGGGCACGTGCAGCATCGTCTCGACCTCGACCTTCTCGCCGTGCAGCGTGCCGGTCACCCGCACCCACACGTCGTCGTCGACGCGGGCCATCAGGCGGACGTGCTCGCCCAGCGCCAGGCGCGTGGGCAGCGCGCCGTGCGCCGCGTAGACCGCCGGGCCGTCGAGCACGACCTGCAGATCCTCGATGGTCGGCGCGGCGGCGAGGCGGGCGATGCCGTCGAGCGCGGCGTCGCCGGCGGGGCCGTCGGGCACGAAGCGCGCGGTGACGTTGGGCAGCACGGCGCTCAGGCGGGCGGCGCCCTTGGGGTAGGTGAACTGGGCCAGCACGACGCGGGCCTCACCGAAGGGCGTCGGGTCGACGTCGAGGGCGAAGGGGTCGTCGCCGGGCGTGGCGGTCGGCTGGCCGTCGGTCATCAGCAGCGCGACGCCGTCGGGGCTGCCCTCGAGCGCCGCGCCGGTCAGCTTCAGGGCGGCCTGCAGGTCGCTGCGGCCGCGGGCCTCGAGGCCGTCGAGGGTGGCGCGCAGGCGGTCGACCACCTCGGGGCGCGCGTAGGTCAGGCCGGGCAGCGCGGCCTCGGCGTCGCCGGCGAAGACCACGAGCTGCACGCGGTCGGCCGGGGTCAGCAGGTCCAGCGCGTGCTGGGCCAGGCGGCGCGCGCGGGCCAGGGGCGCGCCCGCCATCGAGATGCTGGTGTCGACCACCAGCACCAGATCGCGCGGCGGGCGGGTGGCGGCCTCGGGCGCGCCGGTGAAAGCGAAGCGCACCTCGGCGAAGGCGGGCGCGTCGGGATCCGGGCGCACGGCGCGCGCGGCCAGGTCGAGGTCGTCGGCGTCCTGCCGCCAGCGCAGCGCGAGATCCTGCTTCAGCCCGGCGCGGCCGCGGCTGAGGCGGACGACGCGGCGGCTGCCCTTCCCCACCACGCGCGCGTCGGGCTGGTTGGGCACCTCGAAGGTCTCGATGTCGCGGCCGGCGTCGACGTCGACCTCGATGTCCAGCACCGACGCCGCCGGGCGATCACCGCCCCGGGGGAAGACGAAGCCCCGCTCGCCGCCCAGCGCCGACAGCGTCTGCACATAGCTCAGCTGCACCTTGCGGCTGCCGCCGGCGGGCAGGGCGAACAGGCTCATGCGGAAGCGATCGCCCCCCTCCTTCTCGCCCAGCGCGGCGCGCTCGCCGCGAGCGGCCGCCTTCTCGTAGGTGGCGCGGGCGACGGCCTTGCCCTCGGTGCGCGCCTCGACGCGCCGGCCGTCGCGCCACTCGGCGAAGCCGGTCACGGTGGCGCCGTCGGGCAGCGGGAAGCCGTAGGTGGCCTCGATGGGCTGGGGCAGGTCGTTGACGAACACCTGGGTGACGGTGGTGCGGGCCAGGTCGCCCTCGACCACCACCTTCACCCGGGCGTAGGCGCCGCGCAGCGGGCCGGCGTCGCCCTCGGCGTGGCCCTGGGCGGCGGCGAGGCCGGGCAGCGCCAGCATCGTGAGGAACAGCGGGATGAAGCGCGGGCGATGGCGGCGGCTCACAGGGCACCTTCCTTCTCGGTCTGGTCGCGGACGACGACGGGGGCAAGGGCGGCGGGCACGAGGGCGAAGCGGACGCCGGGGGCGGCCGGGCGGACGGTGGCGACGCGCACGCCGTCCGCCTCGGCCAGGCCGACCAGCTCGAGGCCCGCGTCGGCGCCGCCGAGGGCCAGCACCTGCTGCGCGGCGAAGTCGACGGACGGCGGTGTCGGCGGGGCGTCCTCGGCGCCGACGTGGGCGCGCCACAGATCGGCCCAGGTGGCGGTGTCGGTCACGACGCGCAGGTGGGCGCCCATCAGGCCGGAGGCGGGCGTCGGCGAGGTCGGCAGGGCGGTCACCTTCACCGGGGCGCCGGCGAAGGTGACGCCGGCGGCGCCGGTGTAGGCGCGGGCGGTGCCGCTGACGGCCGCGCGCAGGCTGCCCGCCGCGGCGGCGCCCGCCGCGGTAGGCCCCGCGCCGGCCTTCACGCCGTCGGCCAGGCGGAAGGGGCGCCCCTCGCTGAAGCGGGCCATCTGCTCGAAGAAGGCCTGGCCGCTGGGGCTCATGCGGCCGCAGGCGATGGTGTGGATGACGATGCCGCGCTCGAGCGCCAGGGTCAGCAGCGTCTGCTCGTCGGGGCCGTCGGGGTAGTGCTGCGGGCGGGCGTCGCCGACGAGGTACAGCAGCTTCACGGTGCCCGGCGACTCGGACCACTTCAGGCCGTCGATGCCGACGGCGAGGGCCTCGAGCACCGCCTCGGGCGTGTCGCCGCCGCCCTGCGCCTGGGTGGCGTCGAGGGCGGCGCGCATGGCGCCGAGGTCGCGGTCGAAGGGGTGGACGCGGGTGACGTAGGCGTCGCCGCGGTCGCGATAGCTGACCAGCGCGAAGCGGACGTCGGGCTGCGGATCACCGGCCGCCAGGTCGGCGGCGATGGACTTGATGCGGGCGCGGGCCTCGTCGATCCACGGGCCCATGGAGCCGGTGGCGTCGAGCACGAAGGCCACGTCGACCCGCGGCCGCTCGGCGGCGACCGCGGGGGCGGCGAAGGCCCCCGCGGCGACGCAGCCGAGCAGGCAGGCGTACAGAGCGCGGTGCATGATGTTCCTCCTCGTCGGGTTCGACCGCGAGGAAGAGCAAGGGGCAGACCACAACGTAAACCACTGAAATCATTAAATTGGTGACTTGGCCCCGACGCCACGAGATACGATTCGTGTCATCCGGCCACGAATCCGAGCGTGCGCGATGGGCGTGGCCACCCGTGTCGTCCGAATGCATAGTTGCGCGGCGCAAATCGGAGGGACGCCGCCGCATGGTCGACGACATCATCACGCTGCTGTTCCTGGTGCTGCTGCAGGCGGTGCTGGGCTTCGACAACCTGCTCTACATCTCGCTCGAGTCGAAGCGCGCGCCCGAGGCCGAGCGCTCGCGCGTGCGCCGCCTGGGCATCGGCATCGCCATCGGCGCGCGCATCCTGCTGCTGCTGATCCTGGTGAAGCTGATCGAGTACGTGCAGGACCCGCTGTTCGGCTTCGAGAGCGAGCACTTCGCCGGCCACTTCAACCTGCACGCGCTGATCGTGCTCGGCGGCGGTGTGTTCATCCTCTACACCGCGGTGAAGGAGATCTGGCACATGGTCGCGCTGGTCGACCCCGCCCAGCACGCCGAGCCGCCCGAGCCGAAGTCGGTCAACGCCGTCATCGGCATGATCGTCGTGATGAACCTGGTCTTCTCGTTCGACAGCATCCTCAGCGCCATGGCGCTGACCAAGACCTTCTGGGTCATGGCCACCGCCATCATCATCGGCGGCGTGCTGATGATGTGGCTCAGCGATCACGTGTCGACCTTCCTGCAGAAGAACCGCATGTACGAAGTGCTGGGCCTGTTCGTGCTGCTGATCGTCGGCGTGATGCTGCTCAGCGAGGGCGGCCACCTGGCGCACCTGAAGCTGTTCGGCGGCGAGGTGCACGCCATGAGCAAGACGACGTTCTACTTCGTGATCACGGTGCTGGTGCTGACCGACGTGGTGCAGACCCGCTACAAGAAGAAGCTGATCGCCGAGAGCGACGCCCTGCGCGCGAGGGCCGAGCAGGCCTGACCGGCGCGCCCCAGTGGGCCGCCGCGCTGGCACGGACGGGCTGTCAGCGGTCAGCGGTCAACGGTCAGCCGGGCACGGGCGCCTGGGCACGACCGGTCGGGTGCGCTCGGCATCGAGGCTGGCCGCCGGGCTGCCCGGCCTCTGATCGGCGCCCCGGCTTCGTCCAGGTCGCCGCGTCCGTTCCACGGGTCGGAAGCTGAGAGCTGACCGCTGACAGCTGACAGCCCCTCCGATTCAGAGCGACCGGGCTCGTCGATCACCACCCCTTCTTCGAGGGCCACTTCATCACCAGGATGCGCTCGTCCTCGACCGGCACCTCGTCGGTGCCCGGCGTCGGGGACTTGTCGCCGATGTAGTACACCTCGAAGGCCTTCACCCGATCGTCCTTCGTCAGCCCCAGCCGCGGCCCCGGGCGGCGCAGCCAGTCGGCGAACTCCTTGCGGTAGGCCTCGTTGCGGCGCATGGCGATGCGCATGGAGTAGCTGCCCCAGAACTGGTCGAAGCTGAAGCGGCGCACGTCGCAGGGCTCGAAGACGGGGGCCTTCATGGTCTGCGGATCGAGGCGGCGCCCATCGGCCAGCGTCACGTCCATCACCAGGCAGCCGTCGCGCTTCGGGGCGTCGGGCGCGAACATGCTCCAGCCCTGGAACCACCGCCCGAGGCGCACGGTGTCGCGTCCCCAGGCCGGCTGCTCCACCTTGATGCGGCGCCGCACCCACGCGTTCTCGACCAGCACCTGCGTGAAGGTGGCGCTGAGGAAGAACGCCACCGCCAGCGTCGCGAAGCCGCCCCGCGCCCACTTCATCGCCCGCCGCGCCCCGCTGTCGGCCGGCAGCACCGTCTGCGGCGTCTCGTCGGCGCCCAGCCCGGCCCCGAAGTCGACCCCGCAGGTGCCCATGCCCAGCCACGCGCTGACCTTGTGCCGCCGCGGCGCGAAGGCGTCGTAGGCGGCGCCCTTGAGCTGATCGATGCCGGGCACGAAGGCGATCCAGGTCAGCAGCCGCAGCCCGGGCAGCGCCTGCAGCGTGCGCGCGACCGCGTGGTGCCGCGTGAACAGCTTCGCGCCGTCCCACGCCACCAGCGTCTCGTCCTGAAGCTGGGCGAAGCTCTCCCGCGTGTGCCCCTCGGGCAGCGCACCGTCGTAGTCGCGCCCCGCCCAGGTGATCAGCCCCAGCACGTCCAGCCGCGCCACGATGCGGGCGCACAGCAAGCACACCCCGCAGTCGCTGTCGTAGAAGACGGTGATCGGCTTGCCCGCCAGCCGCCGCAGCCCGCGCTTCAGCAGCTCGATGTCGGGCGGCGTGATCAGCGCCAGGTAGCTGACCATCATCACCCACGAGAACAGCCCCACGTCGGTCAGCACGAAGATGCCGAAGTGCAGCCCGATCAGCCCCAGGAACGCCATGCGCCGGCAGGCGGTCACCCACACCGGGCTGAGCAGCAGCACGGGCGCCGCCCCCTCGATGACCAGCGTGCCCCAGCTCAT
>JAUHXL010000413.1 GCA_030426945.1 bacterium
ACTGTTCGCTTTTGTGGAGTGTTTGTTCACGTTGCGCCGCCGGCGGCGCACCACCCGCACGAGGTCCCGATGCCCCAGTCCACCCAGCGCGCCAAGGCCGAGCCGCCCTTCTACGCGCGCACCCGCCTGCCGACCGCCCACGGCACCTTCGACGTCCGCGTGCTGGTCGACGGTGACGGCCGCGAGCACCTCGCCATCTCGGTGGGCCCGCTGAAAGGCGCGCGGGGCTTGCCGGTGCGCGTCCACTCCGAGTGCCTCACCAGCGAGGTGCTCGGCTCACTGAAGTGCGACTGCAAGCCCCAGCTCGACGCCGCCCTCGCCACCATCCAGGCCGCGGGCCGCGGGGCGGTGCTCTACCTGAGGCAGGAGGGCCGCGGCATCGGGCTGGGCAACAAGATTCGCGCCTACGCGATGCAGGAGGCGGGCTTCGACACGGTCGACGCCAACCGCGTGCTCGGGTTCGGCGACGATCTGCGCGACTACGCGGTCGCCGCCACCATGCTCGAGGGCCTCGGCGTCGAGTCGGTGCGCCTTCTGACCAACAACCCGCTGAAGATCGACGGGCTGCGGGACGCCGGCATCGAGGTCGAAGGCCGCGACCCCCTCGTCATCGGCGTCAACCCGATCAACCGGGGCTACCTCGAGTGCAAGCGGGCTCGGATGGGCCACCTGTACGCGCCGGTCGTGCCCGAGGCGGGATCACCCGCCTGATGGCCGGCGCCTTGGCCCGTCCTTGAACAAAAGGGGGCGCCGCGCGGCCGCCCGCTGGCGAAAGCTGGACGTGGGGGGCGTCGTCCCCGCACACTGGTGCGAGCCGTCGCACCGGGCGGCGCGGGAGCCGACGGGAAGAGGCCATTGAGCAGCCGCACTCAACGCGTCCTGGTCATCGAAGACGATCAGACCATCGCGGACGTCATCCGCCTGCAGCTCGAGCAGGACGGCCTGACCGTCGAGGTCGCGCCCGACGGCGCCGCCGGGCTCGAGGCGGCCGCGCGCGAGCACCCCGATCTCATCGTCGCCGACCTGCTGACCCCGCGCATGCACGGGTACGAGGTCATCCGCCGCATCCGCGCCTCGCACGGCACCTGTCGCATTCCGATCCTGGTGCTGTCGGCGCAGGCCTACGCGGCCGATCAGCGCAAGGCGATGCAGATGGGGGCGGACGCGTTCCTGTCGAAGCCCTTCGAGCTCGATGAGCTGGGGCAGACGGTGCGGCGCATCCTCGACACGATGCGGGTGCGCTTCTGGGGGGTGCGAGGCTCGATCGCCACGCCCGGCCCCGAGACCGTGCGCTACGGCGGCAACACGCCCTGCGTGACGGTCGAGTCGGGGGAACACCAGCTCATCCTCGACGCCGGCACGGGCCTGCGGAAGCTCGGGCTGACGCTGGCGGCCGAGGCTCGCGGCAAGCCGGTGTCGCTGTCGATGCTCATCACGCACACGCACTGGGATCACATCCAGGGCTTCCCCTTCTTCGTGCCGGCCTTCGTGCCCGGCAACCACATCGAGGTGCACGGCCCACCCTCGGTGGACAAGCCGCTCGAGAAGGTGCTCCGGGGCCAGATGGATCCCGAGTACTTCCCGGTCAGCCTCGGGGACATGGCGGCGGACATCGAGGTGCACGAGATCCGCGAGCGCAACTTCACGGTCGGCGGCTTCGCCATCACCGCGCGCTACGTGAACCACCCCGGCGTGACGATGGCGTATCGCATCGAGTGCGACGACCGCGTGGTGGTCTACGCGACCGACATCGAGCCCTACAAGGCGCAGCTGAGCGATCCGTCGGACACCGACGGACGGCGCGCGGAGTTCGGCCGCCAGCGCGACGCCGATCTCATCGATCTCATCCGCGGCGCCGACCTCTACATCGCCGACTCGCAGTACTCACCCGACGAGTACCAGCGGAAGCGCGGCTGGGGGCACTCCTGCTACCTGGACGCGGTGGAGCTGGCGCTGCTGGCCGACGCGAAGCGGATCGCGCTGTTCTCGCACGATCCGATGCACGACGACGACATGGTCGACGAGAAGCTGCGCACCTGTCGCGAGGTGGTGGCCGAGAAGGGCAGCGACCTGCAGGTCATCGCCGCCGCCGAGGGGCGCGTCGTCGAGCTGGTCCGGCCCGGCACGCTCTGACCGGGGCGCGGGCCCCGCGCTCACTCCACGTCGTCGTCGCTGATGTCGTGGCCCTTCAGCTTCTCCCACAGGTTCTTGCGCGAGATGCCCAGCATCGACGCCGCCTTCACCTTCTTGCCACCGGCCATGCGCAGCGCGCGCAGCAGGTACTCCCGCTCGAAGGCCTTGATGGCGCTGGCGAGGGGCTCCAGCGTGTCGGTCTCCCGCGTCGAGTCGAGATCGGCGTCCGGGCCGGCAACGTCGCGCGGCAGGTGCCACATCTGCAGCTCGCTGCCGCGGGCCAGCACCACGGCGTGCTGGATGGCGTGCTCGAGCTCCCGCACGTTGCCCGGGAAGGGGTGGTTGGTCAGCGCGGCCCAGGCAGCCGGTGAGATGCTGGGCGGATCGTCCGGATCCGGCGCGAAGCGGCGCAGGAAGTGCTCGACGAGCACGGGCAGATCCGCGCGTCGCTCGCGCAAGGGCGGCGCGGTCAGATCGAGCACGTTGAGGCGGTAGTAGAGGTCCTCGCGGAAGGTGCCCTCGTGGACGCAGCGCTTCAGGTCGCGGTGAGTCGCCGACAGGATGCGCACGTCCACGCGCATCGGGGTGCTCGTGCCGAGGGGCTCGAACTGGCCCTCCTGCAGCACGCGCAGCAGCTTCGCCTGCGCGGGCAACGGGATCTCGGCGACCTCGTCGAGGAACAAGGTGCCGCCGTCGGCCACCTTGAAGCGACCATCGCGCCGCCGCACGGCGCCGGTGAAGGCGCCGCGCTCGTGGCCGAAGAGCTCGGCCTCGATGAGGGTCTCGGGGAAGGCCGCGCAGTGGACCGCCACGAAGGGCTTGTCGCCCCGCTGGCTCAGCTGGTGCAGCCGGCGCGCGATGAGCTCCTTGCCGGTCCCGCTCTCGCCGAGGATCAGCACCGGCGCTTCGGTCTCGGCGAAGGTCTCGATGCGATCCATCAGGCGCGTCATCGGGGGGGAGTCGCCGATGATCTGTCGGGCCTTCTCTTTGCGGGCGAGCTGCTTGCGGGCGTCCGACAGCTGCCTCTTCAGGTCGTGGCGCTCGGCGAGGCGCGACAGCCGAACCAGCAGCTCTTCGGTGTCGAAGGGCTTGGTCAGGTAGTCGCGGGCCCCCTCCTTGAGCGCGCCCACGGCGTCCTCGACGGCGCCGTAGGCGGTGACCAGGATCACGTCGGTCTCGGGCGCCGTCTCGCGGATGCGGTGGAAGAGAGACAGCCCGTCCAGCTTGGGCATGCGGATGTCGGTGATCACGACGTCGACGACCCGCTTCTCGAGCAGGGCCCACGCCTCGGCGCCGTCGGCGGCGACGGTGACGCGATAGCCGGCGTCGCTGAGCGCGTCCCCGATGCTGAGGCGAATGGTGGGCTCGTCGTCCACCAGCAGGATGTCGAGCATGATGTCCCTCGGAGTCGAACGGGGAGGCCGCGTGCAAGGTCTGCACCACTCGGTGCCCCACGGGCTGCAGCGCGGGTTCTGGGCCGGCTCGGTAACTGGCGACGCGGGGGTGTCACCATATTGGAACGGCGGTTCGAGGTGTAGGCGGAAACGTCGCAGCGGCACGGCGCTTGATAGCTGCCGCACGGATGGCCGACGCATTGCCCGGTGTTGACGACGAGATCGTGCGGCGCTACGCCGGCGCCGGCGGGCTCCCTCCCCCTGGTGGAGAGCGGCGCGCAGGTCGCGCCTTCGGCTCGGGTGAGCTGGCCGCCAGCCTGCGCGAGGCGGGCACCGCGGCGCCCGACGCGCCCCTGGCCCTCGAGCTGGCGGTCCCCTTCTGCTGGCATCGCTGCGCCCACTGCACCTGTGACATCGTCGTGGCCCGCGACCGCGCCGGGGCGGATGACTACCTGGATCGGATGAGCCGCGAGCTCGGGCTGATCGCCGATCATCTGGGCGGCCGCCGCGCGGTGGGCTCGGTCTTCGTGGGCGGCGGCACGCCGACCTTCCTCGACGATGCGCAGCAGGACCGGCTGTGGCAGCTGTGGGCCTCCCACTTCGTGCCCACGACCGACGCGACGTTGTCCATCGCCGCGAACCCGGCGGTGACCAGCCTGCCTCAGCTGAGGCACCTGCGCGCGGTCGGCTACACCCACCTCGTGCTGGGGGTCCACGATCTCGATCAGGCGGTCCAGGCCGCGGTGGGTCGTCACCAGACCTTCGCCCAGACCCGCGCCTGCGTCGATCTGGCGCGGGGCGCCGGCTTCCGGGCCGTGACCCTGGATCTGGTCTACGGGCTGCCGCAGCAGTCGCCGCGCGGCTGGGCGACGACGCTCGAGCGCGTGGTGGCGCTGCAGCCGGATCGCGTCGTCTGCCGGCCCTTCGTCTACGATCCCGCGGGCCACCCCAACCACCAGTCCTTGCTGCGCCCATCGCTGCCGAGCGCCCACGCGGTGCTGGACCTTCAACGGCAGGCGTGGCTGGCCCTCGTCGCGGCCGGCTACCGACCGGTGGGGCTGGATCACTTCGTCGCCCCCCACGATCCGCTGGCGACGGCGGCCGAGCGCGCGCGCGACGTGTTCGGCTATCGACCGGGCGCCGGCCTCGAGCGCATCGGCGTGGGTGTGGGCGCGCGCACCGCGCTGGACAACGCGGTGGCCATCAACCCCTCGGCGCTGGGGCCGTGGGAGCGGGCGCTCGACGCGGGCGCGCTGCCCGTCGTGGGTGGCCGACGCCTGGGCGCAGCGGCGCGGCGCCATCGGGCGCTCGTCGAGGCGCTCGCCTGCGATCTCGAGGTGGCGCTCGGTCCGGACGAGCTCGAGGCGGCCGGCGACGCGCTCGTCGATCTCGTGGCCGACGGGTTGTGCAGCGTGGGTCCGGATCGGCTCCGCGTCGAGCCGACCGGACGGTACTTCATCGGGGCGATCGCCGATCTGCTGGCGCGCGTCACGGCAGCGCCATCCCTGGAAGACGACGCGAGGGGCGGGGCGTGAGCGACCAGCAATCGCCGCCGATGGCGTGCGCCGATCCCAACTGCGAGGTGGCCGCCCGACTGCGTGACCTGCAGCGCGCGCTCGACGAGGCCTGCGTCGTGGTCTGGACCGACGCCGCGGGCGTGATCACCGAGGTCAACGATCACTTCTGCCGGCTCTCGGGCTATGGGCGGGACGAGCTGATCGGGCGGACCCACGCGCAGGTCAACTCGGGCCTGCACCCCAAGGCGCTGTTCCAGGACATGTGGGGGACCATCTCGGGCGGGAAGGTGTGGCGCGGGGAGCTGTGCAACCGGCGCAAGGACGGGTCGCTGTACTGGACCCACACGGTCATCGTGCCCTTCCTGGACGCGGCCGGCCGACCGGATCGCTACCTGGCCATCCGGCGGGACATCACCGAACGCAAACGGGCCGAGGACGAGCTGGCCCGCGCGGTGCGCCGGCTCGAGGACGTCAACGATCAACTCGCCGGCGAACAGGCGCGCCTCATCCAGGCCGAGAAGCTGTCGTCGGTCGCGCTGCTTGCGGGCGGCGTGGCGCACGAGATCAACAACCCGCTCGGGGGCGTGATGGCGTGCGTGCACGCCCTGCGGCACGACAAGGTGCCCGAGGGGCGCCGCGCGACCTACTTCGACACCGTCGTCGACGGGCTCGAGCGCATCCGGTCGATCGTCTCGGCCCTGACGCGCTATGCGCAGCCCGCGCCGCCCTCGTCGGGGGCGGTGTATCCGAGTGACCTGTTCGACGAGGTGCTCGAGGTCATCGGCCCGACGGTCAAGCAGCGGCGGCTGAGCGTGCTGCGGCAGCCCGGGGACGCCCCGCCGGTGGACGGCGACCACGGGCAGCTGGTGCACGCGCTGGTGAGCGTCACGCTGAACGCCCTCGACGCCTCGCCTGCGCGGGGCACCGTCTCGTTCGAGGCCGTGGCCGACGGGGATCTCGTCGGGCTGCGGGTGAGCGACCAGGGGCCGGGCATCGCGGCCGACATCGTCGACCGGGTGTGCGATCCCTTCTTCTCGACGAAGGCCGAGGGCGAGGGCACCGGGCTGGGCCTGAGCGTCGTGCTGGGCGTCGTGCGGGCGCACGGCGGGCGGCTGCAGTTCGGCCACGGACCGGGCGGCGGCGCCGCCGTGACGCTCTGGTTGCCGGCCTGGCGGAGCGGTGCCGGCCGCGGCTGAGCGCGCGGGGCGCGCATCCTCGCGGGATGCTGCGGAATCGGCTTCGGGTTCGTCGACTTCGCCGCGCGGCCGGCGCGCCGCGGCGTCGTCTTCGCTGGCCGGTTGGGCAGAGGCGAGGGCGTGCATCGCGAAGCGCCCCGCACGCGCCACAGGCTCATAGGGAGCTCGAACGTGGGGGACCGACCACTGGGGCGGCGCGCGCTCGGTGTCGCGCTGGCCGTGGCCGGCGTGGGGCTGCTGCTGGCGCTGGCGCCGCGGCCCGCCGTGGACAACACCGTCGGCCGCTGGCTCAGCGACGACGCCGCGCCGCGCGCGGCGTACGTCGGGCTCGTGGCGCGCTTCGGGAGCGACGACGTCCTGGTCGTCGGCGTGCAGGGCGTCGACGCTCTGGACGCCTTGCGCCGCGCGGTCGATCTCGAGGAGGCGCTGGCGGCCGATCCGTCGGTGGCG
>JAUHXL010000414.1 GCA_030426945.1 bacterium
CCGATCACGAGCCTTCGCGCCGCGCCGTCGAGAAGCTGCTGCTGGCCAAGGCCACCCAGAACCAGCGCATCGTGCTCGGGCGGGCGATCGATCTCGCCGGTCAGGGCGAGGCGGAGCCCGATCCACGGGACGAGCTGCAGGCGGGGCGGATGAAGGGCGTGGCGATGAAGGTGCATCTGACGCGCGAGGTGACGCGCACGGCGTCCTCGACGTTGATCACCTGCGCGGGCGCCCAGTCGCTCTATCAGCTGCCGGACAAGGCGCTGCGGGCCTCGGCCACGCAGCGGGTGGGCCTCGATCTGGGCTCGCCCAAGGTGACCGACCAGGCGATCGACACCAACGCGCAAGCGTGTCTCGAGCACCTCGGCCCGGTCCTGTACGACGAGTTCGACAAGTACCTGCGGACCTTGAAGTGAGCGGGGAGCGACCATGACCGCCGGACCGAAGCCCAAGCGGAAGCTCAGGAACTTCCTGCTCGACCCGCGCTTCCAGCTCAAGTACGCCGTGATCATCGCCCTCGTGGGCGGCGTCATCTTCGGCGTGATGGCCTGGCTGTTCTTCGACAAGACGCGCGAGAACACCCAGCTGGCGGTGCTGGACGAGGTCGCGGCGCGGGCGCCGGCCGCGAAGAAGGCGCCGCCGCCGGGCCCCAAGTTCACCGTCGAGACCGAGTCCCTCGCCCCGGCCCCCGAGGCCGCGGCCGAGGCCCCCCCGCCGGCCGACGACTTCGAGGCCGAGCTCGCGCGGCGGCTCGAAGCCGAGGACACCTCGACCCTGTGGACCCTCGCTGGCTTCTGTCTGCTGCTGGTCGCGCTGCTGTTCGTGGTGGGCATCCTGGCCACCCACCGCATCGTCGGGCCGATCTACGTCGTCGATCTGTACGTGCAGAAGATCATGCGCGGCGAGCCCGTGCGCCCGCGCCCCCTGCGCCGGGGCGACGAGTTCCAGGCCCTGTTCCAGCGGGTGAACGACATGGCCGGCACCCTGCGGGATCAGCGCGCCGACGACGTCCGGCGGGTGGACGAGGCGCTGGATCGGCTGAAGGCGCGCCTCGACTCGTTGGGTGAGGGGCCGGTGACGGCGGCGCAGCTTGGGGCCTGGCTGGAGGACGACCTGACGCCGATCCGCGAGATGGCGGAGGAGAAGCGCGCCTACGTCGAGAAGGCCTCCTGAGGCGGCGTCGATCCGACCGCGGCGCCCCTTGACCTTGACCTTGACCTTGACCTTGACCTTGACCTTGACCTTGACCTTGACCTTGACCTTGCCCTGACTCCGCGAGCGCCGGCTTTGCAGCCCGGCGCGGGCTGGAGCAAGGGGGGGCGGGCAGGGAGGGACGGTCAAGGTCAGGGCCGAGGGGGGAAGGTCAAGGTCAGGGGCAGGGGTCTTCGGGCCGGGTGCGGATCCTGTCTGCCAGCCTCGTTCAGAACCAGCAGTAGCCGTCGCCCCCGCAGAACCAGCCGGCCGGGCAGTGGGCGTCGACGTCGCAGGCCTGCGCGGGGTAGCAGAGGCCGTCGCCCCCGCACAGGGTGCCGGCGGGGCAGTCGCGGTCGAAGTCGCACAGGGCGGCGTCGGCGTAGCACACGCCGTCGGCGGCGCAGACGTCGCCTGGGTTGCACTCCCAGTCGGCGCGGCACCCAGGCACCTCTTCGCAGACGCCGTCGCCGCGGCAGAAGTAGCCGCCCGCGCAGTCGAGGTCGCTCTGGCAGCCGGGGATCTCCTCGCACACGCCGTCGTCGCGGCAGAAGTAGCCGGGCGCGCAGTCCCGGTCACCGCGGCAGCCCTCGAGCTCCTCGCAGACGCCGTCGCCCCGGCAGGTGTAGCCCACGGCGCACTCGCGGTCGCTGCGGCACCCGGCGTCCTCCTCGCAGACGCCGTCGGCCCGGCAGGTGTAGCCGCTCGCGCAGTCGCGATCGCTGCGGCAGCCGGGGATCTCCTCGCAGACGCCGTCGGGCCGGCAGCTGTAGCCGCGCGCGCAGTCGTCGTGGGTCCGGCAGCCCGGGCGCTCCTCGCACAGCCCGTCGGGCCGGCACAGGTAGCCGGCGGCGCAGTCGCGGTCGCTGCGGCAGCCGGGGATGGGCAGGCACTCGAAGGTGTCGGCGCAGAACTCACGCGCGCCGCAGTCGCGGTCGGCGCGGCAGGTCGGCAGGGGCAGGCAAGCGCCGGCGTCACAGAACTCGGTGTCGGCGCACTCGCGGTCGACCGTGCAGCCGCGCGCGTCGACGCAGCGCGCCCGCCCGTCGCAGTACTGGCCGTCGCCGCACGCGCGGTCACCGACGCAGCCGGTCGCGGCGTAGCAGAAGCCGTCTTCGCTGCAGTAGTCGCCGTCCCGACACTCGGTGTCGAGCAGGCAGGCGCCGCTGCCCGGAGAGCGTCCGGAGGAGGGGCCGGTCTCGAGATCGTCCCCCTCGAGGTGGCAGCCGGCGAGGGTGATCAGGACCAGCGAGAGGGGGGTCAGCTTGGTCAGCAGCGCGTTCATGGGGACCTCCGGGTTCGTGTTCGGTCCGCAGGACGCCGGCCCCCCCCGTAAATTCGGCGGCAGCGGGAATTCGGGCGGAACATGCCGAAACCAAAAGGTTTTTAATTCTTGGTTCGGGCGGGGGGGTGGCCTATACTCCCCGGGCATGCCTTGCATCGACGGGTCGGAGTCGCGCCACCGGGGGGTGTGACCCTGGCCGGGAGGGGGACCTCAGTGGCCGAGGAGCAGCACCGACTGATGTCGGGCGCCACGCCCGTACCCCGCCTCGATGATCGCTACGAGCTGGTGGATCGCACGGGCTACTCGATGGGCGTCATCCCCTTCGCCACCCTGCAGAACATGATCCGCCAGGGCCGACTGTTCCGCACCGACAGCGTCAGCAAGAACGGCGCGGCCCAGCAGCGGCTGGGTGATCTGCCGGAGTTCAGCGCGCTCTTCGACGAGCTGATGCCCGCCGCCTTCCGCGTGGACGGCACCGCGCTGCGCCCCGCGCCGGAGCTCTCGGGCGAGGTGGACACCTTGGCCCTCGCGGGCCTCTTCGGGCGGCTGTATCGCAAGCGCAGCACCGGGCGGCTGTTCGTGTGCAGCGCCGACCGCCAGCAGGAGAAGGTGGTCATCTTCCGACAGGGCGTCCCGGTGAACGCCATGTCGAACATCGAGGAGGAGTGGCTGGGCGAGGTGCTGATCGGCCAGGGGTTGATCGACGCGGCCGCCTTCGAGCAGGCGGCGGAGCTGCGCCGGCAGAACGGCGCGCGCATCGGCTCGGCCCTGGTCTACCTCGAGAAGCTGTCCCCACGAGAGCTGCAGCGCGCCCTGTCGGTGCAGGCGATGGAGCGGCTGCTGAACGTGTTCCGGCTGGACCGGGGCACCTTCCAGTTCATCCCCGACGAGACCGCGCAGAGCGAGGACATCCTGCTCATGGCGGCGCCGCGCGACATCATCGAGACGGGCCTCGCCACGGCGCTGTCGCCGCAGCAGATCACCGCGGTGCTCAACGACTACGGCGACCCGATCCTGCAGGTGGACGTGCCCGACGCGCTCGCGGGCGAGCTCAGCGACCTCGACCGGGCCGCCCTCGAGGTGCTGCAGACCGGCCGCCCGCTGAGCGCCTGCCTGGGTGAGATCGCCCGCCTGTCGCGGCTGACGACCGCCGAGGCGCGCACCCGCGTGCTGGCGTTGATGAAGTTCGGCGTGGTGCGGGCCGGCGACGAGGCCCTGCAGGAGCTCGAGGGGGTGCTCGACCGCCTGCAGGCGGCCGACTTCTTCAGCGTGCTCGAGGTCCGGCGCGCGGCGGGCGAGGCCGAGATTCAGCGCGCCTACGAGCAGAAGCTGCAGGCCTTCGGCGCCCACCCGGAGCCGGACGACTCGCCGGTGGCCTCGGCCGTGCGCCAGCGGATCAAGGGGGTCCTCGATCGGGCCCGGCAGACGCTCTGTGATCCGCGCGAGCGCGCGCTGTACGAGCGCTCGCAGCAGCTCGGGCTCGACTTCGATCAGCCGGAGGTGCGGCAGCGGGTCGAGTACGAGTACGAGATCAAGGAGGGCAAGTCGCTGCTCGCCCAGCAGCGCTACGGCGAGGCGCGCGAGGCCTTCGCGAACGCCGCCCGCCTGGTGCCCGACGATCCCGAGTGCTTCGTGCACATGGGCTGGGCGCAGTTCCTCGACAGCCCGCGCGACGCCGACGCCGCCCACGCGGCGATCGAGCTGGTGAACCGCGCGCTGAAGCTGTCGAGCGACCTCGACAGCGCCTACCTGACCATCGGCAAGGTGCACCGGCTGGCGGGGCAGGTGCAGACCGCCGAGGACAACCTGCGGCGCGCCATCGAGCTGAACCCGCACAACCTCGAGGCGCAGAGCGAGCTGCGGCTGTTGTTCACGCGGGAGCTGGACAGCGGGCCGAAGATCAACCTGTCGATGGGCAGCACGCTGGCCAGGACCTTGGCCTACACCGCCGTGGTGTGCGTGCTGATGTACGTCGGAGCCAACCTGATCCCGGGCGGCGCGACCGAGTGGCCGGACGTCTCGGCGCAGGCGGTGGCGGCGAAGGCCAAGGAGGCCGGCGCGTCGGCGGACTACCAGCTTCAGCTGACGCAGGCGCAGCGGGCCCGGCTGCAGCCCGACGTCGATCTGAGCGTGCCCAAAGACAAGCAGGTCATGGGCAACGTCGAGTACCACTTCATGCTCGAGGACGTCTGGTGGTGGACGCGCCGCGCGCTGCTGCTGGTGTTGGGCATCCTGGGCATCGCCTTCGTCAGCCGACAGCGAGACGTGGCGGTCGCGGGGGAGAACGTCAGCTGGGCCCTCCTCGGCATCCCCTACGGCATCCTGATCGGCTTCCTGTCGTATCCGCCGCCCACGCCGACCGAGCTGGGGCCGGTGTTGGGCATGACGGCGCTGCACGTGCTCGCCGAGCAGGTCTTCTTCTTCGGGTTCGTGGGTCGCGCGCTGCTCGAGGAGTTCGAGGAGCCCCTGCCCGCCGTGGCCCTGACCGCGCTGCTCTTCGGCTTGTACCACCTGACCTTCTTCGCCACGCTGACGTTGCCCCCCGTGCAGATGGTGCAGCAGGTGCTGATGGTGAGCGCCTTCGCCGGCGGGGCCTACGCGGCGCTCCTGTGGCGCAGCGGAGGGGTGGTGGCGCCGCTGGTGTGTCACCTGGCGGTGAACGCCACCTTCATGGTGCGCGGCGTGCTGGCGCAGGCTGGCTGAAAGGACTCCGAGGTTGGCCACCGCACGCATCCTGTTGGCCGAGGAGGCCGGCCTGGCGCCCTTCGCGCCCACCCTGCTGGGGGACGCGGCCGACGCGCCCAAGGTGGTGCCGGTGCAGGACGGCGCGCGCTGCCTCACCGCGTTCACCAAGCTGGTCAAGGCGCGGCAGCCCCCCCTCCTGGTGGTGCTGGACGATCCCCTCCCCCGGGTCACCGGGCGGGGCACGGCGACCGCGATGCGGGCCATCGAGCGGGGGTTGGGGCTGAAGCCGACGCCGGTGCTCTTCTACACGGCGGAGG
Organism: bacterium; assembly: GCA_030426945.1. GTDB lineage: Bacteria > Myxococcota_A > Bradymonadia > UBA7976 > UBA1532 > JACKDN01. The sequence goes on from JAUHXL010000414.1 coordinate 5,479, forward strand.
CGGCTGACGAGTCGCTCAAGGCGCTGTTGAGCAAGCTGGGCCGGGCGGTGCACCTGCAGCGCCCGGCGGACGAGCCACCGGCCGAGCAGGCGCGCCGGCTGGGCGTGGCGGTGGGGCGCCTGCTGGCGCAGCTTCGAGGCAAGTGATGGAACGCAAGTACTGCCCGAGCTGCGGCATGGACGTCGACCTCGAGCGCTCGCTCGAGGGCAGCTATGTGATGACCAGCTGTGCGTTGTGCGGGTTGGGCCTGGGCGTGAAGTTCGCCAGCGCCGACGACGTGCGGCGCATGCAACGGGGCGAGGCGGACGCGCCCGCGCCCCGCGGCGGGCTGGCCCGGGTGGGCGTGGTGCAGAAGGCGCAGGCGATCCAGCCCGCCGTCGAGCGCCCGACGCCGCCCGATCCACGGTCGGCCTCGGTGGAGCTGCCGGGCACGGCCGCGGCGGGCGCCTCGGTGGAGCAGTCCCTCGAGCGCGCCCTCGACAGCGCCGAGCTGCCCGGCGCGTCGGCCGAGGAGATGCTGGAGCGCGCGGCGCGCTCGGGTGAGATGGGCGGGCCGGTCGCCCAGATGGAGCGGGTGTACTTGGTCGAGGACTCGGCCTTCCTGCGCCAGGTGACGCGGGATCTCCTGACCGACAAGGGCCTGGCCCGCGAGATCGTCGAGTGCGCGGACGGCGTGGAGATGGTCGAGGCCTTCGCCCGCGCGGCGGCGGCCGGGCAGAAGCCGGACCTGGTGATCCTCGACGTGCGCATGCCGGAGCTCGACGGTCAGCAGGCCGCGTTCGCCCTGCGGGCGATCGAGACGGGGCTGGGCGTCAAGCGCACGCCCATCCTGTTCTTCTCGTCGATGCTGTGCGACGAGCACTTCAAGGGCGTCCTGCGCACGCTGGGCAACGCGCGCTACATCCGCAAGGCGGAGGAGGGCGACGTCGAGAAGCTGGGCCAGCGCGTGGTGTCGGTGCTGGAGCGGCTGGTGGGCGCCCGGCCGAGTTGATCACGCCGGGTGGATTCCGTCCCCTGCGGAATTTTCCTAGATCGAGCCCCGTTCGGCGGCTAAAGTCATCGAGGTCGGCGCGTGAATGGTCGCGACGACGTACCTCGGGAGGGGGGTTCGACATGCGCAAGCTCTTCACGGTCTCTCTGGTTCTCTTCGCCGTCTTCGCCGCGAGCGCCGCCTGGGCGGGCAGCGCCGGTCAGCCGCCCGGCGGGAC
>JAUHXL010000415.1 GCA_030426945.1 bacterium
CGCGCTGCTGACCCGCAAGGGCGAGACGGCCGACGAGGCCGAGGTGGCCCGCAACCCGCGCGCCCGCAGCGCCCGCCTGCGCGCCGTGCGCAAGCTGACCGACGCCGAGCGGAGGGTCGCGTGAGGTTCTTCCTGCTCGCCGTGGCCACCATCGCCGGCCTCGTCTACTCGGCCAAGGGGCGCGTCGAGGCGCGTCACGCCGGCGTCGCCACCGGCTACGAGATCGCCCAGGCCCTGCGCACCCAGCGCGTGCTCGAGGAGGAGATCAACCAGCTGCGCATCGACCGCGCCGCGCTGCTCGATCCCACGCGCCTCGAGCCCGTGGCGCGCGCGCGCGGCTATCGCGTGCCCGCCCCCGACCAGGTGGTGGTCGTGACGGTGGAGGGCGCCCATGCCCCGTAACGTGTTCCGCCGCCGCGAGCCGGTCGAGCCGGGCCCGCGCAAGGGGCGCATGCTGCTGGTGTCGATCATCCTGGCGCTGGCGTTCGGCGGCCTGTTGGTGCGCGCCTGGCAGCTGCAGGTCGATCGCCACGAGCACTACGTGCAGCGCTCGGCCGGCCAGCACCTGACCCGCATCACCTTGCGCGCCAGCCGCGGCGCCATCCATGACCGCAACGGCCGCGAGCTGGCGCTGTCGGCGGACGTGCCGTCGGTCTTCGCCGTGCCGCGCGACGTGCGCGATCCCGCGGACCTCGAGCGCCTGACCACCGAGCTGAGCGCCATCCTGGGCCTCGACGCGGATCGCGTGCGGCGCCAGCTGGCCGGACGCGGCGCCTTCGTGTGGCTGAAGCGCCACGTGACGCCGGCCGAGGCCGAGCAGGTGGCGGCGCTGGATCACCCGGCCATCCTGCTGCGCGACGAGCCCCGGCGCTTCTACCCGAACCGCTCGCTGGCCGGCGCGTTGCTGGGCTTCGCCGGCATCGACGGCGACGGCCTCGAGGGGGTCGAGCGCGACTTCGACCGCTACCTGAAGGGCCGCAGCTACGAGCTCGAGGTGGTGCGCGACGCCCGGGGCCGCAAGGCGATGCCGACCGGCGGCGTGCCCATCGAGCACCTCGCCGGCTACGACGTCGAGCTGTCGATCGACGCGCGCATCCAGCAGGTGGCCGAGGCCACGCTGCGCAACCAGGTGCGCGAGATGGAGGCGCAGAGCGGGGTCGTCGTCGTGCTGGATCCCCGCACCGGCGACGTGCTGGCGCTGGCCCAGACGCCCGACTTCGATCCCAACCTGTTCCGGCAGGCCGAGGCGGGCGACTGGCGCAACCGCGCGCTGACCGACGTGCTCGAGCCCGGCTCGACGGTCAAGCCGCTGCTGGTCGCGGCGGCGCTGGACACCGGCAAGGTGCGCGCCGACGCGGTGTGGGACGGCTTCAAGGGGCGCTTGAAGATCGGCCGCAAGGTCATCCGCGACGTGCACGGCGTCGACGAGCTGACCACGCTCGAGATCATCCAGCGCAGCTCGAACGTGGGCGCGGTGCAGGTGGCCCAGCGCATCGGCAAGGAGACCTATCACCGCTACCTGCGCGCCTACGGCTTCGGTCAGCCGGTGGGGCTGGGCCTGCGCGGCGAGCAGGTGGGCGATCTGCGCGGGCCGCGCAAGTGGGGCCAGATTCACCTGGCCACCTTCAGCTACGGCTACGGCTTCAGCGTGACCCCGGTGCAGATGGCCGCCGCCGCCGCCTCGATCGCCAACGGCGGCGTGATGATGAAGCCGCGCCTGCTGCGGCGCGTGCTGGACGTGCGCGGCAACGTCGTCGAGTCGTTCCCGCCCCGCGCCCTGCGCCGGGTGGTCGGCGCCGAGGCCGCCGCCGACGCGACGCGCGGCATGATCATGGTCACCCAGAAGGGCGGCACCGGGCGGCGCGCGCGGGTGCCCGGCTACGTCGTCGCCGGCAAGACGGGCACCGCCCACAAGGTGGATCCGCTGGTCGGCGGCTACAGCAGCAAGAAGGTGCGCTCGTCGTTCGTGGGCTTCGTGCCGGCGCAGGATCCCCGGCTGGTGATCTACGTCTCGGTCGACGAGCCCCAGCAGGCCCAGTACGGCGGCGTCGTCGCCGCGCCGGTCTTCGCCGACATCGCCCGCGAGGTGCTGCCCTACCTCGGCGTCGAGCCCACCGAGCCCTACGCGCCCGATGACGAGGACGAGATCGAGGATTGGGAGGACGTGGCCGAGGGCATCGACCCGCAGGCGCGGCCGTGGTGGTACGAGGAGGCCGTCCTCGCCGGCGCGCCGCAGCACCTGGTGGTGCCGGATCTCAGCGGCGCCCCGCTGGCCGAGGTCGTGCGCCGCGCCGCCGAGCTGAAGCTGCAGCTGCGCATCGAGGGCTCGGGCGTCGTGGTGTCGCAGACGCCCCAGGCCGGCGCCCTGCTGCCCCCGGACAGCACCGTGCTGGTGTCGCTCGACCTGCCCGGCCGGCCGCCGGCGGCGGGGGGTGCCCGTTGAAGCTGAGCCACCTGGCCGCCGCGCTGCCGTCGGCCCGCCTCGAGGGCGGGGACGCCGACATCCGCGCGCTGACCCACGACAGCCGGCGCGTCGGGCCGGGCACGCTGTACGTGGCCCTGCGCGGACGCACGGTGGACGGCCTGCGCTTCGTGCCCAACGCGATCACTGCCGGCGCCGCGGCGGTCGCGGTCGAGGAGGACGCGCAGCTCGCCGTGGACGTGCCGGTGCTGCGCCTGGCCGCGCCGCGCCGCGATCTCGCGACGTTGGCCGCCGCCCTGCACGGCCACCCCTCCACGCGGCTGAAGCTGGTCGGCGTCACCGGCACCAACGGGAAGACGACCGTGTCGACCCTGTTCGCCGCCATCGCCGACGCCGCCGGCTGGCCCGCGGGGCTCGTCGGCACCATCGAGCACCGCGTCGGCCCCGAGCGCCGCCCGGCCGCGTTCACGACGCCCGAGGCGCCCGACCTGCAGGCGCTGCTGGCCGAGATCGTCGCCGCCGGCGCGCCGGCCGCCGCCATGGAGGTCAGCTCGGTGGGCCTGGCCGAGCATCGCGTCGACGCCCTGCGCTTCGCGGCGGCCGCCTTCCTGAACCTGACGCCCGACCACCTGGACTACCACGGCGACATGGCCGCGTACGGCGCCGCCAAGCGCCGCCTGTTCACCGACCTGCTCGCCGAGGACGCGGTGGTGGTGGTCGACGTGGACGACCCCTTCGGCCCCACCCTGCTGGCCGACGCGCCGGGCGCCTGGCGCCTGTCGATCGCGCCCGACGCCGCCACCGAGGTGCGCTGGCGCGACCTGGTGATCGACGCGCGCGGCGTCCGCGGCACGCTGGTGACCCCCGTGGCCGAGGTGGGGCTCGAGAGCCCGCTGCTCGGCGCCTTCAACGCGGCCAACGTCGCCTGCGCGGCCGCCCTGGCGCTGGCCGTCGGCGCGCCCGCCGAGGCCGTGGCCGCGGGCCTGCGCGGCGCCGTCGTCCGGGGCCGGCTGCAGCCCGTGCCCCACGCCGGCGGCCCCACCGTGCTGGTCGACTACGCCCACTCGCCGGACGCCCTGGCCCGCGTGCTCGCCACCCTGCGCCCCCTCACCGCGGGCGCCCTCTGGTGCGTCTTCGGCTGCGGCGGCGATCGCGATCGCGCCAAGCGCGGCCCCATGGGCGCCGCCGCCGCCGCCGCCGACGTCGTCGTCGTCACCAACGACAACCCCCGCGGCGAGGATCCGGCCGCCATCGCCGAGGCCGCCGTCGCCGGCGCGGTCGCCGCGGGCCGCCCGCGCGCGGACACCCCCCGCCCCGGCGCCACCGTCGTCGAGCTCGACCGGCGCCGCGCCATCGAGCTGGCCGTGCGCGCCGCCGGCCCCGACGACACCGTGCTCATCGCCGGCAAGGGGCACGAGACCTACCAGGAGCAGGGCGGCGCGCGGCGCCCCTTCGACGACGTCGCCATCGCGGCGGCGGCCCTCGCCACCGGGGAGGCCGCCCGATGACGCCCCTGACCACCGAGCGCCTCTGCGCCCTCACCGGCGGCCAGCTGATCATCGGCGTGCACCGCCCGCTGGGCCCGGCCTCGCTCGACACGCGCACCCTGCGCAAGGGCGACACCTTCTACTGCCTGCGCGGTCCCAACTTCGACGGGCACGCCTTCGCCGGCGCGGCCATCGCCGCGGGCGCGGCGACCGTGGTGATGGATCGCCGCGGCGCGACCCGCCTGCCCGAGGGCCCCCTCGACGCCGACGTCGCGGTCGTGGTGGTGGACGACGTCGTCGCCGCCCTCAGCCGTCTGGCCGCCGCCCACCGCGTCGGCTTCCCCGGCGAGGTCATCGGGCTGACCGGCTCGAGCGGCAAGACCACCACCAAGGAGATGATCGCCGCGGTGGTGAGCGTCGTCGGCCCGACGCTGTGCACCCTGGGCAACCAGAACAACCACCTCGGGGTGCCGCTGACGCTGCTGCGCCTGAGCGAGACGCATCGTTTCGCGGTGGTCGAGATGGGCATGAACGCGCCCGGCGAGATCACCTGGCTGGCGGCCCTGGCGCAGCCCCGCATCGGCGTCGTGACCACCGTGGGCGCGGCGCACCTCGAGCGCCTCGGCTCGCTGCGCAACATCGCGCGGGCCAAGGGCGAGCTGTTCGACGCGCTGCCCGACGACGGGCTCGGCGTCACCGTGTCGCACGTCCCCTGGCCCTGGGTCCTGACCTCGGGCCTGCGCGCGCCGCTGCTGGTGGTGGGCGAGCGCGCGGTGGACGAGGTGCGGCTGAGCGGCGCGCGCGAGCTGAAGGACGGCGCGGCCGGCTTCGTGACCGTCGACGGGCAGCGCCACTGGCTGCGCCTGCGGCTCAGCGGCCGGCACAACCTGCACAACGCGCTGCTGGCCATCGCAGTGGGCCGCGAGCTGGGCGTGCCCGTGGGCGAGGCCATCGCCGCCCTGGGCGCCGTGCCGCCGGCGCGGCTGCGGGGCGAGATCGCGCACCTGCCCGACGGCCGCGCGGTGACGCTCGACTGCTACAACGCCAACCCGCAGTCCATGGCGGCCGCGCTCGAGACCTTCGTGCGCCGCGCCCCCGGCGGGGTGCTGGTGCTGGGCGACATGCTCGAGCTGGGCGACGCCGCCGAGGCCGCCCACGCCGAGCTGGGGCGGCAGGTGGCCGCGCTGCCCGGCGCGCCCGCGCTGATCGCCGTCGGCCCGCTGGGCGCGCACACCGTCGAGGCGGCCCGCGCCGCCGGCCTGCCCGCCGATCGCGCCCGCCACGTCGCCGACGCCGACGCCGCCGCCGCCCTGCTGCGCGACGACGACCGGGCCATCTTGCTGAAGGGGTCGCGCGGCATGCGACTCGAGCGCGTGTTCGCCGCCCTCGCCGGCGGAAGGGAGGCCTGACGTGGTCCTCTGGCTGATGCTCGAGCTGCGGGAGTACTTCCCGCCTCTGCGGGTCTTCCGCTACGTCTCGTTCCGGGTGATCGCGGCCATGCTGACCGCGATGATCATCAGCTTCGTCCTGCACCCGTGGTTCATCCGCCGGCTGCAGTCGCGGCAGATCGGTCAGGTCATCCGCGCGGTCGGGCCCGAGTCGCACTTCTCCAAGGCCGGCACGCCCACGATGGGCGGCTCGCTGGTGCTGTTCGCGTTGGTCATCCCCACGATCCTGTGGGCCGAGCTGTCGAACCTGTACGTCTGGGCCGGTCTGATGGTGACGGTCACCTTCGGTGTGATCGGCTTCATCGACGACTACCTGAAGCTGCGCTACCGCAACAGCAAGGGCCTGTCGGGGCGCTACAAGCTGCTGTTCCAGTTCACGATCTCGGCCGTGGTGCTGCTGGCGCTCTTCCGCGAGGAGGCGGGCTTCGACCGCACCCTGTACCTGCCCTTCGTCAGCGCCCAGAAGTTCGCCCTCGAGCTGCCGCTGTGGCTGTTCATCCCCTTCGCGGTGATCGTCGTCAGCGGGTACGGCAACGCGGTCAACCTGACCGACGGCCTCGACGGCCTGGCCATCGGCCCGGTGATGGTGGCCGCCGGCACCTTCATGGTGCTGGCCTACGGCGCCGGCACGGTGCTCACCCTGCCCACGACGAGCCCGGACGGCGTCACCGGCTACTTCGCGTTCAACATCGCCGAGTACCTGCACCTGCCCTTCGTGCCGGGCGCCAACGAGCTGGCCGTGTTCGCCGCCAGCATCATCGGCGCCGGGGTGGGCTTCCTCTGGTACAACAGCTACCCCGCCCAGGTGTTCATGGGCGACGTCGGCAGCCTGGCCCTCGGCGGCGCCATCGGCATGCTGGCCGTGCTGACCAAGAACGAGCTGCTCTCGCTCATCATCTGCGGGCTGTTCGTCGTCGAGGCCCTGTCGGTCATCACCCAGACCACCTCGTACAAGCTGACCGGCAAGCGCGTCTTCAAGATGGCGCCCATCCACCACCACTTCGAGAAGCTGGGCTGGCAAGAGCCCAAGATCGTCGTCCGCTTCTGGATCGTCTCCGTGATGCTGGCGCTCGTCGCGCTGGCCAGCCTGAAGGTGCGCTGAGATGGCCTGGTTCACCCGCGATCGCGCGGCGGACGAGGCCGCGCGCGACACCCAGATGGTGCAGCAGCGCTACGACCGCCTGCTGCTGCTGGCCACCCTCGCGCTGATGGGGCTGGGCGTGGTGATGGTCTACTCGGCCAGCATCGTCAGCGCCGAGGTGCGTACGGGCGACGCGATGTTCTACCTGAAGCGTCAGGTCATGTACGTGGGCGCCAGCCTGCTGCT
>JAUHXL010000416.1 GCA_030426945.1 bacterium
GACAGGTCGAAGGTGGTGTAGGTGACGTCGCCCTCGGCGTCGCGCACGGTCAGCAGCGCCCAGCGCTCCGCCGGCGCCCAACGCACCTTGGCCAGATCGCCGGCGACGGCCGGCGCCTCGGTGAACTCGAAGCTGACCTCGTCGTCGGGCGCGTCGATGACGCCGACGAAGCCAGCGCCCGCGTTGTCCCCGGCCACCTCGGGATCATCCAGCCCGAAGCGAAACTGATAGGTCGCGCCCGGGCTGTACTTCAGGCCCGGCGCCCGCGCGCTGTCGACGACGTAGTGACCCGACTCGGCGGCCGTGAGGCCGATGGGCGCGTCGGTGCCCATGCGGACGACCGGGCTCGTCGCGCCGTCGACGAAGCGGACGTCACGGTCATGGGTCGAGATGACCACGAGGCGGGCGCCGACGGCGCCGTCCGGGCGCTCGAGCAGCAGGCCCAGGGCCTGGACGGGTGAGGCGAGGGTCTCGTTGGATTCCTTGCTGCCGCAGCCTCCCTTGGCGCCGGGCAGCAGCACGAAGGCCGCCAGGACGGCGGCGAGGCGCAGGGCGGGGCGAGAGACGTTCATGGCATCCTCCAGTGGTTTCGTCGGACGTGCCCGCCCTGTGCAGCGGGTGTGCCATCGAGCACGCGGAATGCGACCGGGCCGGCGCCCGGTTCGTTCACCCGGTCGGGGACCAGGGGCGACACCGCTCCCGTGAACTTGGGGATACACCCGGGTGGGCCGCTCGTCCACTGGGACGCCGCGAGGGGGTGCCATGCGCGCGCTGCTGATCCTGAGCCTCTCGAGCCTGGCCGTGGCTGCGTGCGCCGAACGGCCCCAGGCCGACGCGGTGCCCGTGGCGCCCGCGCCCCCCGCCCCCGCGCCCCCGCTGGTGCGCGCGCCGCCCCCGCCCGCCCCGCCGCCGCAGGTGGCCGCGTGGATGGATCAGACGCTGGCGCCCACCGCCGACCGCGCGCGCCTCGAGGGCGCGCCGCTGTACCGCATCGAGCTCGAGCTGGACGACCGGCTGTTCACCTACCGGGGCCACCTGACGCTGCGCTACACCCACCGCGGCGCGGCCCCCCTCGACGCGCTGCAGTTCCTGCTGTACCCGAACACGCCGGAGCTGACCGAGGCCGGCGCCCTGAACCTGGCGGTGCACGGCGTGGTCGTCGACGGCGAGCCGCGCCCGGCCGAGCTGCAGCGCGAGCGCCTGCGCGTCCCCCTCGCCGCCCCCCTCGCGCCGGGCGCCGAGGCGACCGTCGACCTCGACTTCGACGGCGTCATCTTCCGCCTGCCGCGCGGCGCCGCCGATCTCGAGAAGGCCGCCCTGAAGCAGCTGCTCGGCCTGGTGTTGGGCGAAGACGACGGCAAGGGGGGCTACGGCGTGTTCAGCGTCGGCGACGGCATCGTCAGCCTCGCCCTGTGGTACCCCATCCTCGCCGCCCACGACGGCGCGGGCTGGGACAACGAGCCGGGCGGCCCGGTGGGCGACGTCAGCTTCTTCGAGCCCGCCCACTACGAGGTCGTCCTGCGCACCGCGCCCGCCCTGCAGGTGGCCTCGACCGGCGTGCGCACCGCCCACGTCGTCGAGGACGACCAGGCCGTGCACACCTTCCGCGCGACCGGCGTGCGCGAGTTCGCCCTGCAGCTGAGCGCCGGCTACTCGATGGCCGCGCGCACGGTCGACGGCGTGCTGGTGCGCAGCTGGTTCCTCGACACCGACCGCGAGGCCGGCGAGCGCGTGCTCGACCACGCCAGCAAGGCGCTGCAGACCTTCAACCGGCTGTACGGCCCCTACCCCTACCCGGAGCTGGACCTGGCCGCGTCCCCGCTGATCGGCGGGGCCGGCGGCGTCGAGTTCCCCAGCCTGGTGACCATCGCGCGCATGTTCTACGGCGGCCGCGTCCAGGGCCTGCCGGTGGCCCTGCCCGACAGCCCCTTCCTGCGCGACACGCTCGAGTTCGTCGTGGCGCACGAGGTGGCGCATCAGTGGTGGAACGCGGTGGTGGGCAGCGACAGCAAGCGGCACCCCTTCGTCGACGAGGCCCTGGCCAACCACGCGGCGGTCGTCTACTTCGAGCAGGTGCACGGGCCGGCCGCGGCGGACCGCCAGCGGGCGCTGCAGTTGACGCTGAACTACCAGCTCGCCCGGCTCACCGGGGCGCCGGATCGGCCCGTCGACCGCCCCACCCGCGACTTCGACGACGCGCTGAGCTACGCCGCGACGGTGTACGCCAAGGGCGCGCTGTTCTTCGACGCGCTGCGGGCGCAGATGGGCCCCGCCCGCTTCGACGCGGCCCTGCGGCAGTACTACGCCGACTTCGCGTTCCGCGTGGCCAGCCCCGACGACCTGATCGGCGCCCTCGCGAAGGCGAGCGACGATCCGGCCGCCGTGCGGGCGCTGGCGCAGCGCTGGCTGCACGAGGCCCACGGCGACGCCGACATCCCGGGGCTGGACGTGGGGCAGGTGCTCGGCCTGGTGCTGGGCGAGGCGGGGCCCGACGCGCTACGCGGGCTGGGGCTCGACCCGCGGCTGATCGACGTGCTGCAGCACCGCGGCGCCGCCGAGCTGGGCAAGCTGCTGCGCCAGCTGGTCGATCCCGACGCGCCGCGCGGCCCGGTCGACGAGGGCGCGCTGCTCGAGCTGGTGGTGAAGATGCTCGAGGGCGATCAGGGCGAGCTGGCCCGCATGCTGAGCGCGGTGGCGCAGACGCTGGCCCGGCGCGATCCGAACGCGCGCCTCGACCTCGAGGACGCCTCGCGGCTGATGATCGACGTCACCCGGCAGGCGGTGGGCGACGATCCCGACGCCCTGCTGATGCTCGACGTGGCCGACGTCCTGCTGCGGACGATGGAGCGGATGGAGGAGCGGTGACGCTCAGCCGCGGCGGTCGCGCACCAGCCCCTCCTGGGCGGTGCTCGCCACCAGCCGCCCCTGCCGATCGAAGAAGCGCCCGCGCACCAGGCCTCGGGCGTTGCCCGTGAACGGGCCGTCGATGTCGTACAGCAGCCAGTCGTCGAGGCGGAAGGGCCGATGGAACCACATGGCGTGGTCCAGGCTGGCCACCTGCATGCCGGGGGTCATCCACGAGACGCCGTGGGGCTGCATCGCCGTGACCAGGAAGTGGAAGTCCGAGGCATACGCCAGCAGGTAGCGGTGTACGGCCGGGTCGTCGGGCAGCTCGCCGTTGGCCTTGAACCAGACCTGGCGCCGCGCGGGCTCGGCGGGGGGCCGCACGGGATCGCGTGGGTTCACCGGACGCACGTCGATGGGCCGCGGTGAGGTGGCGCGCTCGCGCATGCGCTCGGGGATCTTCGCCTGGACCGCCGGGGGCAGGCGCTCGAAGTAGCGCCGCGCCAGCTCGTCCTCCGGGTGCAGCGTCTCCGGATCCGGCGCCTCCGGCATCTGCTCGGCCTGATGCTCGAGGCCGGGCTCCTCGACCTGAAACGAGGCGGCGAGGCTGAAGATGGCCTTGCCGTCCTGCACCGCCACCACCCGCCGGGTGGCGAAGCTGCGGCCGTCGCGGATGGGATCGACCGTGTAGACGATGGGCTTGTGGGCGTTGCCCTGGCGCAGGAAGTAGGCGTGCAGCGAGTGCACGGCGCGCTCGGCGTCGACCGTCTGGGCGGCCGCCGAGAGGGCCTGCCCCAGCACCTGCCCGCCGAACACCGCGCCCCAGCCCAGGTCCTGGCTGGGGCCGCGGAAGATGTTCTCCTCGATGCGCTCGAGGCGCAGGATGCCGAGCAGCTCGGCCAGGGTGTCGCGGGCCATGGGGCCTCCAGAGCGCGAGGGCGGGGCCATTGGACGCCGCCGGCGTCGGCGCGGTTGCGGCGCCGAGCGGGCGCCATTGAGGGTCAGCGCCGCAGCCAACGCTTGAGCGTCGATCGATCCACCCCTAGGGCGCGCGCGGTGGCGGCCTGGTTGTCGTCGTTCGCCGCCAGCACCCGCCGGGCATACCAATCCTGCACCGCGCGCATCGTGGCCGTCGCGGTGGCGATCTCGAGCGGTACGCCCGCGGTGCGCAGGGCGGGCGTCGGCTGGCCGCGCAGGCCCGGCTGCAGGCCCAACAGCAGGTTGCGCAGCGCGTTCTGCAGCTCGCGCACGTTGCCCGGCCAGGGATAGGCCTGCGCCTCGGGGCTCTCGAGCCAGCGCAGCACGCGGTGCGCCTGACCCGGGATGCGCGCCTGGCCCAGGTGCGCCTCGACGAAGCGCCGCCCGATGGCCGGGATGTCCTCGGGCCGCTCGCGCAGCGGCGGCAGGCGGATGACGTGGCCGGCCAGGCGCTCGTAGAGGTCCTGACGGAACACGCCGCGGTCGACCATGCCCATCAGATCCTTGTGCGTCGCGGTGACGTAGCGCAGATCCACCGCCTCGGGGCCGTCGGCGCCCACCGGGTGCACCTCGTTGGTCTCGATGACCCGCAGCAGCTTCACTTGGGTGTGCACCGGCAGATCGCCCACCTCGTCGAGGAACAGCGCGCCGCCGCTGGCGTGGCGGATGCGGCCGGCGCGGGCCTCGGTGGCGCCCGTGAAGGCGCCCTTCACGTGGCCGAACAGCTCGCTCTCGATCAGGGTCTCGGGGATGGCCGCCGCGTTGAGCGTGGCCTGGGGCGCCGGGCGCCCATCGTGGCCACCGGGCACCGCGGCGAGGATCGCGTGGGCCACGAGCTCCTTGCCGGTGCCCGTCTCACCCAGCACCACCACGTCGTGGTCGCGGATCAGGGGCTCGAGCTCGAGGGCGTGCACCAGCGAGTCGCCGAAGCAGGCCGACCACACGTGGCGTCGGAGCGCGCGGACGCGATCGCTGGTGCCGGCGAGGGCCTGCAGGGCGCGGTGGCACCGCGCGGCGGCCATCACCACCCGCAGGTAGGCGCCGCGCGGGCGCGGCAGGCGCGCGAAGATCGTCGCCGGCACCCGCGGCGGCGCCAGCACGCGCGCCGGGTGGTCGACGGAGGCCAGCGCCTCGGCGTGCCCCACCGCCAGCAGCAGCGCCTTGGCGCCCATCAGATCGTCGCTCGCGAGGCGGCGCTCGAGCGCCGCGGCGACGTCGACCTCGGCCAGGGCCGCCTCGGCGGCGTGCCGGGCGGCGTCGCCGACGTGGAACGGGTTGCCGGCGAAGGCCCCCGTGATGGCGAGCTCGAGGTGGACCCCCATGCGGCAATATCCCCCCACCGGTGCGAATGACCGCCACATTTTCCCGCACGCACATCGTTCAGCACGAACGAGCCTGAGCCAAGCACATGAAATGACATCGCATTCTTGATAACGAGGAGACTGGCACACACATCGCTTTGCTGCCCACCGTCCACGCCCACGGAGCTGCTCGATGCCGACGCTGTACCTGACGACCCTGCTCGCCGGCGGCACCTTGCTGCTGCTCTCGCTCTTCGGCGGTGACGCCGACAGCGACGCCGATCTCGACACCGACGCCGACCTCGACCTCGACACCGACACCGATCTCGACGCCCACGCGGACGCCGCCGGCGCCCACCCGGCGCACGCGCTGGACGCCGCGATGGGCTGGCTGCCGGTCACGTCGCTGCGCTTCTGGATCCTGTTCGCCACCTTCTTCGGCCTGACCGGCTCGCTGCTGACGCTGGCCGGGCTGACCGCGACGGTGATCGTCGCCCCCCTCGCTGCGCTCAACGGCTGGCTGGTCGGCGCCGCCACCACCCGCCTGCTGACCCGCCTGAAGCACCGCACCGTCGGCAGCGCCCTGGGCCCCGATCACTGGCTGGGCGAGCGCGGGCGGGTGCTGCTGACCGTCGCCCCCGACCGCACCGGCAAGGTGCGCATCACCGCCGGCGGCCGCGTCGTCGACCTGCTGGCCGAGACCATCCACCCCGATCCGCTGCCCGTCGGCGCCGCCGTCGTCGTCGAGGAGGTCACCCCGGACGGCGTGCTCCGGGTGCGCCGCGCCGCTTGAGTCCCATCCCTTGGTGTGAACGGGCCCCCGAGGCCCAGGAGGAGGAGCCCATGTTCGACGTCGAGACCCTGCTGACCGCCGGCGTGATCGCCGCGGTCGTCGCCGGCCTGGCCCTGGCCGCGCTGGCCGCCGTGCGCGCCCTGCTGCACGTCTGCCCACCCAACGAGGTGCTCATCTTCTCGGGGCGCGACCACATCACGGCCGACGGGCGCACGGCGGGCTTCCGCGTGCTGCACGGCGGCCGCGCCCTGCGCATCCCGGTGCTCGAGAAGGTCGACCGCATGGACATGCGCCTCATCGCGGTGCCCATGCAGGTGGGCGGCGCCTACAGCGAGGGCGGCATCCCGCTGACCGTCGACGCGGTGGCCAACGTGAAGGTGTCGAGCGACCCGGAGGTGATGGCCAACGCCATCGAGCGCTTCCTGGGGCACGAGCGGCGCGACATCGCGCGCGTCGCCAAGGAGACCCTCGAGGGGCACCTGCGCGGCGTCGTCGCGACGATGACGCCCGAGGAGGTCAACGAGGATCGGCTGAAGTTCGCGCGGCGCCTGAAGGAGGAGGCCGAGGACGACCTGCGCAAGCTGGGGCTGGGGCTGGACACGCTGAAGATCCAGGCGGTGAGCGACGGGCGCGGCTACCTGGACAGCATCGGTCGGGCGCGCATCGCCGAGGTGGTGCGGAGCGCCGAGGTGGCCGAGTCGGACGCGCAGCGCGCCGCGGTCGAGGC
>JAUHXL010000417.1 GCA_030426945.1 bacterium
TACTACGGCGAGTCGGTGCTCGATCGCGCGTATCGCGGGCGCGGCGTCGGGCGGCGCTTCTTCGCCGAGCGCGAGGCGCACGCGCGCCGGCTGGGGTTGTCGGTCGGCGCCTTCTGCGCGGTCGAGCGTCCGGACGACCACCCGCTGCGGCCGGCCGACCATGTGCCGCTCGATGGCATGTGGCGCGCGCTGGGCTACACGCACCACCCGGACGTGCGCATGACCTACACCTGGAAGGATCTCGACGAGGACGCGGCCTCGCCGAAGACCCTGTCGTTCTGGTTCAAGCGCCTGGCCGGCTGAGCCGCGGAGAGCGGGTCAGCCCTTGTTCATGGCGCGGGCGATGCGCGCGCCGATGTCCTCGTCGACGTTGTGCCAGTACTGGAACGCGCGCTCGAGCACGGGCTTCGTCACCCCGTCGCTCAGGTGGCCGACCACGTTCGACACCAGCCGGTCGCGCGCGGCGTCGTCCATCACCTCGCGCACCAGCGCGCCGGCCTGGCTCCAGTCGTCGTCGTCCTTCCGCTTCGTGTAGGCCGCCCGCACGAACTCACCGCTGGCCGACCACGTCTCGACGTTGGGCGCGCGCTGCGGATCCGCCGCCGGCCCGCCCTTCGAGTTGGGCGCGTAGACCGGATCGGTCACGCTGTCGAAGCGCATCGCCCCGTCCTTGCTGTAGCTGTGCACGGGGCAGCGCGGGCGGTTCACCGGGATCTGCTTGTAGTTCACGCCCATGCGCGCGCGGTGGGCGTCGGCGTACGCGAACAGCCGGGCCAGCAGCATCTTGTCCGGGCTGGGCCCGATGCCGGGGATCAAGTTGTTCGGCTCGAACGCGGCCTGCTCGATCTCGGCGTGGAAGTCGGTGGGGTTGCGGTCGAGCGTCAGCTTGCCGACCTCGTGCAGCGGGTAGTCGCCGTGCGGCCACACCTTGGTCAGGTCGAAGGGGTTGAGGCGGTAGGTCTCGGCCTCGGCGAAGGGCATGATCTGCACCTTCAGCGTCCAGCTCGGGTGGTCGCCGCGCTTGATGGCATCGAACAGATCGCGCCGGTGGTAGTCGGCGTCCTTGCCGGCCATCTCGTCGGCCTGCTTCTGCGTGAGGAAGTCGATGCCCTGGTCGGTCTTGAAGTGGTACTTCACCCAGAACCGCTCGCCCTGCGCGTTGACCCACATGTACGTGTGGCTCGAGTAGCCGTTCATGTGCCGCCAGGTCTTGGGGATGCCGCGGTCACCCATCAGCCACGTGACCTGGTGCGCCGACTCGGGCGACAGCGTCCAGAAGTCCCACTGCATGTCGTGGTCGCGCAGGCCGCTGTCGGCGCGGCGCTTCTGCGAGCGGATGAAGTGCTGGAACTTCAGCGGATCGCGCAGGAAGAAGACCGGCGTGTTGTTGCCGACCATGTCGTAGTTGCCCTCGGTCGAATAGAACTTGAGGGCGAAGCCGCGGGGATCGCGCCAGGTGTCGGGGCTGCCCCGCTCGCCGGCGACCGTCGAGAACCGGATCAGCGTGTCCGTGCGCGTGGCGGGCTGGAAGACGGCGGCCTTGGTGTAGGCGCTGAGGTCGTGGGTCACCTGGAAGTGGCCGAACGCGCCGCCGCCCTTGGCGTGGGGCTGACGCTCCGCGATGCGCTCGCGGTTGAAGTTGGCCATCTGCTCGATGAGGTAGTGATCCTGCAGCAGGATGGGTCCGTCGGGGCCGACGGTGAGCGAGTGCTCGTCGCTGTGGACGGGGATGCCTGCGTCGGTGGTGGTCGGCTTGCGGTCGCTTGCCACGGTGGGTTCTCCTTTGCCTGTCTGGCATGGACACGCGGGCGACGATGGCGGTTGCGCGCCGGGCCGAGGGCGCGCGGGTGAGGTTGCGCTTGCGTCGGCCCGCCCGCGGTTGCTAACCCCACGCGATGCGCCACGCTCTCGCTGTGCTGACCGCCCTCGCCGCGACCGGCTGCCTGCCCCAGGGGGGCGGGGACGGCGGCGGCGGTGGCATCCCCATCGATCAGTGGCTCGACGCCCGCGCGCCGGGGAAGGCGCGGGTCGACGCGGGGGCCGGACCGGGCGCGGACGACGGCGGCCCACCGGCGGCGGACGCCGGGCCGCGCCCCTCGCTGGACGCCGGCGCCCCGCGGCCCGACGCCGGTCCGGCGCCGGGGGACGCGTCGACTCGACCGGACGCCGCCGGTCAGCACCTCGACGCCGCCGGTCAGCACCTCGACGCCGCCGGTCAGCACCTCGACGCCGCCGGTCAGCACCGCGACGCCGCGCCGCCGCCGAGGCGCGACGCGGCGGCTCCGCCGCGCGACGCCGCGCCGCCGCCCGGCCCCGTGCCGCCCGACCCGGCCCTGTACGAGGCCACCAACGCGCGCTGCAGCAACGGCGTGGACGACGACGGCGACGGGCTGGTCGACTGCGACGACCGCCACTGCACCTACAGCCCGGTGGTGAACGTCTGCCCCCTCGAGGAGGCCGACGACGTCGCCTGCGCCAACGGCTTGGACGACGACGGCGACGGCTTCACCGATTGCGCCGACTTCAGCTGCGGCCGCAACCCCTGGGTGGGCGTCTGCGGCGAGACGGCGCCGAACCAATGCACCGACGGCGTCGACAACGACGGCAACGGCTTCATCGACTGCGCCGACTTCGGGTGCAGCCGCGAGGCGCTGATTCCGGTCTGCGGCGTCGTGAGCGAGGCCGGCTGGTGCCTCGACGGCGTCGACAACGACGGGGACGGGCAGGTCGACTGCGCCGACGCGGACTGCGCCGCGGTGCCGTGCGGCGCCGGCCGCGTGGGCGTCGCCACCTGGAACGTCAAGCGCCTGTTCGACGTGGTGTGCGACACCGGGCAGTGCGGGCTGGGGGGCTTCGAGGAGCAGCCGTCCCCCTTCGAGTTCGCGCAGCGTCTGCAGGCCATCACCGACGGCATCCGCGCGACGGGCGCCGACGTCGTCGTGCTGCAGGAGATCGAGAACGAGAACGTGCTGCGCGCCCTGGCGGACTCGCTGGGCCCCGCCTACGGCGTGCGCGTGCTGGGCGAGACCTTCGCGCCCGCCTCGATGGACGTCGCGCTGCTGGCGCGGGGCGAGCTGCAGGTGGTGCGGCGCCACCGCGACATGCCCTTGCCCCTGCCCGGCGGGGGCGAGACGCGCTTCACCCGTGAGCTGCTCGAGGTGCACCTGCAGGTGCAGGGGGCGCCGCTGATCGTGTTCGCGGCGCACTTCCGTTCAAAGGTCGACGACGATCCGGCTCGGCGCCTGGCCGAGGCGATCGCCGCGCAGCAGATCGTCACCGACGTGGCCGAGGCCAACCCAGGGGCCCTGGTGCTGCTGGCGGGCGACCTCAACGACGAGCCGGGCAGCCCGCCCCTGGTCGCGCTCGAGGTGCGCGGCGAGCTCGAGCGCGTCACCGCCGACCTGCCCATCGGCGACGCGTGGAGCTTCCGCTACCGCGGGCAGGGCATCCTGATCGACCACATCTTCCGCGCGCGCGCCGCGGCGGGGCGGTACGTCGAGGGCTCGGCGCGAGCGCTCAACGACGATCTGGGCTACCCCGGCAGCGATCACGCCGCGGTCACCGCCCGCTTCGACCTGCCCCGCTGAGCGTTGGCGTTGAAATCGTACAATTTCAGCGGACGGCGAGCCTCGCCGCCGGCCGACTTGTCGACCGCTGGCCCGTCGGCCACAATGCGGCCCATGGCGCAGGCCAGCGAGCCGGCCACAACGGTTGGGGGGGTGCCCGATGAGCCTCGGACGTGACCTGAACGCGATCGACTTCACGCTGAAGCGGCTGCTGGACGAGATCCGCGCCGATCTGCTGCGCCTTCAGCTCGAGACGCAGCGCGGCGCCCTGTACGAGGACAAGCACGGGCAGTTCGTGCAGCGCCTCGAGGGCTACCGCCAGCGCCTCAAGCGCCTCGGCAAGAGCATCGACCACGCCGCCGGCATCACGCGCGGCCGCGAGCTGCTGTTGAAGCAGACGCCGCGGGGCGACGCGCGCTGGAGCGCCAAGCAGTCCGTGCAGTCCCACCACGATCACCGCCGACAGGTGGAGAAGCGGGCCGCCGAGGTGGCGGCGCTGCTCGATCAGTTCGCCACCGAGGGCAACTCGATGACGCCCTTGGATCTCGCCAACGGGCTCGACTCCCTCGGTCAGCACCTGCAGAAGATCATGGACGCGGCCTGGCAGACCGGCGACACCGTGATCGTGCAGGAGGCCAACGGCTTCCGGCAGGAGTTCAACGCCGCGCAGCCGCTGGGCGGCCCCACGCCGATCGGCCTGTGGGTGACGCTGATCACGCTGATGGTGGGCATCGTCCAGTCGCGCCAGAAGCGGAAGAACCGCGCCTGACGCGACGGCCCGGGAACCCGCCGGGCGCCGCGCTGTCCCAGCGCCACCGTCCTGCCAGGAGGCCTTCATGGCCCACGCGCGCCTCGCGGCCGCCTGCCTCGCGCTGGCCTGCGTCGCTCCGCCCGCTGCGGCCGAGCGTCCCCCCGCCGTCACCGTCGGCCCCGCCCTGTACGAAGCGGCGGCCGCCGTGCTCGCGCCCATCGACGACGTCACCGTCTACAGCGATCGCGCCCGCATCACCCGCGTGGGCGACGCCGAGGGCGCCGTCGGCGTGCGCGCGCTCCGGTTGCCCGATCTGCCCGGCGCGACGCTGCTCGACACCATCCGCCTGTCGGCCGAGGGCGCCGAGGTGCTGCGCGTCGAGGCGTCGCCGGTCGCTCGCTCGGTGCAGGCGGTGGGTGACACCGAGGGGCTGGTCGCGGCGATCGAGGCCCAGCGCGCGGCCCTGGCGCGGCTGGACGCGCGGCGCGCGGTGCTGCTGGGGGAGCTGACGCTGCTGACCGAGCTGGGGCCCACCGCCGTGCCCGAGGATCGGGAGAAGGCGCCGCCGGTGGACTCGGCGGGCTGGGCCGCGGCGCGCCGCTTCCTGGCGGATCGGCGGGCCGATCTGGTGGCGCGCGTCGCCGCGCTGGACGACGCCCAGCGCGTCGGTCGGGACGCGCTGGCGAAGGCGCAGGCGGAGCTCGCGCGGCACGACGCGGGGGCGGCCACGGACGTGCGGCGCGTGCAGGTGCTCGCGGTCATCCGCGCCACGCGGGCTCGTCCCACGCTGCGGCTGTCCTACTTCGTGCCCGGCGCCCACTGGCGGCCGGCCTACACGGTCGAGCTGGCCGACGGCGGGCAGCAGGTGACCGTGCGCGCCGCCGCGCGGGTCAAGCAGACCACCGGCGAGGACTGGACGGACGTGGCGCTGGCCCTGTCGACGGCCATCCCGGCGCAAGGCATCGAGGCGCCGCGGCTCTTGACCTGGACCCTGGGTGAGTCGCGCGACTTCCTGCCGCAGCCGCGGGCCGAGCGCGATCCGGCGCCGCCCGCCTTCGCGGCGCCGACGCCCGCGCCGCGGCTGAGCGAGCTGCGCCGCGCGGCCGCGGACGAGGCGCTGCGCGCGCGCCTGTCGGCGGCCCTGGGCGTGGACGACGGCGAGGTCGACCGCGACGCCGACGGACTGGCGGACGCCATCGAGGGCGTGGGCCGCGGCGTGGGCGCGGTGGGCGGCGCGGCCTCCGGCTTCGGGCGGGGCGCGGGCGCGGTGGTCGAGGGGCGCGCGTCGCGGCCCCAGCCCTCGGCGCCGCCGCGCCCCATGGACTTCGAGGCGGAGCCGGTGAGCGGTGAGATGTCGCGCGCGCCGGGGCCCGCGTACGTGCGCACGCCCCTCGACCTGTTCGACGCGCCCCCGCCGAGCGGCCCGCGCATCACCGACGCCACGCTCCCCGCGGCCCTCGCCGGCGGCCTCGACCACGTCTACGCGGCGGCCACCCGCGCGTCGGTGCCCTCGGGCAAGGACGTGCACACCGTGCCCATCGACACCGCGACCTGGCCGGTGACCACGCACTACGAGGCGGCGCCGGCCCTGCGCCTGACCGCCTACCGCACCGCCACGGTGAAGAACCCGCGCCCGACCCCGCTGCTGGCCGGGCCGGTCGACATCTTCGTCGGCGCGGATTACGTCGGCAGCGGCGCGCTCGAGACGACGGGACCCGGCGGGACGCTGGCGCTGCCGCTCGGCGCGGACGAGGACATCCGGCTGGTGCGGCGGGTGCTGCCCAAGACGGTGACCGAGGGGGTGTTCTCGAAGACGGCCGTGACGCGCTACGTGACCGAGGTGGACGTGGCGAACGACAAGCGGCGGCCCGTGACGGTGCGCGTGGTCGAGCAGTATCCGCTCGGCGGCGTCAGCGAGGACGTCGAGGTGAAGCGCGAGGCGGCGACGCCGAAGCCGGCCTTTGGCCCGGACGAGGCGGGCCGGGTGGTGTTCGAGGTGCAGGTGCCGCCGGGTGAGGTGCGCACGCTGCGGCTCGCCTACCGCATCGAGCGGCCCGCCGACCACCGGCTGTACCAGCGATGAGGGGCGCCATGCGCAAGGTCGTCATGAGCGTGGTGGTGCTGGTCGGCGCGCCGGCGTGGGCCGAGCGGGCGGATCCCATCGACCGGGTGGTGGTGTTCGGCGACCGCGCGCAAGTGACGCGGACGACCGAGGTGGGCTGCGAGGGCGGGACGGCGCGGGCGAGCTTCGGGCCCCTGCCGGCCGCCCTGGTGGAGCGGACGCTGCGGGGCGGGGCGGCGGCGCCGGCGGTGGCCGTCGGCG
>JAUHXL010000017.1 GCA_030426945.1 bacterium
GGAGCGTGTCCGGACCGGTCGACCGCCTGGAACACTCTGTCCGGCGCTGGCGGGTCTCAATCCCCTCGATAGCGGGGAGCGTGTCCGGACGGTCACGGGTCTGGCCGGCGCCTCGGCGCTGGCCGTGTCTCAATCCCCTCGATAGCGGGGAGCGTGTCCGGACCTCTTGCCGGCCTGCGGGCCGGCCGTCGTGGCCGTGTCTCAATCCCCTCGATAGCGGGGAGCGTGTCCGGACCTCTCGCGGAACGCGGGGCCGCTGGCCGTCAAGTCTCAATCCCCTCGATAGCGGGGAGCGTGTCCGGACCCTACCCCAAATTTCCCCAGCCGATCCAGCCGCTTGAACACCCGTTTGCGCGGACCTCGGGTGGGTCAATGACGACCCCCTCCCCCAATTTAGAAGCGCACCCCGAACCGGACCCGCAAGCACCTGATACTCAACACGAAAAAGAAATGTTGGTCTAGCGCGAACCTCGACCGGTTCATGCGGTTTCGCGGCGATCACGGAGATCCGCGCTTCAGTCACACTGGATCGATCCGCCAGTCGCCACACCACGCGGCGCAGACCCACTCCGAACGGCGCCCTGCAGCCGGCACCCGCTTCGTGCTTCCGCGACCGCGGTGGGGCCGGGCGGCGCGCGGACGCCGCCCGGCGGTGCAGGTTGTCAACGAGCTCGTCGGGACGCGGTGTCACACCTCGATGATGAACCGGGGCGTCTGGCCCGGGCGCCGGACCAGCCAGCCTTGCGCCACGCGAAGCCTATCACCGCCCGCCTGGTCGAACAACGCGTCGAGCGCCGCTTCGGCGCGCTCGAGTCCGCGCTGGGCGTCGTCGACCTGCCGGCGCGCGTTGGCCACCTTCTTCAGGAGCGCCTGCACGTCCGAGCCGTCCCCCGGGGGGACCGCCTGGGCGGGCGCGTTCGACGCAGCGCTCGATGGGCCGCTGGCTCCGACCGCCACGATCTTCTCTGCGCGGGCGGTCGTCCCGGCTGAGGGCGGGGCCGCCGCGTCGCTCGCGCTCGCAGCGGCGCTCGGGCCGTTCCCGCCCCGCGTGGGTTCGCCGCTGGGCATGGTGTCGTCGGCTGCACCGGCGGCCTCGTGCGCTCGCGCGGCGCGGCGGGCCTCGACCTCGGCCGCCGGCATCCGGCGCGGGCGAAGTGGGGCGTTCGACGGGTTCGCCTCGCCATGCGGCTGCGGCTGGGCTGGCCCTTCGGGCGTCGCCCGCGCTGCCGCCTCGGCGCCCGCCGCCGGCTCGGTCGACGCTTCGGGGCGCCGCGACGCGGTCGGTCGCGCCCCGCCCGTCTTCCCCTTCCGCGCCTTCCGCGGCTCCGGAAACCCACCGACCTCGTCCACCCTGAGCGTGTGCAGCACCGGCGTCGGGTACGCCCCGGGTCGCAGCTCGACGAACCGACAGTCGCAGCCCACCTGCTGCGCGATGGGCGCGTGGCGGCGGCGGATGCTGGCGCAGCTGATCGGGCAGCCGGGCACGCGCCGGAGGCGATGCTCGATGCGCGGCGCGCGATCGCCCGTCGGCTCGAGCAGGGTCGCCAGCGTGGGCAGCCGCTGCACTTCGGGCAGGTGCAGCAGGCTCTCGTACAAGGTGGCGCGCTCGGTGCCCTCGAGGCGGCCGAGCTCGAGCGCCTTGCCGGCCAGCGCCCGCAGCACGCCACAGCCCTCGAGCACGCGCCGGCCGTCCGGCAGGTCGGCCAGCGCGATGCGCGGATCGAAGCGTTGGGGCGCCCCGCCCTCGCCCCGCCCGATGTCCGCGCGCCCGAACAACACGCGCAGCACCGCGGCCTGCTCGGTCGCCGCGGCCCGCACCACCGCGGCCGGATTTTCACCCGGCTCGCGCAGGTCGTGGTCGAACCAGCGGCTGGGCCCACCCCGTGGATCTCGACCCAGCGGCAGCGGCACCCAGGGTCCGCTGCCCGGGCGCACCCGATCCTGTGCCGGCGTGCGCAGGCGCACCAGGTCGGGGGGCGGCGGGCCGACCTCGTCCTCGATGCGCACCCAGGCCGCGCGCACGCGGCGCAGCGGCTCGGGGCGCTCGAAGAAGACCCACAGGCGCCGGCCGCGGCGCCCGGTGTCTTCGAGGTGCGCCATCAGCCCGTGACGGCGGGCGGCGCGCGCGAGGCGCAGCGCGTCGTCGTGGGCCAGCGCCTCGAGCGCCTGCCAGCGGTGCTTGGGTGCCTGCGTCTGGCCGGGCTGGGGCAGCAGCGCAGCGCGGCGCACGCGCACCTCGAGGCAGCCGAAGCCGACGGTGCCGTCGGCGCGCACCGGCAGCACGCCGCGGCGACGGCCGCCGGCGAGGTGGTCCAGCACGTCGTCGACGCCGAGGGGCCGATGCACCCGGTCGAAGCGCGCGTGGCCCTCGGCGTCCTCGCGCTCGCTGAGGTGCAGCGCCTCGGCGCCGGCGAAGCGTGCCAGCCAGCGCTCGGCGTCATCGGGGCTGCCCCCTGCGGTGGGGCTGGTGGGCGACGGCGCGGCGCGCGACCGCCGCAGCACGTCGGCGAAGGCGGTGGCGCCGCAGGCGGCGAAGGCGCGCGCGGCCGGGCCGTCGGCGCCCCACAGCGTGGCGACGGCCGACGCCTCGACGCCCAGCGCGGTGGCCAGCTCGTCGGTCGACGCGCCGGCGCGCAGGGCGGCGCGCGCCTCGACCAACGCCGCGTGATCCTGGTCGAAGCGGGTCCACAGGCGCACCAGCGCCAGCCCCGCCGCGGGGGCGTCGAGGGGGCCGTCGGCGAGCGCCACGCGGGCCTCGGCCCAGGCGGGTACGGTGCTCGCTTCGAGGTCGGCGCCCTGCCCGAGCAGCGCCGCGGCGATGCCCGCCGGCGTGGCCAGGTGCGTCGGGCGCGGGACGCCGTACCAGGCGTGCCAGCGGGCGGCCCATGACGCGAGCTCGCCGACGTCGGCCAGCCGATCCACGGCGCCGGCCTCGTAGGCGCGGGCCGCGCCGCGCGTCCAGCCGCGGCCGTGGGCGTCGAAGTGGACGCCGAGGAACTCGAAGCCCGCGCCGATGGGCGCGCGGCGGGTCTTCCGGGTGTTGAGGCGCAGGCCCAGCGGGAGCAGCGTCTGCGCGATGAGATCGGCGGCGTCACCCAGGTGCGGGGCTTCGCGGCCGAGCACCACGAGGTCGTCGCCGTAGCGGTGGTAATCGAGGCCCGCGTCGCGCGCCGCCGCGTCGAGCGGCGCCAGGTAGATGTTGGACAGCAAGGGCGACAGGGCGCTGCCCTGGCTGGCGCCCAGACCGGGATCGTGGAAGACGCCACCCTGCGCGACGCCGGCGGCGAGCGTTCGGCGCACCAGCTCGAGGGCGCCCTCGTCGACGCCGTCGGCGCCGAGCTGGGCGAGCAGGCGGTCGCGGTCGATGCGATCGAAGAACTTCTCGATGTCGGCACGCAACACCCAGCGCGCGCCCGCGGCCAGGGCGCGCTCGACCGCGCGCAGGGCGGTGTGGACCCCGCGGCCGGGGCGGTAGGCGTGGGCGGCGGCGTCGAGGGTGGGCTCGTAACGGGCGCCCAGCGCGAGGGCCAGGGCGCGCTGGACGATCCGGTCGCGGACGGTGGGTACGGCGATCGGGCGGTCGGGGTCGTCGGGCAGGACGACGCGACGGGCGGGGCGCGGGCGCCAATGCAGCTTGCGGAGGGCCGCCGCGAGGCGCTCGAGGCGCTGGGCCGCGTTGGCGGCGAAGTCCTGCACCGAGAGGCGGTCGATGCCGGGGGCCGAGGCGCGGTCGAGCACGTGATCCCAGGCCTGGTGCAGGGTGGTCAGGTGGGTGGCGCGGTCGAACGTGGTCAGGACGTCAGACGACGTGGACATGGGTGCTCCTGGTGTCGAGCGCGCCGCCGGTGCGCACCACCGGCCGCCCACGGTCGGTGGCCGACGGGGTCGGTACGGCGGACTCGAGGACGCCTCGAGTCGGCGAGGACGACCACGACCACGACCACGACCACGACCACGGAAGGACGTCGCGGCGTACCGGCGCCACGAGGCAACTCCATGCCGCGGCACGACGGCGCGGGTCGGTTTGCTCAGACGACGACATCGGTGTCTCCCGGCGGCAGGGGCTCGGCGGTGCCGATCAGGTCCATGCGGCCGATGCAGCCGCGGCACAGGTGGTAGACGCGGACGGTGTCGGTGGTGGGGTCGATGGTGCCGTCGACCATGCTCAGCAGGCGGGGGTAGCGGGCGTCGGGCAGGTGGCCCTCGAAGACGGACTTCTGAACCGGGCGCAGGTAGCCCTTCAGGCGGCGGTGCAGGCGGTCGCGGCGGGCGTCCGAGACGACGTCGTAGCAGAGGACGAGGTACACGGCTCAGCGCAGGACGAAGGGCGTGTAGGTATCGTCCGTGCCCTCGAGGCGGCGGACGAGCGCGTGGGCGTGGGCGTCGAGCAGGTCGAGCAGCGTGTGGCGGGCGTCCTGGTCGGGGTGATCGAAGCGGGTGCGCAGCAGCGCGCCGTAGGCGCGGAGGAAGACGGCGCGGCCGTTGGGGCCGAGGTGGGTGGCGGGGCCGAGCTCGGGGCCGCCGCGGGGGTCGGTGGCGTCGGCGGGGTCGATGTCGGGGTGGACGAAGTCGGCGGGCTGGAGCTGCCGGCGGTTGACCAGGCGCAGGACGAGGCGGTCGACGAGGGGGCGGAAGGGCTCGAGGACGTCGAGGGCCAGCGACGGGCGGCGGTCGTCGGGGGGGTGCAGCGCGCCGAGGGCGGGGTCGAGCCCGGCGCGGCGCAGCGCGGACTCGACGCGGTTGCCCAGCAGGACGTAGCCGAAGGACAGGCAGGCGTTGAAGGGGTCGCGGGGCGGGCGGCGGCTGCGGCGCTCGAAGGCCATGTCGGGGTGGGCGACGGCTTTGGCGAGGGCGCGGTAGTGGAGCGCTGCGGCCTGCCCCTCGGCGCCGCGGAGGGCGTCGAGGTCGGCGGGTTGGTCGATGCGCGCGACGAGGCGGCCCAGCGCGACGACGGCAGCCGTCAGCGCCGCGTCGGCGCGTTCGCGGGCGAGGCGCTGCAGCAGCGCACGCTGGTTGACCAGCTTGCCCCGCACCACGTCCCGCGCCAGCGCCAGCGCGAAGGTCGGGTCGGCCAGCGCGCGGTACTGCGCCAGCCGGCGGCGCGCCGTGGCCGGGGCCGGCGGTGAGAGGCGGCCGAGCACCCTGCCCTTCGGCGTCAGCAGCAGGATCTCGACGCCGGCGCGCAGCGCGGCGGTGCGGGCGGCGGCGGTCAGCTCGATGGCGCCGTAGAGCTGGATCTCGTCGACCTCGTGCACGGGCTGCGTGCTGAGGGTGTGGTGGCCGTGGCGGACGACGAAGGCCTGCGCGTGCGCGGTGAGCGTGGCGCCCTCGCGTTGGACGGCGAGCAGGCCCATCAGCGCACCTGCCTTCGGGGCTCGCGGATGTGCAGCAGGGGCGTCGGGTACAGGTCGGGGCTGTGGTCGAAGGCGCAGTGGCAGCCGACGCGCAGGGTGACGTGCGGGATGCGGGCGCGGATGCGGGCGCACGAGATGGGGTGGCCGCGCAGGGGGCGGCGCAGGAGGTCGGCGGTGGGCGCCTCGGGGCAGCGATGCATCAGGCCGTTGAACACGGCCGGACCTTCGGGCAGGTGGCCGACGACGTGGCGCAGGACGGTGCGCTCGTCGTGGGTGAGGCGGCGCTCGGCGCGGGTGGTCTCGGCGAGGGCGGCGAGGACGGGGCACGCGAGCAGCAGGCGGCCGAAGTCGGGGTCGGCCTCGGGTTGGGGCTGGCGCGGCAGTACGCGCACGGCCGGGAGCGCGGAGGTCGCGGCGGCGCGCGCCGGCGGATCGGCCGCAGTGGGCGCGTCGCGCAGGCGCGCAAGGGCGTCGAGGACGGCCTCGTGGCTGACGGTCGGCGGCGCGCGCAGCGTGGGCCAGGGATCGTCGACGACCTGACCGTCGCCGTCGAGGAGCGCCGAGCGCCGGCCGCTGCGGCGGTGGATGCCGAGGGGCAGCTTGACCAGGTTGCCGAGGCCGTCCTCGGGCACGGTGGCCTGCTTGGGGAAGAACTCGAGGTGCAGTGATTTGGGCACGGGCAGCGCGCGGCGGAGGGCGCGCCCGAGGTGCAGCAGCAGGCGCGCGGGGATGGGGCGCTCGCAGATGCCCCACAGGTGGCGGCCCTTGTAGCCGCTGTCGAAGAGGAGTGTCGGCAGGCCGAGCTCGGCGAGGCGCGCGCGCAGGTCGTGGGCGGTGGCGGCGACGGTGGTGCGGAGCGCGTCGCGGGCGGCGGCGTCGCGGCGGGCGCCTTCGAGGGCGCGCTTGGTGATGTCGAGGTCGAGGACGAAGAAGGTGCAGGTGTCGTCGACGCGGACGAGTTAGCTGCCGACGGTGACCTTGCCGGCGAGGTGGTCGGCGACGATGGCCGGCGTCAGCGGGGTGCGGACCGGCGCGTAGCCGCCGCGGCCGCGCTGGGGGTCGAACCACTGGCGCGCGTGGACGCCCTCGCGGCCGGCGAACAGGTGGACGAAGCGGGCGCGGTCGGCGAGGTCGGGGTCAGTGGGCGGGGCGTGCGCGGGGGCCGGGGCGATGTCGAGGCCGAGGGCCGAGAGCTCGGCTTCGAGGGCGGCGGCCTCGGCGGTGAGGGCCGGATCGTCGGGCGCCTCGGCCAGGCCGGCGTGGAGCTGATCGCGGGCCTGGTGGAGGGCGCCGACCTCGAGGGCCAGGTGAATCCAGGGGACGCGGTCGGGGCCGTGGGGGGCCGCGCGGGCGAGCGCGGCGGTGAGGGCGGCGTGGGCGCCGTCGAGGTCGTCGGCGGCGGCGAGGGCGCGGATGGCCGCGGTGTCGGGGCTCACCGGGGGGCCGCCGTGGGCAGCTGGGGGAACGGCGCGCGACCGTTGAAGGCCACGCGCTGGAACGCGGGCAGCACCTCGGCTTCGAACCAGGCGCGTGCCCTGCCCGCCTCGGTCGCGCCGATGGGCGTGAAGCCGTGGGCGAAGATCGAGTGGTTGCGGCGCTGGGTGAACTCGAGGCGCGTCTTGTCGGTCGCGCGGCCGACCTCGGCGAGGGGGCCGTCGAGGCGGCCGATGGCGGTCCAGGCGTTGTGGAGGCCGAGCTTGCGCTTGCCGTCGTGGCCGAGACCGACGAGGTCGGCCAGGTGCTCGTCGGCGGGCGCGTCGCCGGTGTCGATGGCGTGGTCGAAGCGCAGGGTCCACTGGGCGATCCACTCGAGGGTGCGGTACAGCAGCAGCACCTCGGTGTCGTGGCGGCCGACGGCGGCGCGGCGAGCGCTGGCGAGGTACAGGTCGTGGATGCGCAGGGCCTGGATGCGGCGCGCGCCCTTGTCGCTGGTGGCCGCGGACGGGTCGCGCATCTGGCCCAGGGCGCCGACGAGGGGGCCGCCGAGGTCGCGCGCGTAGGGCTCCAACAGGTCGAAGGCGCGCGCGTGGTCGAAGGCGTCCCAGGCGGCCAGGCCGCGGCTGAGCGTCAGCAGTCGCTGCGACGCGGGCGACTTGCGGTCGAGGCCGTCGATCAGGCGCTCGGCCTCGCCGTAGGCGAAGCGCGCCCAGGCGCGCTCGGCCTCGCGCACGCGCCAGCTCGACGCCAGCGCGTGGCCGTCGATGTGTTGGCTCGACTCGTGGCCGTCGCGCACGCGGACGAGATCCTGGCGCGGGCCGGTGACCAGGTAGAGCTCGATGCCGCCGACCAGGACCGCCGCGTGGAAGAGCGCCGCCGACATGGTCTTCGTGCCGCCGGTGTAGTCGATGCGGACGTCGGGCACGCCGTCGTCGTGGCGCAGGCGCTCGAGCAGCGTCGTGATGCGCGCC
Source organism: bacterium (assembly GCA_030426945.1). GTDB lineage: Bacteria > Myxococcota_A > Bradymonadia > UBA7976 > UBA1532 > JACKDN01. Next base: position 7,763 of record JAUHXL010000017.1, read on the forward strand.
ACCGCCTCGGGCGCGTCGTCGGCGGGCACCTCGAGGACGGCGAAGCGGTCGGACGGCAGGTCGGTCTGGGTGGGGATGTTGGGCAGGTCGGGCGGACCGCCGAGCGCGCTGTGGCAGACGTTGCCGTCGGCCGTGATCTGCGTGTGGGAGCCGACGCCGCGCGGGCCGGCGGCGGGGTTGTCCTGGCTGCAGACGAACCAGACGAAGGCGGGCTGGTGGCGCCGCACCGCCTTCACGATCGGGGCGTGGCTGCCGCCGACGGTGACGACGAGGACGCGGTCGGGGCGGGCGGGCGCTGGGTCGGACATGGGCTACTCCACGCGGGGCACCAGGCTCCCGTCGGTGGGGCGGCGGACCGTGAAGGTCACCGCCTCGTTGCTGTCGCGGACGCGGTCGAACAGGTCACCCATGCCCTCGGTGCGGGCGGTGCAGACGTGCAGGCCGGCGAGGTCGGGGTGGTCGCGCAGGGCCTCGTCGGTGGGCAGGACGGGGAGCGTGCGCTCCTTGGGGTCCCGCTTGTTCTTCTTCCACTTCGCCCACAGCTTGCGCGCCTCGCGGGCGTCGGCGTAGTTGAGGAACATGGCCTCGAAGGTGGCCGGCAGCTCGAGGGCGGCGGGCGCGGCGGCGACCTCGGCGGCCGGCGTCGGGGTGCTCCGCACGGGGGCCTCGGTCGGCTCGGCCAGCATGCGGGCGCGCTGGTTGCGCAGGGCGGCGACGGTCGAGCCGAAGCGAGGCGCCTGCCCCGCAGCGTCCTTGTTCGGCTTCCCCTTGGCCAAGCGCTTCAGCCACCCGAGCTCGGTCGCGAACTGTCGGGCAGACACGTCGGGCTCACGACGCAGGCGACCCTCCACCCACTGCCCGACATCGGCCAGCGCGGACTTCTCGTTGTCGCCACCGGCATAACTACTTCTTTGCAGCGCCTCCAAAAGCGCCAGGGCCTCGACCGGGGCCAAGGCCTCGTCGTGCAGGTGGCGCTTGGTCGCCTCGAGTGCCTCGGACAGGAAGGTGGTATGCCTATCCGTGAACCGTCCCGCGGCCTCCTCGACGGCGCGCATCGTGGTGGCGTCCAGGCTCATCAGCAGTCCCCTCGGCTGTGCATCTCCACCAGCTTCTGCTCGCCGGCGGCGTGGTAGTCGGCGCTCGCTACGAAGGCTTCGCGCCACGCGGGCGGGTTGTGCGGGATCCTCGCTCGTCGGTGGTCGCGCAAGTCCCACGACACCTCCTTGGGGCGAAGACGACCAAACCCGAGTCCCTTCCCAGCCCCCACCTTGAACGCCGTGTTGTGCACGAACCCGGCTGCCGAGAGGATCGCGGCCAGCTCCGCGGGCTGCACGTTGAACAGCGTCAGGCGACCGGTGAGCGTGGCCCCCGCGGGGATCACCTCGACGAGCAGCTTGGCTTTCGGTGCCTCGGGGCCGCGGCCGATGTAGAACTTGCGCCCGTTCACCGACCCGACGTGGAAGCGACCCCCGCTGACCGAGAACTGTCCCAGGTGGTGAAGCCGGGGGCTGTACTGGCGGGACATGCGCTCGATCTCAGGACCGCGGTCGCTCAGGAAGTCGCCAACGCTCAGGCGGCCGCGCGCAGACTGCTGGCCGCTCTGATAGCCAAACAGGGCGCAAGCGGGACAGAGGCCCCTGGCGGTGCACTGCCGAAACACATCGAGCCGTTTGGGCCCATCGGTGAGTTCGGCCTCGCTGACGTGGGGATAGCTCCTGGAGCGGACCTTGCGCTGCTTGCCGCCCAGCGGCGGACCGAAGAGCGTGCAGCTGCAGGTCAGCGCTTCGAAGCGACCGCGCAACGCGCCCTTCATCGACGAGCCGGGCACCACCAGCGTCTCGCCGCTGCGCGCGGCGGTGCGCACGACGTCCCGGCCGTGGACAGCCTTGTAGCCGCTGCCCACGTGCACCGGCCGGTCGGCCGTGTAGCTCAACGTCACCGCGCCGAACAGCAGCCCCTCGAGGCGCCGGTCGAAGCGGTTGTGGTCGCCGCGATCGACGCGGTTCACCCGATCGGGCAGCGGGACGAAGTCGTACCCGGACGCCGCGCCGCTCATGCCAGCGCCTCCAGCGCGCGCTGCGTCGACTTCAGCCACTCGTCGGCCGCGGCGTCGGCCATCGTGAAGCGGCGGCTGAGCCCGCGCACGTGATGGTCCGCCTTCGGCAGATCCGCTTCGTCCAGCAGGCCGTAGGCCTCGGCCTCGGCGGCGTCGACGAGGCGGCCGACGCCCTTGGGGCGGTCGCCGGCGCGCAGGGGCTGCTCGATGACCAGGTGATCGACGGCGACGTTCACGACGCCCAGGCCGCGGCTCTTGGTCGAGCCGAGCTGCGCGAAGCCCTCGTCGAGCTCGGCGATGCCCGACGCCAGCAGGCCCATCTGCCACGCCTGGAAGTTCTCGAGCGCGATGTCACCCCAGAAGCTGACGCCGGCGGGGACCATTTCGAGGTCGAAGGGGCCGTGCTTGACGCTGCCCGCGACGCGGTCGATCGCGACGCCGTGGCGGGTCTCGGTCAGGTTCGCCTTGGCGTGCGCGCCGGCGGCGTCGGCGTCCTGCGGCGTCGCGTTGGCCGGGAACGGGAACAGGTCGCGCGGCGCGCAGCGGCCCTTCATCGCCGTGCTGCCGAACAATCGGCAGGCCAGGCAGTGCGCCTTGTGGACGTCGGTGGAGGGCGCCTTGCGGTTGTCGGTGCGGCCGCCGCAGCTGGTCTTGTGGTCGAGGGGATCGCAGGCGCCGTCGACCTCGCCGAAGCGCCGCCCGCGCACCAGCGCCTCGATGCTGGACCGGAGGACGCCCTTGAAGCTGGAGCCGGGCACGTAGACCGTCTCGCCGAAGGCGCCGTGGCGCGTGCGCACGCAGCTCAGGTCGGCGCGCGCGGGGTCGAGGCCCGTGTCGCCCGCGCGGATGAGCAGCGGCGAGACCGTGGTGACCTTCAGGCGCAGGACCGCGCGGTTGAGACTCTTCTTGAACATCAGACGTGCTCCTCGACGGCCTGGGTCAGGGCGCGGCGCCAGGTGGCGAAGCGCGACTCGACGTCGGCGCCGCGCACCGGCTCGAAGGACTTGCCGCCCAGCAGGCCCTTGGGCTCGACCTCGAGCAGCTCGGACCAGCCGAGGTTGACCCGACCCAGGCCGCGGCTGGTGAAGCCACCGAGGGCCGCGAAGCCGTGGTCGAGCTGGTCGAAGGCCACCGCCAGCAGGCCCAGCATCCAGTCCTCGCCGTTGTCGACGAACACCTCGAGGCCGAAGCGGGTGCCCGGGGCGACGACCTGGAAGTCGTATTTGAGCGCGCCGGACACCGTGCGCAGGTCGCGGTCGATGCCGACGCCGTCACGCAGCTCGATGGGCGGGGGGTCGTCGCGATCGAGGGCGAGGGCGTCGCTGAACCGCACGTGGCTGGACAGCAGGTGGCTGCCGAACAGGCGGCAGACGACGCAGTGCGCGTCGACGCTCATCGCCTCGCGGTCGCCGCGCCCCACGTCACCGCAGCCGCCCTTCTTCTCGGTGGGGTTGCAGGCCCACCAGGGGTGGACGGCGGCCTCGCGCTCCGGCTGGCCAAGGCCACGGACCAGTGACTCGACGGTCGAGCGGACCACGCCCTTGATCGAGGCGCCGGGGATGAACGGGTAGCCGTCGGCGTCGCGGAGCACCGGCAGATCGACGGCGTCGGCGTCGCCGTGCTGACCGGCGCCGATGCGCAGGCCCGTGCGGGTGACGAGCTGGCCGCTGAGCCGCACGCGGCGGCGCAGCGCGTGGAAGTCGTCGGGGGCGTTCACGCGTCACCCCCGTTTACGGCCTTGTGGTAGGTGAAGGCGCGGGACAGGTACGTGGCGTAGCGCTGCCACGCTTGGACGCGCTGCTCATCGTCAACGAGGGTGCTCGTGACCTTCCGCGCGCCTTCGACCAAGGGCTCCACCAAGCTGGCCCGCCAACCGACGTCCCGCGCGACCTGGTAGCGCAGGTAGTTGACAATCTCTTCCTCGCACGCGGCTTCGGCGCAGACCCCGATGAGTTGAGACAGCTGTGTCTTGCCGAGCTCCTTCTTCTCCCTGGCGCCCGCCGGGTAGCTGCCGCCGAAGTACGCCGTCATGACCTTCTCGGCCCCCTTGACCAGCGCCTTCCGGTGCGCGCGCAGCGCGTCCTTGCTCATCTCTTGACTCCTGCATCCGTCGGCTCGATCAGCAGAGCCGGGTCGAAGAACAAAACGCGGCCGAAGCCCTGCGTGCGGCGCAGCCCCGCGCCGTCGGTCTCGAGGTCTCTCATCGTCCGAAGGTGCACGTCGGTGGCGGCCTCGCCGAGGTCGAAGACGAACACCGAGCCGGCCACCACCGAGCGGAGCATCGCCCGGCGGCCCGCGCGCTGGTCCCACCCGTTCTCGTACCCGAAGCGACGCACCCGCAGCGCGCAACCGGACACGTCGAGGTCGAGGGCGGCGGCCAGCGTGCCCGCGCCGTCGTCGTCCGCGCCGTCTGGTAGCAGCGGCGCCAGCAGGGTCACCGCGACATAGCGCCGCGCGTCGAGCTGGACGCCGAGCGCCTCGGCGCGTCGCTCGAGCGCTTGTCGGAAGCGGCGCTGGCGCGGGGCCAGATCGTCGCGTGCCTTGCGCGGCGCGACCTCGACGCTCAGCTGCCCCCACCCGCGGCTGCGCCCGGCGCCGACGCTCAGCGGTTGCTGCAGCGCCAGCGCGAGGCGGTCGGCGGTGCCGGCGGGCAAACGCCGAACGGACGTGCGGAACGTCAGCCCGGGCTCGAGCACTTCGGTCTGGTACAGGGCGCCCTGCCGGGCGGAGCGGCGGCGGCGGTCGAGCGCGAGGCGCGTGACCACGCGGGTGGCGATGGGCGCGTCGGCGTCGCGCGTGCGCCAGCCGGCCCGCGCCTTCAGGGGCGCGCCGCAGCCGGGCGCGGTGCAGCCTCGCTCGCCCGTCTGCGCGACGGCTTGGGCCACCCGCGCCTCGGCCTCGCCGTCGGCCAGGGTCAGCAGCAGCCGATCCAGCAGACCGTCGGTCGCGGCGTGGGCGTGGTCCGCCGCGTGGCGCTTGCAGACGCGCGCGGTCAGCGGCCAGGGGGCCGCCCACTGACCCTGGACCTGCGGGCTGGTGGGCCACGCGAAGTCGAAGATCGCGCCCCTGTCGGCCTCGACCAACTGCTGGAAGGCCCCGTCGTCGGCGTCCTGCAGCGCCTCCGCCAGCGCGAAGCCGACCATGCCGCGCAGGGCCGAGCCGGGGATCTCGGTGCGGCTGGAGCGCAGGTTCTCCCAGCCGAAGGGCTGCCCGACGCAGGCGGGGCTGTCGAGCGTCAGCAGCAGTTCCACGCCCTCGCCGTCGAAGTCCGCCGACGGCGCCGTGTCCTCGGCCGGCTCGAGCCACTCGACCGCAAGGTCGACGCGCCCCAGGCCTCGGCTGCGCCCGCTGCCCAGGTGCTGGGTGATGCGCATCGCGGCCAGGAAGGCGTCGCGCAGCGCCGGATCGGTCAGGCGGCCTTCGGCGACGAAGTGCGGGGCGTCGTCCTGGTTGGACAGCAGCGGCAGCTCGCGGTTGAACAGCAGACCGCTGCGCGCGCTGCGACGCTTGCGGTCGAGGCTGACGCCGTGGCGAATGGTCGTCTCGGTGGGTTCGGGCGCGACGGCGTCGCCCACCACCAGCGCCGAGAAGGTGCGTTGGCCGGTCGGCAGCGTGTCGCGGCGGGTGCCGAACAACCGGCAGGCGACGCACGGCTGTCCGTCGTCGAGCGTGCAGGGCTGCGGCTCGCCGCCTCCCGAGACGGCCGCCGGGTCGACGCCGTCGCCGCCCGCGCAGGCGGGCTGGCCGGCGCCGCGCAGCAGCGCCTCGAGCCCCTCGCGCAGGGCGCCGCGCAGGGCGCTGGCCGGGATGATGGCGCGGCCGTCGGCGCGGCGCGCGTGCACCGCGTCGAGCTCTTCGGGCACGCTGCTGTAGCCGCCGACCAGCACGGTGCCGCGCGGGCAGGTGACGGTCAGGCGGAACGGGCTGGGGGTGCGCAGGGCGGTCACTTCGCGTCCCTCCCGAAGGCGTCGTTCTCGAGCTGCACCAAGCGGGCGAGCTCCTGCTCGGTCCAGCTCGGGATGCGGGCGTCGGGCTGCTCGGCGGGCAGCGTGCGCCAGTCGTCGCCGACCGCCGCGTAGTAGCGCCGCCACTCTTCGTTGCGGGCGACCTGGTACCGGAAGAGGTTGAGCCACTCGCCGGGCTCCATGGCGTCGCGTTGGCGAAGGACGCTGCGCTGGGCGCGCGGGACCTTCGCCAGGGCGCGAGCGCGGTCCAGCGTTTGCCGCCACGGTCGCGCGCCGTCGGGCACCGCGCCGCTGTGCACCAACACCTCGCTTCGTCGATCCTGCGCGCGGTCGGCCTTGGCGAGCTCGCGCGCACGCTCGGCGGTCCGGCGATCATCGCCGCCGGACAGCTCGTCGCCGGAGCGCAGGAAGGCCACCCGGAAGCCCGAGCGCGCGGCCCCAGCGCCGCACTTCTTCTTGGCCTCGCGCTCGAGACCGTGGGCGAGGTCGAGCAGGCGGCGGGCGGGCAGGCCGAAGGGCGCGACCAGCAGGCCGCCACCGAGGCCGATGTGGGCGAAGGCGTCCGCGGCGGCCTCGGGCAGGTCGAGGCGATCGCCGGCGTGGTCGAGGTCGGCTTCGAGGCGCTCCACGAGGGCCTCGACGTAGGGCAGCGCCACCTCGGGCCCGACGAACGCCCGGATGTCGTCGCCCCCGGCCACCGGCGTGACCTGCCCCCTCGGCTTCGTCTGTTCTTTTACGTAGGCGGCGTCGGCAGCGGCCTGCGCGGCGCCCACCGCGCCGGCGAAGATGCGGGCCACGGCCTCGCTGGCGAGAGCCTGCGCTTCGAGCGTCTCCAGCCCGCCGAAGAGGCGCCCCATCTCGTTGCCGTCGGCCGACAGCGTGGCGATGCGGTTGCCCACGCCGCGCACGCCTTGGACGGTGAGATCCTCGAAGGTCAGCCCACGCTCGTCCTCGTCTCCCGCGACCCGCACCCCCTCGGCGTACAGATCGCGGCAGCGCGTGCAGATGGCCACCGTCTCGTCGCGCCGCGGCTGCCGAGGGTGATCCACCGGGCGGGTGTGGCAGTCCTGGCAGCGGCTGTGATCGTCGGGCCGCTCGACCAGCGTGGACGCGGGCGGGGGCGCGGCGTCCTTGGCGACATCCAGCCGGGCGCGCAGCAGACGCAGGCTCGCTGCTTCATCGCCGGCGAGCGTCGCCGTGGCCACGGCGAGCGCGCCGCCGAAGGTCGTCGCGCGGTAGTCTTCGACCAGGCGCGCGGCGGTCGCTTCGACCTCCTCGGGCTTCAGCAACAGCAGGCCGCGCCCGCCCCCCCCGAACAGCCCCGCGCCAGGCACCACCGTCAGCGCGCGGCCGTCGAACGCCTTGACCAGGGCGCTGGCGCCCCGCATCGCGTGCAGCCGGTCACTGGCCGCCAGGAACGCTTGAATCGCGTTGGCATCGTAGGCCAGCAGCGTGGCGCTGGACCCCACCCGGTGACGCGCCGCCGCGAGGCGTTCACGCACCTCGACGACGCACGCGCCCGCGTCGAACTTGCTCATGTGCTGGTCGCCCTTCCTGACTCTCGAGTCACTCCGCCACAGGCCGTGCCTGCTGTCAACGGCCTCACCGGCCCTTCACCGACTCATTCGACGCGCCGCGCCGCGCGAACCGGACACGCTGTCCTCAACGCAGATCGAGCGCGCCCAACCCGAAGGCCGTCTTGCGGCCGACGTGCAGCACCTCGGCGGCGCGCAGCAGCGGCGCCAGCTCGGCGACCGCCTGGCCCTGCAGCGTCAGGTGACCGCGCCACGCGGGCCACGTCTGCTGCCGCTTCTGCCGGTTGCTGTGCCGGCGCACGGCGTAGGGCTGCAGGTCGGCGTCGAGCACCCGAATCTCGGGGGCGATGGCACGCACCCAGCGTCCCTCCTTGGGATGTGCCTGTCCGTCGCAGCAATCGCCCAGCACCTTGACGAGCCGGCGGAACGCGCCGCGCAGCAGAGCGTCGGGCGTGACCGGCACCAGGTCGCGGCCTTCGGCCAGGCCCAGGGGGCTCGCGAGCTCGATCGTCACCTGGTCGGGGCCGCGGCCGCGCAGGTCGGCGCCGTGCTCGAGCCGCGGGGGGCGCACGATCCCGCCCGGGGCCCAGAGCGCCTCGCCGTCGAGGTCGGTCACCGCCGTCAGCTCGAACGGCGCGCGGTCCGCGCCGAGCCCCTCGCGCGCCATGCGGCCGACCGCGACCACGACGGCCGGCAGGGCGGTTTGCGCGTGGCCCAGCAGCGTGACGTCGAAGCCGAGCGGTCGATCGGGAGTCCACGGGGCGTCGTCGATGGGCGGCGGACGCAGCACGAAGCCGCGGACCCGGTTGCGGCCGGGTGGATCCACGGCGGGATCGCCGAAGACGCTGAGGTAGGGGCAGGTGTCGGCGAGCGCCCGGCGCTCGTCGTCGGTGCGGTGCACGTCTCCCGTGACCGCGCGCAGCGCGTGGCCGAGGGCGCCGCGCAGCGTCGAGCCCAGGAACGGAGGGAGCGTCGTGGGTCTATCGGGCGTCAGCGTGAAGCGCGCGCGGACGTAGTGCAGATCGGTCAGGCTGTGCATGGCGCGCGTCCCGTCGCTGACTCAGTAGGGGTAGTAGCGGGCGACGTAGGCGGCCCGGCCACCGCCATCGGCCAGGGGCGCAGCCATCAGGTGGGCGAGCGTCTGGGGTGCCGCCTGCTGCAGCGCAGCGAGGGCGACCTGCGCTGTTGGGGCACCGCACCGCCCGTGCGTCGCGGCGTCGAGATCGGCGAGCCACGCGCCAGTCAGGTCTTCGAGCGTGCCCAGCGTCTCGCGCCACCCGCCCGCAGCGGCGTCATCACGCTCCGACAGCGCGAGCAAGTGCAACGCCCGCAAGGCGGGGGCCCCCCGCACTTCGAGTCGGCCTCCGCGAAAGGCCTCGACGATGGCCTGGAGTGCGCCGGCCGTCTGTGCGTGTCCGGGCGCGTTCGGCACTCGATCGGCTCGCAGCCGGGCAGATCCGCAGGCATGCGCCGTTCGCACGAACCACTCTCCGACGTCGCGACCACCCGCCAGGGCGCGGACCCGGTCGGCCAGCTCGCTCGCTTCGCCGAACGAAGCGAGATCCCCCGCCGCCGCGGCCAGCCGCAGCCACTCACAGAGCGGATAGCTGACCTGCTCGTAGGCGCAGCGTTCGAAGTGCCCACGCGCCGCCCGCCGCGCGCTGTCGAGCGCCTCGGCGGTTCGGCCGGTGACGCTCTGCAGGCGCCCGAGGGCGCCCAGCAGCTTCAGGTGACCGACGGTGGCCTCCGTGCCCACCCGCAAGTGTCGCTCGACCAGTCGCATCGCCTCGTCGGTCGAAGGTGTGCCCGTGTCCGTGCACGCTTGCACCGCGTGCGCCACCAGCTCGAGGCGCAGCGGCAGCGGCAGCCGCAGGAGCACCGCGTCCGGGAGCGTCGGGAACGGCTGCCCCGGCAGGTGCGCGTGCCGCGCCGCGATGGCGGTCGCGACGCGCAAGCGTAGCAGCTCGTCCGCAGGCAGCGCCGCGCCCCAGCCCTCGAGCGCGCGGGCCCCAGCCAGGGCCACCGGGCGCCACGCGGGGACGGCGGCGTGGGGCATCAGCGCCAGCCGGAAGACCGCATCGACCAGATCGGCGCGGGTCTCGGGCGCCCTCCCCTGCGCTTCGACCTCGGCCGCGATGGCGTCGCCCCACACGGCGTCGATCGCGCCGGCGACGGTCTCGACCGGCACGACCGAGACGTCGGCGCCCGCCGCACGGACCGCAGCCTCGGCCGAAGGGGCGTTCTTCGGATGCACCAACAACGTGTCCACCGCAGGGGCCCACGCGCGCAGGGCTGCGAGCTTGCCGACGAAGCCCGCATCGGACACCGGCGCGGTGCATCCGCGCGCGTCGACCTCGGCGACGGCGGCGAACCTCGCCGGCAGGGGGTGGTTCAGCGCGCGGCTGCTGACGCTCAGCGCGAAGGCCAGGCCGGCCGACGTGCCGTCGAGGGCGGCGTGAGGCCGATCACGAGATCCCACCTGCACCGCGCCGATCAGGAACGCAGTGGGGGGCAGCGGCTCGAGACGGTCCAGCGGCCGCCAGAGAAGCGGCAGCGAGGCCGCGGCGGCACCGATCGCCCGCTGCCAGGTGTCGCGGACGCCGGGCGCCCAGGCCACCGACCGCCCCTCGTAGGCGGCCCCCACGGCGTAGGCCCCGCCCCGCAGACCGTCCACCGCGAGGACGAGCACGGCGCCGACGACCGGCGCCGGCGCGGGCCGCCAGGATCGCGCGCGGCGACCGGCCTCCGTGTGGGCGGGCGGCCACGCCCAGGCCCCGGCGTTCAGCGCGGCGCGCACCTGACCCGCGCGGATGTCGTTCTCGTCCTCGAGGCGGCACCCCGAGACCAGGCGGTGAACCAACTCGCTCAAGCGCGCACCTCGTCGCCACCGAAGCAGGCCGGCGCGGCCCAGTACGCCATGTCGTCCTCGTCGGCCGCTCGCGCCAGCAGCGCGTCCGGCGCGAACCGCCGCACGGGCAGGGCCGCGACGAATGGCTCCAGCCGCTCGTCGACCAAGGCTACCTCGCGCTCGAACGCTGCCGAGCGGCCGCTCGCCGCGCGCACCTGCCACGCCGACTCGAGATCGTCCCGATCACGCAGCAGCCCGACGACCAGCGCCCGCCAAGCGTCGTCGTCCGGTGCCCACTCGGTCGCGAGCGCGTCCAGCTCGTCCAGCAATAGACTCGCTCGCGTCGCGACGCGATCATCGAGGGCGCGCAGCTGAGCGGGCGCATGGCAGCACGACCAGAGGTCCACCGCGTGCGTCAGCGCGAACGGCGCGTCTTCGGCGACCGCGCGGACGATGTCGGCCGGCCGCGCGGACGAGGCTCGCGCAAGGCGAAGCACCCGCCCCGCGCCCACCGCTCGGCCCCACTCCGATCCCACGTCGATCGCCTCGCGAGCCCACTCGTACAGCGCCGCGTCGACCCCGAGCGCACGCCAGGCCTCGAGGGGTGGCGGCGGGGCGCCTCGCCCACCGGCCAACCACCCGACAGTGTCGCCCTCGGCGTCGACCAGCACGCCCGCGCCGTCCGGCGCCATCACCGCCGCGGCCCCGACACCCGCCGGTGCGAGCAGCACCAGGCCCTCGCTGCGCTGGTGAGTCCGCAAGCCGCCACTGGTCCTGACGCTCAGCGCCGCGTCGCCGAGCGAGGTGACCGCCACGACCCCTTCGCCGAAGTGCACCCGAAGCCCGACCGCGGCGGCCGCCGCACCGGCGTCGACCCAATCGACCGCGTCCAGCTTCAGACCCTCGAGTGACACCGGCGCGCCGCCGCCGCGCAGCTTCCCGACGCCGGCCCCGAAGGTCGACATCCGCTCGCGACCCACCTCGCGACCACCCGCCGCGTGAGCGGCCTCGCGCACGTCTTCCGCGGCGGTTCGCTGTCCATCGTCCGTCATCACGACCTCGAGCGGTTCGTCGCCGCTTCACCCCACCGACGCGGCCAACGAGCCGCACCGGACACCTGCCTAAGCATTGCCGCCTCCGCGCCTCTCGCGGGTGGCCGTGGGCGCCGATTGCTGCGTCCGAGCGTGACGCAGCAGACCGAGCCAGGCCAGCGCATCGACCTGTTCGGGGGCGTAGGGCTCCAAACCCGTCTGCCGGAGCCGTTCGGCGAGCGCCCCCAACAGCGTGTGTGCGAGCACCTCGAGGGCATGGAGCTGGTCCCGCCGTAATGTGCGCAGAGCCGCCTTCGGCTCCGCGGGCCCGCCCGTCCGCGCCGCCCACTCGGCCGCGAACCGCGCCTCGTCCGCGGGCCGCTGACGAGGCGCTGCGCCCGCGGCAGCCCGCCGAGCCTCGACGAGCCACCGCGCTTCCGGTGTCTGGGTCAGCCGGTCGGCGTGAAGCGCCAGCTCTCCCCGCAGGGCGTCCGCAGCGGCGTCCGCGGCGGCCTGCTGCAGCCGCCCCATGGCCCGCTGCTGCGCCTTGCCGAGCGCGGCAATGCGCTTCTTCAGGGCTGTGGCGTCGTCGCCGACGTCGTCGCGCGCCATCTCGGCCTGGGTCCGCTCCCGGAGCGCGATGGCCAGCTTGGCCTCGACGGCCTCCCGGAACGTCTCGGCCGCCGAGCTGGGCGTCATCTGTGCCGCCACCGACTCGACCAGCGACGCGCGCAGCGAGTCGCTGGCCCGCTCCATCCACCGTTCGATGCTCGCCGATCGCGCCTGGATCACGGCGGCCTCCGGCGTCGGATTCCGCCGATCGTGCATCGCGGCCAGGGGCGCGTCGTCCAAGGACGGCGCGCGGGCGTGCCTGCTCCGCCACGTGGACGCGAGCTGCCGCTGCACCGCGCTGCGCAGGTACGCGTGGGCCTGGGCCGATGTCGTCACGCGCACGGCGGCGGAGGCGCTGATGCCATGCCGGGCGAGACGCCAGAGCACCTCCTGGCGGGCGTCGTCGAGTTCGGCGCCCGCGTCCCGCGGGCCGATCTGCTCGATCGCCGCGCTCAGCGTCCGGAAGTGGCCCTCACGCTCGCGCTGACTCAACCCGCGGCGCGTCTCGGGCCCCAGCGCCGTCAGCGCCGCGAGCAGGTCCGGATCCCCGGCGTTCATGTCGCGTCGCCCTCCCCGGGCCACCAGGTCAGCGCCTGCGCCCACGCCCAGACCTGACCATCGGGCGCGAGGCGCGGCGAGCCGGCTCCGTGACGCGCGCCCTTCAGCCAGGTGAACGGCTCACCACCCGCGGCCAGATGGGAGCGTGGGCGCAGCGTCCCCGTCCACACCCGGTGCCCCGTGCGGTCTTCGAGAGCCGCCCCATAGTCATCGAGCGCCCTCGACGGACGAGAGCGCAGCAGGTGATATGCGCGGTTGCAGACGAAGTCCGCGAAGACGTGCCGCGCGTCCAACCGACGGTTGCCGTCGGCGTGGTCGACGTGAGCGATCAGGGTCTTCACGCCGGCCGCCGCGCCGACCCGCGCGGCGATCCACGCACGCACGAGGCTCGGCGTCAGATAGGCACCGGGCCGGACGTGCCGCCCGCCGGGGTGCACCGTCAACTCGGCGTGCGGCCCGAGCCCGAGCAGATCGACCGCGCGCTGCACCGCGGCGACCAGCAGATCGGCGTAGCGCTCGCCCATCTCGACGCTCCGCGGCGCGACCTCGCCCGCGACGACCGCCGTCCAGGGCGCCAGCGCCTCGGGCGCCTCGACCGCCCCGAAGTCGCGCGCCACGGCGACGAGCAGACCGAAGACCTGATCGCTGTGCTGCTGCCAACGGAGCCATGTATCGGTCCGCTTGCGCAGCGCTGCCCGGAGCGCCCGCGCGTCGGCGTAGTCGGGGTATTCGCCGCGAGCGACGGCGTCGCGCGCTCTCGCGAGCGGCGCCGGGTGTGATCGCGACCACCACGCGACGACCTCCTCGGCGTCGCGTCGGGTGTCGGCGTCCACCTTGGCGTGCCCGGCGCAGGCGATGGGCAGCACGACGACCTGGTTGATCCGGTTGGCGTGAAGCGGCCACGGCAGGAAAGGCAGCGTCCATTTCAGGCTGCGCCGAAGGCCGTCACCCCGCATGCGCGGGTCGTGACGCCGCACCAGCACGCCACCGACGACGACGGTGTCGGGCGCGCGATCATCCGTCGTCGCGAAGTCGCCCGACTCGTCGATGAACAGATCCCAGCTCTGCACCCGCGCCCCGCCCCGTTGCCGCGTCCAGGCAGAATGGCCGCGCCCCGCGCGCCGATCAACCCCGTTCTGGGCCGCCGTGCCCCCCTCCCCCCCCGTACAGCCGCCGGATCTCCACCCCCTCGCGCAGATCCGCCACGCCGCGGTAGCGCGCGGCGAGATCCAGCCGCAGGTACACCTTGTCGCGGTCGAACAGGCCGTACGAGGTGCTGACGCAGATCTGGTGGTTCCCAGCCTTCTCGTAGCCTTCGTGCACCACGTCGTGGCCGAAGGCGACGACACCTTCGGGCGCGCCGAAGAAGGTCTGCAGCAGCGCGCGGGCCTGGGCGTCGGTGGCGCTGCGGGCCCAAAGCAGCGCGCCGAGCACGTCGTGGGCGTACATGCGGTGGATGCCGACGCGCTCGTAACCGGCGTACGTCAGGCGCTCGAAGTCTTCGGGGGTGGCGCAGGTGGCGGCGGGGGCGCCGTGGGTGAGGACGACGCCGCAGGGGGCGACCGCGATCAGCGGGAAGGTGCGCAGGAAGCCATGGGTGTCGCGGCGGGCGTCGCCGAGGGCGGCGTCGAGCACGGCGGCCTCGTCTTCGTAGAACTTGGGGACGACGGGGCCGCCGATATGGGCGTGCTCGTGGTTGCCGAGCAGGCTGAAGGCACGGGCGGTGCGGGTGAAGCGGTCGAAGTCCCGGATCAGCGCCGCGGAGCCGTCGGCGTAGGGCGTGCCCAAGTAGCTGGGCCAGGCGTCGGGCTCGTTGAGCTCGGGCGAGGGGCCGTGTACGAGGTCGCCGACGAGCGCGAGGATCGGCTGGTTCCCCGCGGCGTCTTCGGCGGCGTACAGGTCCTTGAGGCGCTCGTAGTCGGCCAGGTTGCCCTGCAGATCCGTGGCGACGAGGAGCACGCCCTCGGCGGGCAGGCGGGCGACGCGGCGGTTCCAGACGTCGGGCAGTGCGCGCTGCATGGGCAGCACCGTACCCGATTCCGCGGCGCTACCGGAGTCCGGCGCGGATCGCTACCCTGGCCGCCGATGAAGACCCTGTTCGATCACCGGCGCGAGAAGGCGGCGCGCGAGGAGGCGCCGCTGGCGGCGCGCATGCGGCCACGCACCCTGGACGAGTACGTCGGGCAGGACGCGATCATCGGGCCCGGGCGGCTGCTGCGGCGGGCGATTCAGGCGGATCAGCTGGGGTCGCTCATCTTCTACGGGCCGCCGGGCACGGGGAAGACGACGCTCGCGCGGGTCATCGCCAACACCACCAAGGCCGAGTTCATCGCGCTGAACGCCGTGCTGTCGGGCGTGAAGGACATCCGCGGCGCGATCGAGCGGGCCCAGGAGATTCGCGGACAGTTCGGGCGGCGCACCATCCTGTTCGTCGACGAGGTGCATCGCTTCAACAAGGCGCAGCAGGACGCGCTGCTGCCCTGGGTGGAGAACGGGACGGTCATCCTGGTGGGCGCGACCACCGAGAACCCCTACTTCGAGGTGAACAAGGCGCTGGTCAGCCGCTCGCGCATCTTCCAGCTTCAGCCGCTGACCGACGACGACCTGCGGCGCGTGGCGCAGATGGCGCTCAGCGACGCCGAGCGGGGCTTCGGCGACCGGGCGGTCGAGGCGGCGCCCGGCGCGCTCGAGCACCTGGTCGACGTGGCCAACGGCGACGCGCGGGCGCTGCTCAACGCGCTGGAGCTGGCGGTATCGACGACGCCGCCGGGCGAGGACGGCGTGGTCCGGCTGACGCTCGACGTGGCCGAAGAGAGCATTCAGCAACGGGCGGTGCTGTACGACAAGGAGGGCGACGCGCACTTCGACGCGATCAGCGCCTTCATCAAGAGCTGCCGGGGCTCGGATCCCGACGCGGCCCTGTATTGGCTGGCGCGGATGGTCCACGCGGGCGAGGAGCCGCGCTTCCTGTTCCGGCGCATGATCATCCTGGCGAGCGAGGACGTGGGGCTGGCCGATCCCGACGTGTTGGTGCGGGTCGAGGCCTGCGCGGCGGCCTATGATCGGATCGGGCTTCCCGAGGGGCGATACCACCTCGCGCAGGCGGCGCTGGTGCTGGCGACGGCGCCCAAGTCCAACAGCACCATGGGCTTCTTCGAGGCGCTGCGGAGCGTCGCGGCGGAGCGTTCGGGCGACGTGCCCGACCACCTGAAGGACGCCAGCCGCGACGGGGAGCAGTTCGGGCACGGCCAAGGCTATCTGTACCCGCATGCCTACCGGGATCACTGGGTCGCGCAGCAGTACCTGCCCACGGGGCTCGAGGGGAAGGTGTTCTACACGCCCTCGGATCAGGGGTTCGAGGCGGGCATCGCCGATCAGGTCGCGCGGCGGCGCGAGGCGCAGCTCGCGGCCTTCGAGGGGAGCGATCCCGAACCGCTCGGGCTGACCTCGGGGCCGGAGGACGCGGCGGTGAGCCGGTGGGTGCGGCGCGCGACCGCGGGCGAGGGCGCGCGGCTGGGCGCGCTGCGGGATCGTGTCTTCGAGGCGGCGGCCTGCAAGCGGCATCACCTGGTGCTCGACCTGCGGGCGCGCACGGGGCTGCTGACCTGGGAGGCCCTGCGGCAGGTGCCGGAGGGTGGCGTGTACGCGTGCGTCAGCGAGCCGGACGCCGACGCGGCGGCGACCTTGCTCGCGTCGCTGCGGGCGCAGGTGGACGCGCTGCCGGCGCTGGCCCGCCCGACGGTCTTCGGCGCGCCGCTGCTCGATCTGGGGCCCGCCCTGGCGCGCGAGGCGGCCGGCGTCCGCTTCGATCGCGTGGTGGGCCACGCGGTGTTCGATGGACGCTCGGGCGCGTTCGGCGCCGTCGCCGCGGCCCTGGCGTCGACGCTGCCGCCGGGGGCGCGCGTGGTGCTGGCCGAGCCCGTCCCGCGGCGCGCGCAGCGTCTGTCGGCGCTGGTGCGACCCGAGGGGCTCGATGACGCGCTGGTGGCCCGCTGGCGGGCGGCGGAAGACGCGCTCTACGCCGATCCGAGCGATCCGCTGGTGCGCTGGGACGCGGAGGATCTAGGGCGCGCCTTCCGAGACGCGGGCTTCGTGGCGTCGGTGGAGTGCCTCACCCACCATCAGAGCGTGCGGGTCACGCCGGCGCTGTTCGAGCGATGGTGGGCCGGCGCGGGCGACCGACCGGGGTACGCGGCGCGCCTGTCGGCGTCGCTCAGCAGCGACGACGTGGAGACGGTGCGGCGGTGGGCGCGCGGCCGGTGGCTGCGCGAGAGCGTGCGCTGGGGCAGCGTCAACGCGCTGCTGGTGGCGAAGGCGCCGCGCTGACCGGGTCCCGCCTCAGGGCGCGGCGCGGCAGCAGCGGAAGCCCACGTCGGGGTTGCGGTACTCGGGATCGGCGGGGGCGGCCTGCACGTCGCACACCATGTCGGCCGGGCGGAAGCGTTCGGCGATGGTGCGCCAGCCGGCGCCCTGGTAGGCGCGGCCGTCGCTGACCCACTCCCACAGGTTGCCGGTGAGATCGAACAGGCCCTCGGCGCTGCGGCAGCCACCGAAGGCGCCGGTGGGCGCCTCGCTCGAGAGCTCGGCGCCGGGCGCGACCCAGGCGCCGAGCACGTTGCACCGGCCGGGCTCCCAGCGATCACCGAAGGTCCAGGGCTGCCGGGCGGGGCCGCCGCAGGCGCGCGCCAGCTCCGCCGCGCCGCACAGGCGCCAGCCGATGCGCGCGCAGGCGGCGTCGGCCTCGACCCAGGTGACGGAGTGCCAAGGGCGCACGCCGGCGACGCTGCAGGCCTCGGGCTCGCCGGGCGGCGCGGGCACGGCCGCGCCGCTCGACCGCGCGCCGGGGAACGCGAGGTGCTCGGTCGCCGCGGGGTGGCTGGCCTCGTAGCGGAAGACCTCGACGCCGGCCACCCGCACGGCGTCGGGCGGCGCGGCGCAGACGGTGGGCACGGGCGCGGCGTCGGGCGGACCCCGATCCGGGGCGGCGTCGACGGCCATGTCGACCGCAGCGTCGGGCCGCGCGTCCGGGCCGACCTCGGCGTCGAGCTCGGCGTCGAGCTCGGCGTCGACGGCGCCGACATCGGCCGGCGGTCGCGCGTCGCGGCGGGGCGCCCGGGCGTCGGGGCGGCGCGGGGCGGCGTCGCGATCCTCGGGCGGCCCGGCGTCTCCGCAACCGCAGGCCGTGAGCGTTCGGTCGCCGCGGCACACCGCGACGCTCTCGCTGCCATCCGGGCACAGGCAGGGCCGCACCTCGTCGGGCAGGCACGCCGGGGCGCCCGAGCCGGCTTCCAGCGGCGGCTGCTGAGCGGTGTCGCAGGCGGCGCCGAGCAGGAGCAGCGCGACGCACGGGATCATCGGGGGGGTCCAGCGCATGGCACCACCCTGCCCTGCCCGAGCGGCCCAGGCAACGGGCATGGCGCCGCCGGGTGTGATGCAAACCCGTTGCTCCACCGTACGCCTCGTCGAAACGGTCGGGCTATCAGCTTTCAGCAGTCAGCTTTCAGCTCCGTCGCGGCGATCGTACCTTCTGCCCGGTAGCCCGGCGCCTCGACCTTGCCGGCCGGTCCCGAAGTCGGCACGGCGTACGGGGCCCGGCTGACAGCTGATTGCTGATAGCTGACAGCCGGTGGGAGCGACCACCAACGGCTCGTGAGCAGACCCGGCGCCGCCGCGGCCGTTGCGCCTGCATCATCGTACTAGTACAGTGCCGGCGTCGACCCCGGAGGCGCCATGACGAGAGACACGGACGCGCAGCCGACGCCGCTGCCCGCCGACCTGGTGACGGTGCTGGCCGCGCTCGAGCGTCCCGCCGACGTTCAGCGCCTGATGGCGGACCTGCTGAGCCCGGCCGAGGCGCGCAAGATCGGCGAGCGGTGGGCGATCATGCAGGCGCTGGCCGCTGGGGAGACGCACCGGGTGGTGCGGGACCGCCTGGGGGTGTCCATCGCCACCGTCAGCCGGGGCAGCCGGCAGCTTCAATACGGCGCCGGAGGCTTCGACCTGGCCCTGCGGACGCTGCGCGGGCTCGAGCCGGACGCCGAGGGCGACGCATGACCTGCGATCCCCCCCTGCATCGGGTGCTTCAGCACCGGGGCGACGAGACCCACGTGGCGCTCACGACGACGCTGGTGGTCGACGGCGCGACGACGCTGGGGGTCTTCCGCCGCCTGGCCGATGCGCCCGGCGGTGCGTTCCTGCTCGAGAGCGTTCAGGGCGGCGAGCTGACCGGGCGCTATTCGCTGCTGGGCTTCGGCCTGCACGATCACCTGCGCGTGGAGGCGGGCGTCGCGACGCGCGTGCGGGGCGACGAGACCGAGTCGTTCGAGGAGCGCGATCCCCTGCAGCCGCTGCAGCGCGCCCTGGCCGACCGGCGCGTCTGGCAGCGCCCCGACCTGCCCCGGTTCAGCGGCGGCGCGGTGGGCTATCTGGCCTTCGACGCCATGGCGGCCTTCGAGGGCGTCCCGCTGCCCCCGGGGCCGGCGCCGGTGCCCGACGCCTTCTTCTGGCTGTGCGACGACGTGCTGGTCTACGACCACCTGAACCACCGGCTGGTGTGCATCACGCACGTACCGCTGGCGGGCGACCGCGCGGCGGCGTACGCGGCGGGCGTCGCGCGCCTCGAGGCCGTCGTCGAGCGGGTGACGGCGCCAGCCGCCGCGCCGGCGCCCTGGGCCTTCGATCCGGAGGCGCGCACCACCGACGCCTGGGTAGTGACCAGCGACCGCACGGCCGAGGACTACCAGGCCGCGGTGCGCCGGGCGCAGGAGGCCATCGTCGCCGGCGAGGTGTTCCAGGTGGTGGTGAGCCAGCGCACCTGCGTCCACGCCGCGGTGGATCCGCTCGAGCTGTATCGCTCCCTGCGCGCGCTGAACCCCTCGCCCTATATGTTCTTTCTGCGCTTCCCGGACTTCGCGGTCGTCGGCGCGTCGCCCGAGGTGCTGGTGCGCCTGGAGGGCGACGAGCTGCTGGTGCGCCCCATCGCCGGGACGCGGCGCCGCGGCGCCACGGCGGAGGAGGATCGCGCGCTGGCCGAGGATCTGCTGGCGGATCCCAAGGAGCTGGCCGAGCACCGCATGCTGCTCGACCTGGGGCGCAACGACGTCGGCCGCGTGGCGGCGACGGGGAGCGTTCGCGTCGAGGATCCCCTGCACGTGGAGCGTTACGCCCACGTGATGCACCTGGTGAGCGACGTGCGCGGGACGCTGGCGCCGGGGCGCGACGCCTTCGACGTGCTGCGCGCGTGCTTCCCGGCCGGCACGGTCAGCGGCGCGCCGAAGATCCGCGCCTGCGAGCTGCTCGCCGAGCTGGAGCCGCACCGCCGCGGGCTGTACGCCGGGGCCGTGGGGTACTTCGACTACGCGGGCAACATGGATACGTGCATCGCGATTCGCACGATGGTGGTGCGTGCGGATCGGGTGGAGATTCAGGCGGGCGCGGGCATCGTGTACGACTCGGTGCCAGCGAGCGAGCACGAGGAGTGTGTTCGCAAGGCGATGAGCGCGCTGACGGCGGTGCGGATGACGTTGGATCGTGCCCGAAGGGCCCCTTGACCTTGACCTTGACCTTGCCCTTGACCTTGACCTGCCCGAAGGGCCCCTTGACCTTGACCTCTCCCCCGACCCTGCCTTCTCCCCGCGCCGCCCCGCTCCAATCCGACGCAAGGCGCCCGGGGCGCGCCAGCTCAGCGTGGGTGCAGTCGTAGGTGAGTGGCCGGTTGGGCCGGGGTCTTCGGGCAAGGTCAAGGTCAAGGTCAAGGTCAAGGTCAAGGGGGTGAACGCCCTGCCTCCCTACCCTTTCTTCAGCGCACGATCCGCGCGGTGGGCCAGGCGAGGTGGCGGAAGAGGCCGCCGCTGAGGGTGTCGCAGGCGCCGCGGGGGGTGCGGGACAGATCGGTGGGAGCGACCTGCAGGACGTAGTCCACGCGGCTGTCGCCGTCGTCGAGGATGGTGTCGGCGGTCACACCCACGAAGACGTCCACGCCGGTGGGGCCGCCCTCGATGTTGAGGCATTGCACGCTGGCCTGTAGCTCGGCGCTCTCGGTGGCGGCGGCCGGGTTCTCCGGGTCGACGAAGCCGAGCAGCAGCGTGCCGTCGGTGCGGGGCGCGAAGGTCAGGTGCACGGTTCGGTCGGCGCGGGCGGGCACGTGGATGCGATACCAGTCGCCGCTGGCGCGCTCGTTGCGGCACAGCCACGCGTCGCAGACGACGGCGCGCCGAGCGCCGAGATCGGTGGCGGTGCGCGGATCGTCGTTGGCCTGCTCGCGCTCCCGGAAGTCACGGAGGCAAGCGTCGGCCTGGGTCGCCACTTCGGTCACGGTGAGGTCGTAGGTGTTGCTGGCCATGCCCGCGCCGAAGACGCGCGCGAAGTACACGCCGGGCTCGGCCTCGCCGCGGGCGAGGTGCACGAACTCACCGCTGGCCGTCGTGGAGGCCTCGTCCACCGGCTCCGCGCAGCGCCCCTCGACGCAGGCGCCTTCGGCGCAGACGCCGCCGGGGCCGCAGAGGGGGCCGCCCGGCGCGCTGCGGAAGAGCTGCAGGTCGAGATCGCCGTCGGCGTTCTGAAAGCGGGTCTCGACGCAGAGGGCGCTGGCGTCCTCGGGCAGCACGAAGCGATACCAGTCTTCGTCGCGCTGGTCGGCGGCGGGATCGCAGATGGCGGCGTTGTTGACCGTCGCGCGGCCGTCCGCGGGCATCAGCACCGTCGCGTCGGCGCTCAGATCGTTGCGCACGTCCGGCAGCTCGTGCAGGTCCTCGGCGCAGACGCCCGCGGCCGCCTCGCGGCGCACGAACAGGCGGTAGCGGCCGGTGCTGGCGGCCTGGCCGGCGACCCGCACGAAGTAGGTGTCGGCGGTGGGCGCGATGGTCAGCGCGCCGCGCGCGTCGGCCTCCCGGCTGGTCACGCGGCCCACGTCGCCCCGCGCCTGGCCAAAGGCGTCGAGCAGCTGCACCGTCAGCTCGCCGCGCACGTCCTCGCCCTCGAGCCACGCGCGCAGCACGTCGCGCTCGTCGGCCTGGAAGCGGAAAAGGTCGACCTCGCCCTCGCACAGCTCGAGCGTCAGCGGCAGCTCGAGATCGACGCCGGTGGGCAGCCGGCCGTCGGCGCCGGCGAGCAGCCCCTCGCCGTCGAGGGGCGCGGCGGCGCCGATGCCGTCGTTGGGCTCGAGGGCGTCGGTGCACAGGGTGCCGCGGCGGAGGAACTCGAGGCTCAGGTCGTAGTCTTCGCACTGGGCGTCGGCCGCGGCCCCTGCGACGCGCAGGCACCACATCTCGTCGGTGAACGCGCCCGCCTCGGCCTCACCCAACGCTCGATAGACCGTCTCACCGGCTGGACCCACGGCGGCCGTGATCGGCAGCGACGCGGCGTCACCGGCCTCGAAGCGCGCGCGCGGGGCGAGGGCCGCGCTCAGCGGACCGCAGCCGGCGGGCGCGACCAGGCTCATCAGCAGCCCGTCGTCGGCCACCATCGGGAAGCAGTAGTAGTCCACGTCGTCGCGGCACACGCTGCCGCGCCAGGTGTCGGTGAAACGCTCCCGCTGGCGACGCCCGGCCGGCGTGGCCGTGGCCGCCGCGTCGTCGTCGGGATCACGCGGGTCGGCGAAGCAGCGACCGACCGCGACCTCGAGCTGGTAGGGCGTGCGGCGCGGTCCGAGCACCTCGACGTGGACCTCGCCGCCGGGCCAGGCGGGCGCGCCGAGCGCGGGGAAGCGGAGCGTTCGCGGCGCGTCGAGCCGCGCGTCCTCGACCAGCATCGCGCCGTCGGCGTCGGTCAGGCGGAGCGTCAACGGGCCCCCGGTGGCCGCGTCGTAGCCGAGCGTCAGCTGGACCCGCTCGCCGGCCCCGAGCGCCACCCGGCTGCGGTCGATCACCTCGGGGCAGACGACCCGATCGCTCGCCTCGCCGTTGCCGAGCAGAGGCGCGCCCTCCCCCACCCCGTCGTCGGCGCAGCCGGCCACGCAGCGCAGCGTCTCGGCGTCGCAGCGCTCCCCCTCGGCGCAGGGCAGATGCGTCGCCGGATCACAGGGCGGTCGACACAGGCGGGCGGCCACGTCGCAGAAGCCCGCCGCGCAGTCGGCGTCGTCGAGGCAGATGGGCCGGCAGGTGCGGGCCGCGTCGCAGCGCAGACCGTCCTCGCAGGTGTCGGGCTCGGTGCGGCAGCCGGTCTGGCAACGCACGCCGTCGCAGTATTGCCAGGGCGCGCACTCGTCGTCGGTGGTGCACAGGGCCTGCACGCAGCGATGGGTCGTCGGCGCGCAGCGCTCGTCGGGCGCGCAGCTGCCGGGCTCGTCCACCCGGCAGCCGCCGCGGCAGCGGCCGAAGGTGTCGCAGTACTCGGTGACGGCGCACTCGCCGTCGCGCGCGCAGCGGGCCGTGCAGGGCTGCGCCTCGCAGGTGGTGACGCCGACCAGACGCTGGCCGTCGCAGGCGCCCTCGAGCGTGAGGCTGCAGGCGTCCTCGGCCGAACAGCAGGCGGCGAGCGGGCGGCAGGTGTGGGTCGCCGGATCGCAGGCCGACGGCGACGCCTCGTCGCCGCAGTCATCGCCCTCGAGCCGACAGCCCACGCGGCAAGCGCCGGCGTCACACCAGCGGCCGGCGTCGCAGTCCGGGTCGGCCTCGCAGGGCTTGTCCGCGCAGTCGCGGGTCTCGGCGTCGCAGAACGTGCGCGGATCGGCCGCCTCGCAGCTGTCGGGGGAGCGTCGGCAGCCCGGGACGCAGATGCCCTCGAGCTGGCCGGGCCGTTCCTGGCAATACGCCCCATCCGGGCACTCGCTGTCGACGAGGCACACCGGGTCGGGGATGAGCTCCGAGTCGACGTCCACCGGCGCGGCGTCCACCGGCGCGGCGTCCACCGGCGCCACGTCGTTCACGACCGGCGTCGAGCCGCCGCCGTCGTCGTCGCAGGCGGTCGACGCGAGCGCGAGGAGCGCGGCCAGCGCGAGGAAGCGACGCATCACGGGATCTCCAGGGGCACGCGGTGGGCGGCCGTGCCGGCGTTGAGCGCGGCGTCGGCCTCGGCGGGCGCGAAGCGCGTGGGCGCGCGCAGCACGCGGATGCTGATCGGCTGGGGCGCGCGGCGCCGCAGGATCAGCCGCGCCAGCTCGCCCGAGGGCATGCGGTCGAGGTTGGGCGCGACGATCACGATGCGCGTCTCGAAGGCGTTGAGCGTCTGGCCGATCACGTCCTTGTTCGCCGCGAGCGCCGAGGGGCCGCGCTGCACCTCGACGAGGTCGGCCACCTCGCCGTTGTCGAAGAGGTAGATCTCGGCGATCTCCGGCTGCAGATCGGCCGCCGGCTGGTACAGCCGCAGGCTGACCTCGACCTGGTCGGCCGGCGCGCCGGCCCGCGGCGCCACCAGCACTGAATGGTGTCCCGACCCGCCGCGTTGCCGCGAACCCGCGCGGACAGCGCCGCGCGATGAGATTGCCGCCCGCGCATTCGGGAGGGCGGTCATTCGCAAGACAACGGAAGGGCAGCCTTTCGGCGTGTGCGCCATCGACGGGAAGTACAGTGTGACGCGCCTTCCCGAGGGCGCCTACGCGCAGGAACAGGACGGTCGGTGGATTCTACGCACGATGACCTGCGCGCTGGTTTCGGCGCGAGCGCCGGTCGTGCTCGACGCGGTACCCGTGCCCGCCGGCACGAACGAGATGGGCATCTTCCAGGCGGTGCTCGACCGGCTGGATGCGGCCTATGATCGGCTGGACCTCTTCCAGTTGGTGACGGTGGATGCGGGCATGACCAGCGAGGCCAACGCCGCTGCGGTCCGGCAGCACGGTGGGCACGACCCCATGGCGCTCAAGGACACGCAGCCGACCCTGATCGACGAGGCAGAACGCCTTTTCGGTCCTCAAAGGAGGACGCCGCCGGCGGCGCAGTCCACCACAGTGGTGAACAACGGGAAGCTGGAGTTCCGCCGGGTTTGGTTCACTGGCGAGGCGGCCGAATACCACGGCTGGTCGCACCTCCAGACCATGGTGCGCGTGCAAAGAGAGGTCGTCGAGGACGGCGGAAAGGTCAGCTGCGAGGACCGCTACTTCGTGAGCAGCTTGGCGCCCAAGGACCTGACGGCCGACCAGTGGTTGGGGATTGTGCGCGGCCACTGGCGCGTCGAGAACGAGGTCCACGGAACACTCGACCGCGACTACGACGAAGACGACAGCCCCTGGCTGTACGCCACGCACGGCCAGCTCGTGGTCAAGTTGTTACGGCGCGTCGGGCTGAACCTGATGCACCTGCACCGCGACGTCAGCCGCCGAGGCGAGACCAAACGCGGCATCCCGTGGAAGGACCTGACGATGACGGCCCTGGCCGTCCTGATCGGCGGCACCGAGGCCAACCTCGCCGGGCTGCGATGGCCGTCCTTCGCCCACCCCCTTGCGCACGGACGTCCAGGCTGACCGGGCTCGGCCTGAACGACGCGCAAGGTGAGCAGCACATAGAACCACCACGCAGGGCCGCGAACGCGAGCACCGTCAGGAGCGCCGGCTCCACGGTACGCTTGCGACGCGCGTGGGCCACTCACCGAAAGGCACCCCGGATCGCGGGAAGGGGGGAGGCCTTCGGGCTTGGCCCGCCGATCACTGCTGGGATGCGGGCCGAGCGGGTTGACAGGCCCGCTCGCCGTCGGTCATAAACGACGCGCCTGCGCCACTGTACTAGTACGGTGAAGCAGCTGAACGCGGGCGGCGCGCAGGAGCGGACGCGGTGACGACGGTGCTGCTGATCGACAACTACGACTCGTTCACCCACAACCTGGCGCAGCTCCTCGGCGCGCAGGGGGTCCGCGTGGTGGTCGCGCGCAACGACGCGATCACGCTCGACGCGGTGGAGGCGCTGGCGCCGAGCCACGTCGTCCTGTCGCCGGGCCCGGGCAACCCGGCCGTGGCCCGCGACTTCGGCGTCTGCGCCGATCTCGTCCGCGCGGCCCGCCCCGACCGCCCGCTGCTGGGCGTCTGCCTCGGCCACCAGGGCATCGCGCATCACCTCGGCGGGCGCGTGGTCCGCGCGCCGACCATCATGCACGGCAAGACCAGCCGGGTGCGCCACGACGGCCGCGGCGTCTTCGCCGGCCTCCCCACGTCCATCGAGGCCATGCGTTACCACTCCCTCACGGTGGACCGCGCCGCCCTGCCCGACTGTCTGGTCGTGACCGCCGAGACCGACGACGGCGTGATCATGGGGCTGCGCCACGTCGAGCTGCCCCTCGAAGGCGTGCAGTTCCATCCCGAGAGCATCGGCACGCCCGACGGCGGGCAGATGATGCGCAACTTCCTCTTCGGCCCCGACGCGGCGGGGGCGTCGTGAAGGCCCTGCGCCGCCTGGTGGCGGGGGACGCCCTCGATCGGCCGGCCGCCGAGGCGGTCATGGAGCAGCTGCTGACCGGGCAGGTGCCCGAGGCGGCGGCGGGCGCCTTGCTGGCGGCGCTGGCCATCCGCGGCGTGAGCGCGCCCGTGCTGGCCGGCTTCGCCACGGTCATGCGCCGCCACGCCCGCGGCGTGACCGGCGGGGCGGACGCGGTGGACACCTGCGGCACCGGCGGCAGCGGCCTGCCCACGCTGAACACGTCGACCCTGGCGGCCTTCGTGCTCGCCGCCGCCGGCGTGCGCGTGGCGAAGCACGGCAACCGCGCCAGCAGCGGCAAGTGCGGCAGCATGGACGTGCTCGAGCACCTCGGGGTCGACATCGATCTCGACGTGCCGCGCGCGACGGCGCGGCTGCGCGAGGGCCTGGTGTTCCTCAACGCGCGGCGCCACCACCCGGCGCTGGGACCCTTGGCGCCCGTGCGGCGCGCGCTGGGCGTGCGCACGGTGTTCAACCTGCTGGGGCCCATCTGCAACCCGGCCGGCGTGCGGCGGCAGCTGCTGGGCGTGAGCGACGCCGCGGCGGCGCCCCTGCTGGCGGAGTGCCTGGCCGCGCTGGGCACCGAGCGCGCGCTGGTCGTGCACGGGGACGGCGGGCTGGACGAGCTGGCGCTGAGCGGGCCGACGCGGGTGTGGCGGGTCGAGGGCGACCGGGTCGAGGCGTCGTCGGTCGAGCCGGCCGAGCTCGGGCTGGCGCCCGCGCCCTTCCCCGCGATGGCGGGCGGCGAGGTGGCCGAGAACGCGGAGCGCTTCGTGGCCGTGCTGCGCGGCGACGACCTGGGCCCCCGACACCTGCACACGGCGCTCAACGCCGGGGCGGCGCTGTGGGTGGGCGGCGCGGCGCCCGACCTGCGCGCCGGCGTCGGGCGCGCCCGCGAGCTGCTCCGCAGCGGGGCGGCGTACCAGGCCTTCGAGCGCTACCGCGCGGCGAGCGCCCGATGAGCGTCCTCGAGCGCATCGTGGCCCGGACGCGGGCCGACCTCGAGGCGCGGCGGGGGCCGATCACGGCGCTGCCCACGCCGCCCGCGCCGCCGCGCGACTTCGCGGGCGCGCTGGCGGCGGAGGGCCTGGCGCTGATCGCCGAGTTCAAGCCGCGCTCTCCCTCGAAGGGCCCCATCCGGCCCGACGCCTCGCCCGAGGACGTCGCCCGCCTGTACCGGCGGCACGCGCACGCGATGTCGGTGCTGTGCGACGCGCCCTTCTTCGGCGGCGGCTACCCCACCCTGGCGCGGGTGCGGGCGGCGACCGACCTGCCGCTGCTGGCCAAGGACTTCGTGGTCGACGCCTACCAGCTGCACGAGGCGCGGGCGCACGGCGCGGACGCGGTGCTGCTGATGGCCTCGGTGCTGGCGCCGGCCGAGCTCGAGGCGCTGCTGGGGCAGACCCGCGCGCTGGGCATGGAGGCGCTGGTCGAGGTGCACGACGCGCGGGAGCTGGGGGTCGCCGTCGAGGTCGGCGCGCGGGTCATCGGGGTGAACAGTCGGGATCTGAAGACGCTGACCATCGACCTCGATCACGCGACGCGGCTGCTCGACGCCGTGCCGGCGGGCCGCCTGCGCGTGGCCGAGAGCGGCCTGACCGAGCGCGCGGCGGTCGACCGGATGCGCGAGCGCGCCGACGCGGCCCTGGTGGGCAGCGCGATCATGGCGGCCGAGGATCCCGCGGGC
Source organism: bacterium (assembly GCA_030426945.1). Lineage (GTDB taxonomy): Bacteria > Myxococcota_A > Bradymonadia > UBA7976 > UBA1532 > JACKDN01. Next base: position 35,392 of record JAUHXL010000017.1, read on the forward strand.
TTCATGGAGGCGCTCGGGTGGCCGTCGCGGTGAAGGTGTGCGGGGTGCGCGACGCGGCCTCGGCGCGGGCCTGCGCCGCGGCCGGCGCCGACCTCGCGGGGCTGAACTTCTGGCCGCGCAGCCGGCGGTGCGTCACGCCCGACGCGGCGCGCGGGCTGGTGGCGGCGCTGGGGACGGTGACCCCGGTGGGGGTGTTCCGGGATCAGACGGTCGACGAGGTGAGGGCCGTGGCCGAGGCCGTCGGGCTCGGGTGGGTGCAGCTGCACGGCGGCGAGCCCCCCGCCGACTGCGCGGCCCTGCGGGCGACGGGGCTGAGGGTCATCAAGGCGCTGCCCGTTCGCGACGCCGCCGATCTGGACGCCTGCGCCGCCTTCGCCGAGGTCGCCGATCTGCTGGTGCTCGACGCGCCCACGCCCGGCGGCGGCCGCCCCTTCGACCACGGGGCGCTGCGCGGCGCGCGCCTGCCCTTGCCCTTCCTGTTGGCCGGGGGCCTGACCCCCGAGAACGTCGGCGCCGCCGTCGCGCGGGTGCGCCCGCACGGCGTGGACGCCGCCTCGGGCGTCGAGGTGGACGGGGTGCCGAGCCCCGACCGCGTCGTCGCCTTCTGTCGGGCCGCCCGCGCGGCGGCCGAGGATCAGCGATGAGATCCGATGGCACCTTCGGTGGGCGCTTCGGCGGCTATTACGTGAGCGAGCTGCTCGTGCCCTGCCTCGAGGAGCTCGAGGCGGCGTGGCTCGAGGCGCGGGACGACCCGGGCTTCC